>NZ_JBFUKZ010000032.1:0-52652 GCF_056400585.1 Mucilaginibacter sp. P5_A6 | reverse complement strand
GAACAGCTTCGGGCGAAAACGGGCAAAACAATGCGGGGCTGTGCGGCTGCAGGGCATAGGAAGTTTTTGCATGTGTGGGAGCCTGGCGGATAAGGGCAAAATAATTCCAGCCCAGGTTTTGCCCGTTTTGCAGGGCAAAGGCCCGTGCGGCAAAGAAGCATTTCTGCTGACTTGATTTTTTGGACACTTTTGTATCAAGACAAAAGTGTCTGGCCCTCCCGCGGCCAAGAGCGGGCCGATGTTATCGGTTAGCACAAAGTAAAGTTAGTACCCAAATAGCGGCTCTGTACAGTTCGCGGTTGCCGCGCTGCGCTACCCATGACGTGTTTGCAAAAAAGGCCTTTTGTCATGCTGAACGGTGTGAAGCATCTATTATTCGCCATGCTTTTTCGCCCTGTACAGTCTGCGAATAGATCCTTCACTGCGTTCAGGATGACAAATCTATTAAAACGTCATTTTCCCTTCAGAGTCCCCGGATTTTAGTACTCGCAATGACATTTTTTATTGTAGATGATTTTAAACCAAAAAAGGGGCACCAGGCCCCTTTTCAATACAGTGGTGACTGGCAATTACAAAGCCAATACTTCTTTTACTCTTTCGGCTGCTTCTTTAAGCAAAATGGCCGAGTATACTTTTAAACCTGAGTTATCTATCAGTTCTTTTGCTTCGGTAGCGTTGGTGCCTTGTAAACGAACGATGATTGGTACAGGGATGTTGCCAATTTCTTTGTAGGCATCAATAACACCCTGGGCAACACGGTCGCAACGAACAATACCACCAAAGATGTTGATGAGGATTGCTTTAACGTTAGGGTCGGAAAGGATGATGTTAAAACCTGCTTTAACGGTTTCGGCATTGGCAGTACCACCAACATCAAGGAAGTTGGCAGGCTCGCCACCGGCAATTTTAATGATATCCATAGTTGCCATAGCTAAACCGGCGCCGTTAACCATACAGCCTACGTTACCATCAAGCTTTACATAGTTAAGGTTTGATTTACTTGCTTCAACTTCGGTAGGGTCTTCCTCGTCGGTATCGCGCATAGCGGCATAATCAGGGTGACGGTATAACGCATTGTCATCAATATTAACCTTGGCATCAACAGCTAAAATTTTGTTATCAGATGTTTTTAATACCGGGTTAATCTCGAATTGTGATGAGTCGGTTGCTTCGTAAGCTTTGTACAGGGCAGCTATGAATTTAGTCATATCTTTAAAAGCCTCGCCCGATAAACCTAAGTTGAAAGCTATTTTGCGGGTTTGGAAACCTTGCAGACCAACTTTAGGGTCAATTTCTTCTTTAAATATTAATTCGGGAGTTGAGTGTGCAACTTCCTCAATATCCATACCGCCTTCGGTGCTGTACATGATAATGTTACGGCCCTTAGCACGATCGAGCAATACGCTCATATAAAACTCTTTGGTTTCGCTTTCGCCCGGGTAGTAAACATCCTGAGCTACTAAAACCTTTTTTACTTTTTTACCTTCAGGTCCGGTTTGCGGGGTAACCAGCTGCATGCCAATAATTTTGCCTGCAATCTCTTTAACCTGGTCAAGGTTTTTAGCCAGCTTTACGCCGCCGCCTTTACCACGGCCACCGGCATGGATCTGTGCTTTTATCACTACCCAGCTTGATCCCAGGTCTTCTTTCAATTTTTGGGCAGCCTCTGCAGCCTGCTCAACAGTATCGGCAACAATGCCTTCCTGAACTCTAACGCCAAAGCTCTTTAATATGGCTTTGCCCTGATATTCGTGAATATTCATGTTTTTTGAAGAATTTGCGGTAAATCTACAATTTTGTTTTAAAGGTAGGGGAGGTTTGTGGAGTTTATTTCATCGGTGTTTGGAGTTTTTTTAATTACCCACCGATATGCGCTACGTTGTGCGCATATCTCTCTTTATTCACATTACATATTAAAAAAATATTGTCATTTCGAAACGAGGAACGAGTGAGAAATCTTATACGACAGGCTATTCCCACTATGCAGATCGACCCTTGCATGGCAAACCTTGCATGTCGTAAAAGATTTCTCTTTCGCGCCACGCTCGTTCCTTCCCTTGCTCAATCGAAATGACAATTTTATTTTATTAGAAAGATTAATTCTCGCCTTTTAACCAAAAGGAAATTTTACTGCCTACACCCAATTTGCTTTCGATGGTTAGTTTTCCGTTATTTTTTGCAATAAAATCCTGGCAAAGCATCAGCCCAAGCCCCGATCCTTTTTCGCCCGAAGTACCGTCTTTATGAAAGTTTTCCTTTTTTAGTATGGCGTCAATTTCCGTTTCAGACATTCCGTTGCCGGTATCCTGTACATAAACTTCAACAAATCCCGGTTGGGTGCTATAGCCTAAAACTATGGTGCCATCGCAAGGGGTAAATTTAATGGCATTATTGATGAGGTTGCGCAATACCAGCCTTATCATATCCATATCGCCGAAAATGGAAATGTTTTTGTTGATGTTATTTATAATGCGGATGTTTTTAGCATCGGCGTTAAGTTTAAATAAGTTATAGTTTTCTTCGGCAATATCTATCGCATTAAACCAGGCAGGCTTTACCTGGATTCCTTCCATCTGGCTTTGTGCCCAATAAAGTAAATTATCTGTAAGACTAAATGTTGAGCCAATATTGTCATCAAGCTCGGGTATCAGTGTTTCAAGTTCTTCCAGGCTTAAGTCTCCCGATTTTACCAGATCAAGGGTTTGTTTTAATTGGCCTATAGGTCCCCTCAAATCGTGCGAGATAATAGAAAAGAGTTTGTCTTTGGTTAAATTCAGCTCTTGCAACGCCTTGCTTTGTGCTAAAATTTCATCGTTTTTGCCGCTTAGCTCAATGGTTTTTTCATTTACTTTACGTTCCAGCACCAGTTTTTGCCTTCTTATACGGCTGGTATTAAATATATTAACCAGGTAAAAGGCCAGCAAAGCCAACAACAAATAAAGTAAGTAAGCCCACCAGGTTTTATACCATGGGGCGTTGATATGAAAGGAATAAGAAACAGGCGCGGTTATTTGCCCGTAAATGTTTTTGGCCCGTACAAAAAAAGTATAATTGCCGTTGGCCAGGTTGGTGAACAAAGCTTCTTTTTCCTTGTTCCAGGTAGACCATTTATTTTCAAAACCTTTTAACTTATACTGGTATTCAATTTTATCGGCATCCTCATAAAATGAGCTTGCAAAAATGAATTTTAATTTATTCTGACTAAATGCAAGCTCGTTTTGAGGTAGTTTGCCGCCGCTTGTAAAGATTGTTGAATCGGCCGCCAATACAGCTTTAATTGATAATTTAAAGGGCTTGTTATAATAAGTTTTTTGAGCACGATTGTAACTGATAATTTTATCCACATTACCAATCCATACTTCATCGGGGCCGGCAATAAGTAATGGCGCATCTACATCAATACGCAGCAAACCGTGCGTGTTTGTTGATATTTTGCTGAATGGGGTTAAAAATAACTTAAATGAGCCACCAGGCTGCTTAATAAGGGCGCCTGCGGTTTGTGTTTTTTTTGATGGAGCCCCCCAAAAGTAAATATCGCCATTTGCGTTTTCGGCAAGGGTATAAATGCAAAAGCCTTTACCGGTTGCTTTTCGGAATATGGCATCGGGCTCAAACCTGTTTTTAATTTTGTTATAATTATAAATACCATCGGTAGTGGTTACAATTATTTTACCGTTTTTTAACCGGTAGATACGGTTATTTAGGTTTGAGGGCAAGCCGTTTGCCGTATTATAAAAAGTGGTACCCGTTACCGAATCCATTTGCGCATTTAACCGCAGTTTAAAGATCCCCTTGTTGTAATGACTTATCCATAAATCGCCCTCATCATCCTGCTGTATAAACCTGGTTTCCTCTTCAAAGCCTTTTATTTTTTTTTGATGCCAGGCATTGCCTCGTTTTTCCAGCAGCCAGATGCCTGTGTTATAAGTGCCCATGATCATGCAATCGGGCCTGTTGCGTACCTCGCCTATGGTTTGTATAAACAAATGATTTACCAGCAGTGTGGCTTTCTTTCCCTCTATTTCAAAAACGCCGTCGCGGTGTGCTAAATATAATTTCTGATTAAAATTGAACATATTCCAGTTCTCTCCGGCAGTTCCTGGTACAAGAGAAAAGGTTGCATTTTCATCTCTATAAAAAAGTCCTTTGTCTGTACCCACATATAAATGCTGGTCTTTTTTTCCAAAGGATAATAGATTTCCCTCAAGGCCATTTTGTTTATTGTATATAGATAAGGGCGAGCTTGTAATGATTTGCGAAATAAATGAATCTGTACCCAGCCAGGTATTATGATTCATATCCTGGAAGATAAATCCTGAATTGAGATTTAACCCCAGCACATCTTTTGAAATAAAGTTTACCGTTTTACCTTCTTTATTTAAAAAAACAATCCCTTCTGCTGTAAACACGCATATTTTGCTATTATCAAGGTAGAGGATACCTCTTATTTCGGCAGTTTTTGAATGGGTGACGGGATTGGGGGTAATTAGGCGCAACCTTTTACCGCTATTTGTTCCAAGGGGATTTAATACCCATACCCGGTTATTGTCATCAAGCAAAAGGTATTGACCGTTTTCATAATCTGCAATGCGTTTTAAATGGATGCCGGCCAGTTCCAGTTCTTTACCAAATCCTGCATCCTCAAATTCGCCGTTTTTATAAATCCATAAACCCTCGCTGTTTGTAGAAAATAACTGTTTTTTTAATTTAAATAACCAGGCGTTTTTAATGGCAAGCACTTTAATCCTCCCGTTTTTATACAGGAAAATATTTTTTTTGTTGTTGAAGATTACCTCATCGTTAAAAACGATGGTTTGTACTACATCATTTAAGCTTTTATACTGTTTGGGGACAAGGGGTAATAAGGAGTGATATTTATAATTAGCGGCGCTATCTTTACGGAGGTATCCTAATTCGTTATATGAGCCTATAAAAATATCGTTTTTTGAGTTAAGCCCCAGCGAAAAAACATAATTCTGGTCGGTAATAGTTGTTAGGTCCCACTTTAGGCCATCGTATCTAAGCACACCATCATTATTGGCAATATACAATACTCCTTCCTTGTCCTGCGCCATGGTCCAGCTTTGTATAGCGCCGCCGTAAATATTCACCGGGTATTTTTCAACAAATAGCTGTTGCGCGCTTATAAACGATAGGTCGAAAAGAAGTATGCAACAAATTAATTGAAGGTGTTTAATCATATAAAAATCAGGATGGCTGTAATAAGGCTTATTTCTTTTGAGTTTAAATTTACTTATTTGTATACGACTCACGCAACGTTTTGTTTTCTTTTTTACCTTCCGCCCTTTAAATTTCTTTCACAGTTTTAATCCATTTGGGGTCTCCCAATAAAATCAACCAAAACACTAACTTTGCGCTATGCTTAAAGCCAAATCTATCTTTAAATCGTACGGGCAGCTACAAATATTAAAAGGGGTTGATCTGGATGTTCAGCGTGGCGAAATTGTTACCATTGTTGGTGCATCGGGCGCAGGCAAAAGCTCCCTGCTTAATATTTTGGGTACGCTGGACAGGCCCGATTCTGGTCAGTTGTATATTAATGATATTGAACTAAGTAAGCTCAATAACAAGCATCTAAGTGATTTTAGGAACCGTAAAATTGGCTTTATTTTCCAGTTTCACCATTTATTGGCCGAGTTTACCGCGATTGAAAATGTTTGTATCCCGGCCTTTATTGCAGGTGTATCAAAATCTGAAGCTGAAAGGAAAGCCAAAGAACTGCTTGTATTGCTGGGTTTAGGTGAAAGGATGAGCCATAAGCCAAATGAATTATCGGGCGGCGAACAGCAAAGGGTAGCCGTGGCACGCGCGCTAATTAATAACCCGGCGCTTATTTTTGCCGATGAGCCTTCGGGGAACCTCGATTCGGTAAATGCGCTTGAGCTGCATGAACTTTTCATTAAGTTGCGTAAGGAATTTAACCAAACCTTTGTAATTGTTACTCATAATGAAGATCTTGCCAACCTGTCGGATCGGACGGTGATGATGAAGGATGGTTTAATTGTACAATAAATTGAAGATATTAATAACAGCAGCTAATTCCGCGCCGGCCTATAAGCTAAAAAACAAACTGAATGGCGACGACATTATTATGGGCGATCACCTTGAGTTGCCCGCTTTTATGCTGAAACCAGGACAGCTTGTCCGCCTTCCCGATCCACAATCAGCCAGTTATACACACGAAATGTTAACTTTATGCCTCGATCTGGGTGTTGAGGTTGTTTACCTTTTCCGTGCACCGGAAATAGCCTTGCTGCAACAAGCCGGAGTATTATTTAATGAGTATAATATAACAATCCTTGCCGGGGACAATGAAGTATAAAGATATTGATAAGCGCAAAACAGCGTTCATTTTGGAACTTGACGATGTTTTATATCCAGCTAAAGATTACACATACCAGGTTTATTACCTTTTTGCCAACATGCTGGAATATGTTGAGCTGGTTGATGCTAAAGAGACAACCAATTTGATGACCGCTACGTATTTAAAGGAAGGAGCGGATGCTGTTTTTGATAAAGTTGCCAATGCGTTTCCGGTTGCCGAACAGTACAGGGATAAGTTTGACAACCTTATGCTGACAGCCAAGCTTCCTTTGAAATTGCTTTTATATCAAAATATGCTTACTTTGCTACAGGAAATTGTAGTTGATCGTAAAAAACTGTTCATTGTTACAAACGGAAATGTATCGGAGCAGGTAAACAAAATAAAGCAGGTGGAATGGCATAAACTGGAACCCTACCTTATTTGCTATTTTGCCGAAGAAACAATGCCCAAGCCCGAACCCGATGTGGTACATTTATTGATGCAGGAACATAACCTGCAGCGCAGGGATATTTTGATGATAGGAAATTCGGAAACCGACAGTTTATGTGCCGAGACTGTGGGAATAGATTATATAAGCGCCGGCAAATTTTTATAGCGCTTGTTGTAACATACTTATTTTTATAGCGTTAACACATTTATATTATAATTCATTTATATATGAGAAAAATATTTTACTCAGTAATCATCCTTACCGCTGGTTTGTTATCAGCATGCCATAAGGATAAAAAAATAATCGTTAACACTACTGATTCCACAGCAATCAAGTTGGAAACATCCAACCTGATCAAGGATTCGGTTTACCTGTATACCAAGGAGACTTATTTATGGTATGATGCCTTACCCGATTATAAAACCTTTGCTCCCCGCTCATTCACAGGCGCTAATGAATTGGCCGCACTTACCAGCGAGGTAGATAAACTTTCGCAATATAAAATTAACCCGGCAACGGGGTTTCCGTACGAGTATTACGCTGCCGATCCGGGTTCGGCTAAATACTCGTTTATTGATGATGGGTCTGTTTCTGCAGAGTTGGGCGGCGTAAGCGGCGATTTTGGATTTTCGGTGTTGTACCAGGAAGCCAACGACCTGCGCGTAAAATATGTATATCCGGGTTCGCCTGCTGATAACGCAGGTATTAAAAGGGGAGACCAAATTGTAAAACTTAATAACCGTACCAGTTTGGATTATGATAACGGCACCAATGTAAACTTTGTAGTAAATGCAGTTTTTGGCACCGACCCAATTACAATGACGCTTAAGAAGGCGGATAATACTAACGTCGATGTGTCGTTAACCGTAGCTGAATATACCATTAACCCGGTTTTAAAATACAAGGTTTTTACTATGGGTGATAAAAAAATAGGATATATTGTTTTTAATACTTTTACCGTAATAGCAAACGCCCGCCCTCAGTTATTAAAAGCTGTTAATGCCTTTAGCACTGCGGGCATTACAGACCTGGTTGTCGACCTGCGCTATAATGGCGGTGGAAGTGTTGAAACAGCCGAATACCTGGATAACCTGATTGTACCTGCTGCAAAAAGCGGCACCCAGATGTTTACCTATTACTATAATAATAAGCTGCAGGCTGATAACCACCCGCTGTTAAGCGCTATATACGATATTAATAAAGGGGATTTTTTACCTGCTAATAACCGGATTAACTTTGCCAAAAATGGTTCGTTAAATATAAGTAAGGTGTTTTTTATAGTAACTGGTTCAACCGCATCAGCAAGTGAGCTAACTATTAATAACCTGCGCCCCGAAATGGAAGTTAACCTTATAGGTCGTACCAGTTATGGCAAGCCGGTAGGCTTTTTTGCTATAGATATTAATAAATATCAATTATATGTGCCGCAATTTGAAACCAAAAACTCGGCCAACCAGGGTGGTTATTATTCGGGAATGACGCCAGGCTCAACAGACTATCCGGGTAAACTTGATTATGACGATGTAACAAAGGATTTTGGCGATAGTACAGAAGTATTACTGCAACACGCCTTAAACTATATTAGCACAGGTGTTTATGATGTGTCTGGTCCGAAGGTTCAAAGTTTAGCAAAAGCTAAAACCATGTCGGCACAGCAGGTTTCAGATATGACACTTAAGCTGGATGAGCGTAAATTTAAAGGGATGGTGGGTAAAAAAGAGTTCCGCCATAAATAAGAATAAGCTGAAAGCATAAGGCCAAAAGCCATTTGTGAAAACGGGGCAAAAGATGATCGTCTTTTGCCCCGTTTTCTTTGGTATATGTAGCATACCTCGGCACGCAGAAAACATAATCATGTTTTATCAGCAACACAGTCGTTCCGGAAAGAGCAGGAGAATTAATCTGCAAGTTCACGCAAATCAACGGGTACCACACGCGAAATGCCCTGCTCAACCATGGTTACACCATAAATTACATCGGTACTGGCAATAGTGCGTTTGTTATGCGATACGATGATGAATTGTGAATCCTTGGAAAAGGTGCGGATAATATTATTGAACTTATCAATATTGGTGTCATCAAGCGGGGCATCTACCTCATCAAAAATACAGAATGGCGCTGGTTTAAGCAGGTAAAGCGAAAAGAGGATCGCGGTGGCTGTAAGCGTTTTTTCGCCCCCCGATAGCTGGTTAATGGATAGGGGGCGTTTGCCTTTTGGCTTGGCGATGATATCAATATCCGATTCCAGCGGATGGTTGGGATCGGTCAGGATCAGGTCGCAGGAATCTTCCTCATTAAACAGGGATCGGAACACTTTGATAAAATTCTCGCGCACCATGATAAAGGCGTGCATGAACTTTTCTTTAGCGGTATCATCAATCTCCTGTATGGTGGCTAATAAGGATGCTTTCGCCTCGCTCAGATCTTTCTTTTGCGCCTGGATAAAGGTATAACGCTCGTTCATTTCGTTATAAGCCTCAACCGCCATCGGGTTAATTGCGCCAAAATCATCCAGCTGTTTTTTTAGCTTATCTGCTTTTTCGCGCAGGTCATGCTCACTTTCAACAGGTGTTTCGGTCTCGGGCAAATCTTCGATGTCGATATTAAACTCTACAGATAAACGCTCTTTCAGGGCGTTCAGTTCCAGTTTAAGATTGTTACGTTCATCGCGCAGTTCGTTTTCTATAACCTCGTGGTTGTCTTTTTTACGTCTTAACGCGGTTATCTCATTTTCGTTTTCGGTGATAATGCCGCGCCATTGGTAATATTCCTGCTCGGCTTGCTGGGTGGCTTTTTCCAGGTTTTCCTTTTGCTCATACATCTCCAGCAGGTCATCGTCGGAGTTATCGGCCTGCTTCAGATTTTCCTGTATCGCAATCTTTACTTTCTCCAGCTCGGTGCTGTTTTGTTTGATGCGGGTTTCCAGGCTTTCCTGTTGTGTATCGCGATATTCCAGGTCTTTTATTAGGCTTGATACCTTGTTTTGCTGTTGGTGAAAACGGATATTCTCTTGGTTAAAGGCATTTGATTGTACCGATACATATTCATTCAACTCGTTAAAAGCGGCCTGTTTATCAACCAGCAGATCGCTCTGAATCTGCTTCTGCATTTTTAGCTCGGCAAGCTGTGGGTGCAGGGCCGTCATTTCATCTTTGATGCCGGCAATCTTCCGGGCAATATCATCCTTACGGTTAAGGCTGTTCTCAATAAACGTTTGGTATTGTTCCTGCCGGGTCTTTACGGTTATCAGCTCGGTATTCAACCGGTTAATGATCATCTGCTGTTCATTAATCTCGTTGCTTTTGGTTGATGAACGCAGGGCCGAAAGCTTGCTTTGCAACTCATCCGATTTGCTTTTTTGCGCATTAACCAGGTTTTCGATACCCTTAATCTCCTTTGCCAGGTTCTCTAAATTCTTGGCCCGGCCAATCCTCTTTCCCTCAAACAAACCCACCGAACCGCCGGCCATGGTATGCTTTGATTTATTGAACTTGCCGCTTTTGCCAATCAACACAACTCCATTGGGCAGGGCGGCATTGTTAATCTGCTGGTCTTTATCATCATCAACCAGGTAAACATCTTTAAGCAGATGGTTACATAGCTGGGCATATCTTTTATCAACCTCTATTACTTTCAGGGCCGAAACAGCGCCTGCATTTTCAAAAGCCGGGTTAGCAGGTATTACTTCCTCATAGTTTTCCAGTATAAAGAAGTGTGCGCGACCCCGGGCGGCATTACTCAATAGTTGTATGGCCTTTATAGCTTCATCATAGTTATCAACCACATAATAGTTCATCAGTGGTTCCAGGTAGTTTTCAATGGCTACCCGGTACTCTTCCTTACAAAACAGTACATCGCTAAACAGGGGGGCATTTTTGGCCCAGTCGGCATTTTTCTTTAAAAAGCGGATAGACTCCGGAAAACCTTCCAGGTTATCCACCATGCTTTTGGTAAGGTTGTACTCGTTTTGTTTGGCATCCAGCTTGCGGCTTTCTTTAATGATGGTATCTTTTACCAAACTCAGTTCCGAATCAGTTTCGGCTATCTGTTCTTTTAATTTATTCTCAAAATCCAAAGCCGACTGGTAATCATAATCCAGCGTTTCCTTACGGTTTTGCAGTTCGGCAACCACCTGGTTAAAATGCGAAAGTTCTACCTCTTTATTGGTGGTATCTTCCATATTGCGCTGACTTTCCTGCTCCAGGGCCTGTTGCTGAATTTGCAGGATATCAATATCCTTCTCGGCCTTGTAGACCTGGTTTTGCAGGCGGGTATTGATGCCGGTAATCTCTGTGAGTTCATTGCGGGCATCGGCTTGTTGTGCACGCAGCTCATCAACGGCCTCCTTCAGGTCAGCTAAGCGGCTTTGGATGGTTTGCAGGCTCTCATCCTCCAATGCTTTTTCTTCGGATAAGCGCTTAATGTTATACAGTACGTGGTTAAGCTGGTTTTTATCCCTATCCAGTTCCTCGGTTAACCTTGATTCCTTATCCTGCTGAAATTTGAGCTGTTCGTTCTTGATCTTTTTCTCACTCTCATAAGCACGAATCTTAGCTACAAACTCGTTGGTGGTTTTTTGCTGTACAGATAGGTTTTTTTCTTTGGTGATGCTATCCAGCTTTTGTTGTTGCAGTGCAGCTTCCAAAGTATCTATCTGGGCAACAATACCTCCTTTTTCGGCTTTTTGCTGCTGCTCCTGGTCCTCAATTTTCTTTAACGATTCGCTGAAAGATACAATCCTGAACGATGCCAGCATAATGCTGAGCGATTTGTATTGCTCTTTGATGCGGTAATAACGCTCGGTTTTTTTAGCCTGGTTCTCCAGTGATTTGAGGTTCTTCTCTATCTCGAAAAGCAGGTCTTCCACGCGTTCCAGGTCGGCTTCGGTATCCTTTAGTTTGCTGAAAGTTTGTTTTTTGCGGAGCTTGTATTTAGAGATGCCCGATGCTTCCTCAAACAAATTCCGGCGCGAACCTTCCTTGTTGGTGATGATCTCGTCTATCATCCGCAACTCGATGATAGAGTAGGAGTCGGAGCCGATGCCGGTATCCAGGAACAGGTCGGTAATATCTTTCAGGCGGCACTGTACGTCGTTCAGGCGGTATTCACTTTCGCCGGTGCGGTAAAGCTTTCGGGTAAGGGTAACTTGCGAGTAATCGGTAGGCAGTACGTTTTTGGTATTATCAAAAGTAAGGGAAACTTCGGCAAGGTTGGCCGATTTACGGCTTTTGGTTCCATTGAAGATCACGTTATCCATCTTCTCTGATCGCAGCATGCGGGTGCTTTGTTCGCCCAGTACCCAGCGGATGGCATCAACTACGTTTGATTTTCCGCAGCCGTTGGGTCCTACAATTGCAGTTACACCCTCATTAAAATTAATGGTGATCTTATCTCCAAAACTCTTAAAGCCCTTGATTTCTAAGCGGGTAAGCTGCATTTATTTTGTTGTATCCCTTACAAAAATTTAACCTTCAAAGTAATCATAAAAAAATGATTTATTAAACTTTTTTTAGGAGGAGGAAGGAGGAAGGATTTTGGGACATTCGGACAARGGACTTTCAGACAAAGGACTTTCGGACAAAGGACAGGAGAGGGGTTGTGAAAAAAATAAATAGATTAATTAAAACAACACCGCGGCCCCGCAACTTGACACTAATGACTAATGACTAATGACTAATGACTAATGACTAATGACTAATGACTAATGACTAATGACTAATGACTAATGACTAATAGAAATTTCGCCCTTTAAATAAGTAACCGCTTTGCCGCTCATCAGCACGCGGTCGCCTTTTAGTTCACACCAAAGTTCGCCGCGGCGGGCGGAGATCTGGTAAGCATGGAGCTTATTTTTGCCCAATCTTTTTGCCCAATAAGGTATAAGGTTGCAATGTGCCGACCCGGTAACCGGGTCTTCGGGGATGCCGGCGCCGGGAGCAAAGAAACGGGAAACAAAATCGGAATTATCACCGGGGGCGGTTGCTATTACGCCTACGGTATCCATTTTTGATAAGGCAAAAAAATCGGGAGTAAGGTCCCTGATGTCCTGCTCGGTTTCGTAAACTATGAAGTAATCCCTTGATCTTAAAAAGGCCAGCGGCTCCTTTTCGCCAAGCGATTCGGCCAGTCCGTTTGGTGGTTCAATTGGTATAGGTGGCCTGGATGGAAAATCCATGGTGTATTTATCACTGTCGCGTTTTACAATCAGGGTGCCGGCTTTTACGGTTTCAAACTGGATGGCATCGCCATCGAAACCCAGCTCGGTAAATAATATATGTGCCGATGCCAGCGTGGCATGACCGCAAAGATCAATTTCGTATTCCGGAGTAAACCAGCGCAGTTTGTAGCCGGTATCTGTTTTTACAAAAAAAGCAGTTTCGGCCAGGTTGTTCTCAATGGCTATTTTTTGCATGGTGTCATCGGGCAACCAATCAGTAAGCGGGCAAATGGCCGCCGGGTTGCCGCCAAACAGGGTTTCAGTAAAGGCATCGGCCTGGTATATGGGGATAGTCATAAAAATTATTCTGGTGTAGCTAATATACTTCTATTAAGATAGAGTCAAGAATCAAGAATCAAAAAAAATGGAGCTGGCTCGCGCGAAGCATAAAAACTTCAAACAGTTTCCCATCCTGACTCTTGAATCTCTTGACTCCTTTCTTACTCAATCCATAAAACGGAATTTCCGGTATTATATTCATTTTGTTCGTATAATTTATTTCCGGGATCCAGGATCCAGTTACCGTCGACCCAAAACTTATAGCGGTATTTGCCAGGTTTAAGGTTGAGGCTGATGGCCCATTCATCACCGTTATGATCAAGAATCAGGCCTTCGGGGTCCCAGTCATTAAAGTTACCGGCAATATGCACACTTTTGGCATTGCCATAGCCCCTTAGCTTAAAAGTATAGTTAGGCTTAACTGTTATAAAAGAATTGGTTACTCCTCCTTCCACAACAGTTCGCTTATTCAGCGGATCGGTTATCCAGCTGCCATCAACAATAAATTTGTAGCCATAATTGCCTGCAGGTATTATTAACGGTAATACCCATCCCGTTGCTGTTTTTTTAAGGGCTATCTCGTTGGGTTTCCAGTTATTAAAACTGCCTGCCACATATACCTTTTGGGCCTTTGCGTATCCGTTAAGCTTAAAATTAATGGTTTCGCCCAGGTTTATTACCGAATTGGTATGGCCATCAATATCCTTTAACTTTACCGGGTTTACAGGATCTGTAAACCACTGGCCATCTACCAGGTACCGGTAGGTGTGCATTCCATCGTGCAGGTAAAGTTTAGTTTCCCAGCTGTTACCCTTTTTTTGGAGGATGATAGCATTGGCGTCCCAGTTATTAAAACTGCCTGCGAGTGTGATCTTATGCGCCCCGGCAAACGCTGGAAGCCTGAAGGTGTGGTTGTACCGGTAATAAACCGAATTTACATCGTTAAAGCCATCCGGGTGTTGCTGCAGATTGCTCTTGTCGCGCTGCCAGCGGCCATCAATAATATATTTGTATTCGTATACACCAGGAGCAAGCTTTACATCGGCTACCCAGCCGCTATCCGTTTTGATCATTATGCCCTTTAAGGTGCTCCAGTTATTGAAATTACCCGATAGTAAAACACGTTTTGCCTTCAATAATCCGGGTAAATAAAAACGGGTTAAGCCGGATGGCAGCTCATAAACATTAACCTGCGAGAATTTATTAATGCCAAATGTCTCATCGGCAGGGTAGCCGGGTCGGTTATCGTCATTATTTGAAAGATTGGTGGTTATCAGGAATGGTTTATTTTGTGCGTTAACATTCAGATCGGACAGCGACCTGTTAAACCGAATTGAATTTATGGAGCGTTTGCTGATATTCCAGCCATCTTTTGTTAATGCCGAGTAATCGCCTTTTAAAATAGCGGCTGAATTTGCACCTTTTATGCCTGCCGCTTTGAACAGGCTATCTAACTCCTGTTTTGATGAGCGCAGGTCGATCAACAACATTAAATGATCTTTACCTAAAATAAGCGAACTGCGTTTTTGCGCCTTTGCATCAAAAATGAAGCAAGTGAGCAACAAAAAAACAATAACGACCGATCTGCACTTTTTCATACTACTGGTTAGTGTAAATGTACATTTCAAATTCTTTTTTCACAAAGTTGATGCTGAATACTCCCCGGATAAAAAAATCATATCCTAAAATTCCATCAACAGTATGCCCGTAAGCTTTGCCCATTTTATCCAGGCTGGTTAGCAATACCCGGTTTTTGATAAATCGCCGGTCGCCAATTTTAAGGGTATCAAAACGGGCGTATATCACCTCGAACGATGACCCGCCAATCCCGGTGGTTTTAGTACGGTTAAGCACTTGCATACCGGGCAGCAGTTTTCGTACCCTGTCATAGTCCATCAGGTTGGTTTCGGCGCCGGTATCAAAGGCAAACCATAATGGATTGTTATTGGCTATACCTTTAATAAATATCACATCATTATAATATTTGAAAGGGGTAACCATCCAGGGTTCATGAAAAATCTTTTCGCCCTGGGGGATATCGCCGTCTTCGTTAAGTTTATGGATATACATCACGTTTCTGAACAGATCTACAGTAATGGCAAACTTGTTAAATAATCTGGTACCAAGTAGCCCCAGTATTTTAATATTGCGACTGTTTTCAATAGACGACAGATCGGTAACGTCGGCAGTAAGCCTGGGGTAATGCAGGTCAAGGATACTAAAATTATATACATAAGTTGTAAATGAGACGGATGCCGTACCATTTAAGCCTGCCGATTCCTGCTCTGTTACCTGAGGCAGATACCTAAAGTAGGTGGAGTTTAAAATAAGATAGGGTGCGCCGGTATCCAGCACAAAATTGCCTGCTAAAGAATCTATCTGTGCTTCCACAATAATGAGGTTGCCTGCCCTTTTTATGGGGACTACCAGTGTATTGAAATTACCGGATGGGTCTGGGTCGGGGTCGCGGATAGCGTTTTTGAAAGTGATGCCGCCTACAGATATTTTATCGCTGCACCGGCCTTTTTGCCAGCTGGCAAAAAATAACAATATCATCAAATATAAATACGGCCGCGGCATCACAGGGTCTGTTTTTATAAGTAGACAATGCGAAACGGTTATATGTTACAGCCGGCTATATTTAATCAATGTGACTCACATAGCCATAAGTAACCAGCTCATCGCGATGATTTATGGGGCGTGTATATCCGTTGGTTATTAGAATGATCCTGTCGCTAACATCCAAAATGTTGTAATACTGGTGGTCTGTTAAAATGATGCCTTTCACTTTAGCGCATTTTTTAATTATGGCTTTAAACATTTCTGATTGCAAAGGCGAAATATGAGTAAAAGGTTCATCCAGCAAAATAAAATCGGCCTTGCTGTAAATAACCATCAGGGTTTCCAGCTGCCTCAGTTCGCCGCCTGATAGCTCACCTGCGGTTTTTTCACAATGATTGTTGTAAACCGGATGTGCCGAAAAATCATCCCAAAACCGGTCGTCGATAATGGTTTTTGCCAGGTTTTTTATTTTGACGCCATTGGGCAGATAGCTATGCTGGGGCAGATAGGCTATGCGCATATTGCGGTAACCTTTTTTGATGTATTCACCATTGATACTTATATGCTTATAGGCGGGAGTAAGCGTACCGAACATGATGCGCAATAAAGACGATTTGCCGCAGCCGTTACGGCCGAGGATGCCCAATACTTCGCCCTGTTTGCATTCCAGGTAAACGTCCTGCAGGATCTTTCTGCCGTCGAACTCCAGTAATACGCTGTCGGTTTTTAGTATAAGAGGTTCCAAATTTTAGCGGATTGTTGATAGTGATAAAAGAATAATGAAGGCAATAAGGTCGATACTAAACACATAAGCGTACAGGCGACCTATGCCATAACCCGCATTGCGGAAATAGAAGTAGGTTTTTGTTGAATTAAAGTTTAGATATTGAATACCCAGGATAGAAGCATAACTGAACAATTTGCACAGGTAAGCAAAAGGAATGTTTAACTGACCGGAAAACACGTAGTAGATACAGGTGAATGTGGCCAATAAACACCATACAAGTATCGGTTTATAAAAATACCAGGTGATTTTTAAGGAGTTGATCATTTAACTAATTATGACAGGTTAGCTAAATAACGGGAATTGATGGTTTAAATTTTATGAGGTTAAAATTGTTATACCTCACCGTCAACGACGATCCATTTTTAAACAACTTCTAAGAAGCTGTTTAAATTTGATTTATTAAGTGTTCCATTTCAGTGCAGTGGAACACCCCGAACGCTTTGGAACGCATTGTGGCTGATTATCAACAACTTAAGCTTTGTAAAAATCAACAAAAACCGGAACACTCATACTGTTGATAATCAACATTATAAACCCCAATATTAACTTATGATTAAAATTAAGCTGACGGACTGTAGTTCGATATCTGAATTTATCTCGCGCAAAAACGCAAAGTGATTTACTTCTTTTTTCTTTGTTAGTTAATTTCTATATAGTGTTCCTGTTTTCACTATAAATACACTTTTTTGAAGAAAAATCAATTTATATCGGGATATATAGAGCCGGATTAATTGGAAACTTATCATCCGCCTATCTCACAAATCCGGCTAATTTTAGCTTCAATTTAAGAGGCTGTCTAAAAATAAAAAAACAGACCGTCATATGAGGTACGAAGCAATCCCAAACTAAGCAGATCGGATTTGCAAAGCTACTCTGTAAGGTGGGGATTGCTTCGTACCTCGCAATGACGCATGGATATATGCTTCATTAGAAGTGTAAAAACATTTAATAAATCATTTTTAGACAGCCTCTTAGGTTTACTTTTTTTTGTAGGGGTACATATTTGTGCCTCCCGAAAGACAGATTATCATAAAAGCAAAAAAACCACTGGCTATTCACCAATGGCTTTCTTAATATTTTTTGAGGTTGATTAGCCTAAGTACGATTTTAAAATTTTGCTGCGCGAAGTATGGCGTAAACGCTGCAGGGCTTTATCCTTTATCTGGCGTACACGCTCACGGGTAAGGTTAAATTTCTCGCCAATTTCTTCTAAAGACAAGGGGTGATTGGTGCCCAAGCCAAAGAATAATATAATGATCTCGCGCTCGCGCTCGGTTAAGGTTGATAGCGACCGTTTGATCTCTTCGGATAATGATTCGTTAATTAATATCGAATCGGTATCCGGTTCATGATTTTCCAATACATCCAGCAAAGTGTTTTCTTCGCCCTGTACAAACGGCGCATCCATAGATACATGGCGGCCTGAGTTGCTTAAGGTATCGGAGATCTTATCAACGGTGGTTTCAAGGATATCGGCAAGCTCTTCCGGCGATGGCTCACGCTCATATTCCTGCTCCAGTTTTGAAAACGCTTTACTTATTTTACTTAATGAGCCTACCTGGTTTAGCGGTAAACGTACAATACGCGATTGCTCGGCAATAGCCTGCAATATCGACTGGCGAATCCACCATACGGCGTAGGATATAAATTTAAAACCCTTGGTCTCGTCAAAACGTTTAGCCGCTTTAATTAAACCAAGGTTACCCTCGTTAATTAAGTCGCCAAGTGTTAAACCCTGGTTTTGATATTGTTTAGCAACAGATACAACGAAGCGTAAATTGGTCTTGGTTAAACGCTCTAATGCGGCCTGATCGCCCTCACGTATTTTTTGGGCTAATATTACTTCTTCTTCGGCAGTTATCAGATCAACTTTACCAATTTCGTGAAGATATTTATCCAGCGATTGCGACTCGCGATTGGTAATGGATTGCGTTATTTTGAGTTGTCTCATCTATTTAATAAACCTTTCTATCCGTTGTATTCTGAATAGAACGTATAAAGTTAAAAATTTGTTCTAAAATAAAACATATAATTTGACAATGGCAAGTGAGTGATCTAAATAAAAAAATAAATTTCTTAAAATGATATCCGACTAATATTTATTGTTTTTCAATAAATAAGTTTTGAATTGCAATGAATTATAATTTTCTTTGGATATAATTTAATGATATGGTAATGAAAAAAATACGCAGTTTACCGGTGGCGGTTTATATAGTATTTGGCTTGTTTGTTCCGCAGAATGTTGCTGCCGGTGCACGGGGGTGTTTTAAACAGCGTTATAGTGATGGAATTAACCTGAATGACAACGCTTTTTCCCTGAGAGTAAAGTTGAAGGAAGAACGATCCCTGACTATTTAATCATGCCGATAATCATTAACCTGGATGTAATGATGGCAAAACGCAAAATGTCATTAAACCAACTAAGCGATAGGGTAGGCATTACCATATCAAACCTATCTATCCTTAAAACAGGTAAGGCAAAGGCCATACGTTTGGAAACCCTTGAGGCTATATGCAAAGTGCTTGACTGCCAGCCGGGAGATATTTTGGAATATAGATATTAAGTAGTTAGTATCAAGTATTTAGTATCAAGTATCAAGAAAAATGCTTGCTTCACCGTTAAGGAAGCGTTGGGATGGTGAGCACTATAGCTCGTTCAACTTAAATGTGTCCTTTACCCTGATGCCCTTTTCGGTTTGTTGCAGGGTACAGCATTCGTTCACGGGATCGTGTTCAAAAAACAGGATGTAATCATTCTCCGAAGCTTCGGTCAGGAAAACCTTTTTTTCTTTAAGCGTTGTAAGCGGAAACATGTCATAAGCCATTACATAAGGCAGCGGCAAATGACCTACGGAGGGAAGCAGATCGGCCACGTAGAGGATCGTTTTGCCTTTATAGTTAATCAGTGGCAGCATCATGGCCTCGGTATGGCCGGATACAAAACGGATCTTGAAATCTTCGGTAAAAGCTATGCCGTCTTGGGTAGCGATAAATTGCAGCTGACCGCTTTCCTGTATCGGTAATATGTTCTCCTTTAAAAAGGAAGCCCTTTCACGGTCGTTTGGATTCACCGCCCAGTCCCAGTGTTTAGGGTTGCTCCAGTAAACGGCATTTTTAAAAGCGGGGAAAAGGTTTTCATCAACCCTTGCCACAGCACCGCCTACATGATCAAAGTGCAGGTGGGTTAAAAACACATCGGTAATGTCATCCCGGTGGAAGCCAAGAGCAGCTAATGAGCTGTCTAAGGTAGCATCCCCATGCAGGTAATAATGACTAAAAAACTTTTCACTTTGTTTGTTACCAATGCCTGTATCAATTAATATCAGTCTTTTTCCATCTTCTATCAGCAGGCAGCGCATTGCCCAGGTACAAAGGTTGTTGCTATCGGCCGGGTTGGTTTTGTTCCAGATGGTTTTTGGCACCACCCCAAACATAGCGCCGCCATCTAATTTGAAAAAACCGGTATCTATTGTGTGGAGTTTCATATTTTAAGTCAAATTCAAAAGTCAAAATTCAAAAATGGATTAGCAAGTTTATTAAAGGTAATAATAGAAACTATTTTAATTTACAATGTAACTTCAAAAGAAAAGCCGGCTGCAACTAAACGACCGGCTTTTTACTTTTGACTTTTTATTTTTGACTTATAAGTGTATTACTTCATCATAAGCTGCTGCGGCAGCTTCCATAACAGCTTCGCTCATGGTTGGGTGTGGGTGAACCGATTTGATGATCTCGTGACCGGTAGCTTCCAGCTTGCGGGCGGTAACAACTTCGGCAATCATTTCGGTAACGTTTAAACCCAGCATGTGCGCACCAAGGAATTCGCCGTATTTGGCATCGAAGATCAGTTTTACAAAACCATCTTTGGCGCCGGCAGCACTTGCCTTGCCCGATGCAGAGAACGGGAATTTACCAACTTTAATCTCGTATCCGGCTTCTTTAGCCGCTTTTTCGGTATAACCTACTGATGCAACTTCGGGCGAGCAATAAGTACAGCCCGGGATATTGTTATAATCTAAAGGATGCGGGTTTTGACCTGCAATTTTTTCAACGCAGATAATGCCTTCGGCAGATGCTACGTGCGCAAGGGCCTGGCCTTTTACAATGTCGCCTATGGCATAAACGCCTTCAACGTTGGTTTTGTAGTAGTCATCAACCAGTACTTTGCCTCTTTCGGTTTTTACACCTAACTCTTCCAGCCCTATGCCTTCAATGTTGGTAGAAATCCCTACTGCCGATAAAACAACCTCGGCTTCAATAACCTCTGTGCCTGTAGCAGTTTTAATGTTTACTTTGCAAAGCTCGCCACTGGTGTCTACAGATTCAACATTTGAACTGGTCATGATGTTGATGCCCTGTTTTTTAAGGATGCGGAACAAGCCTTTTGAAACTTCTTCATCCTCCAGCGGAACGATGTTATCTAAAAACTCAACTACAGTTACCTTGGTGCCAATTGAGTTATAAAAATAAGCAAACTCAATACCTATTGCGCCCGAACCAACTACTACCATTGATTTTGGCTGTTTGGGCAATACCATGGCCTGGCGGTAACCAACTACTTTAACACCATCCTGTTTAAGGCTTGGTAACTCGCGCGAGCGGCCGCCTGTTGCAAGTATGATATGTTTAGCGGTGATCTGTTTGGTTGAGCCATCATTCAGCTTTACTTCAACAACACCTTTCGATTTTAATTTTCCAAAACCGTTAACTACATCGATCTTGTTTTTCTTCATTAAAAACTGTACGCCTTTGCTCATGCCATCGGCTACGCCGCGGCTGCGTTTAACAACTGCTGCAAAGTCAACTTCGCCTGTACCGTTAATTTTAATACCATAATCCTGCGAGTGATTAAGGTATTCAAATACCTGGGCGCTTTTTAATAAAGCTTTGGTTGGGATACAACCCCAGTTAAGACAAATACCACCTAATGATTCTTTTTCAATGATGGCAGTTTTTAAACCGAGTTGTGAAGCGCGGATAGCTGCTACATAACCACCCGGGCCTGACCCTATAACAATTAAATCGTAGTCCATATTTTTAATGATATACTTTGATAACTAAATTTTGTTTTGCACAGATTATAGCGGGATGTATTATTTACCGCAGGCGCTATAATTTTTAAAGGCCCAAAGCTAAGTAAAAACAGGCGAAATGAGAAAACAGAACAAATTGCCAGGACCATAAAATATTATTTTTACCGCACCATGTTTCTATTTCCATAAAATAACAGATTAATTACGAATATCACATAATATCTACCTATTTACTTGTATTTATTTGTGAAATAATGACAATATGTTGAAAAATATGCAACAATTGTTAACATAAACTTAACATTGACAATCAGTGTATTACTTATCTTTGCGGCTAATTAACTAAAAATATAATTAAAAAAAAGCAATTTATGAGGAAGCCTCTACTTCTTTTATTATTATTAACGGGTTTAACATTCCTTATTAACAGGAATGCAGCTGCCCAGGGTGTTACCACCGCCAGCGTTAACGGGATCGTTACCGATGCTAAAGGTGCTATACCAGGCGCAACTGTAACCATCACTCATGTACCTACCGGTACTGCGTACCCAACCGTTAGCCGTTCAGACGGTCGCTTCAATATCCCCAACTTAAGGGTAGGTGGTCCTTACACCTTTAAAGTAACCTTTATTGGTTATAAGGATTTTGTTCAGGACAATATTACATTATCTATCGGCCAGGATCAAAGGATCGCTGCTAAACTTGAAGATAATACTACCAATTTAGGCGAAGTAAAAGTTACAGCTTCTGCAGGTAAAGTGATCAACTCTTCACGTACCGGCGCCCGCGAAACTATCAGCCGTTCACAAATTGAAAATTTGCCAACTGTAAACCGCTCGTTAAGTGACTTTACAAAATTAACCCCATCTGCCAACGGATTGGCATTTGGCGGCCGCAGCAGTAACTTTAACAACATTACTGTTGATGGAGCTTTATTTAATAACTCATTTGGTTTATCAGGTACTTTGGGTGGCCAGGCCAGTTCTCAGCCTATTTCATTGGATGCGATCGACCAGATCCAGGTAGATATTGCACCTTATGACGTTCGCCAGGGTAACTTTACAGGTGCTGGTGTTAATACCGTGGTAAAATCAGGTACCAACGAAGTAAAAGGTACTGTTTATTATTATGGTCGTGGTGTTAGGTTAACAGGTTACCATGCAGGTAATACCAATGTGCCTATTACCCCATTTGATTACCATACAGTTGGTGCTGCCGTTGGCGGGCCAATCATCAAAAACAAATTGTTCTTATTTGTATCGGGCGAACAGGAAAGAGTAAGCCAGCCACCTGCAACTACGTATGTAGCAGGCGGTGCGGGATTAAGCGGTTCTAACGTATCCTCAGTTCAGGCAGGCACACTTGAGGCTATTAAAACAAAGCTTGGTGAGTTTGGCTATAATCCTGGTCCTTATCAAGATTATGTTTACAGAACTTCAAGCGATAAGTTAACAGCTAAATTAGACTGGAACATTGACAAAAACAATACTTTGAGCGCTAAGTATTTTTATTTAAAATCGTTTAAAGATCAACCGGCCAGTAACTCAGGCATCAGCAATAGTGATGGTAAAACCGCAGTAGGGTATGGTACCACACGCGCTCCGGGTCCTAATACCTTGCCTTTTAAGGGCTCTGGTTATACTATCAATAACAACTTTAACATCGGTATTATTGAGTTAAATACCCGCGTTAGCAATTCAATGTCAAATAAGCTTACAGTAGGTTATTCAGCATTGAGAGATTACCGCTCGTTTTTAGGAACTGGTTTATTACCTATGGTTGATATTGGTAACGGTACCTCAGATGCAATTGGCAATGTGGTAACCGCTGCAACAGCAACAGCTACCAGCTTTGGTTCTGAATTATACACTGCAGGTAACTTGCTATCTACTAATATATGGCAGTTTGCTGATGACTTTACCATATACTCCGGTAAACACGAGTTTACAATAGGTACCAGCAATCAAATCCAGAGCTATACCAATGGTTTTGCTCCGGATTATAATGGTTTATATACTTATAACTCTGCTTCTGATTTCATTAACGGTTTACCTGCGCAGGCTTATACTTTGCGTTACCCTGCTTCGGGTAGTTCATTACCGTTAGCAAAAATCAAAGCTTCTATTTACAGCGTTTACATCCAGGATAAATTCCATGTTACTGATAATTTCAGATTGACTTATGGTTTAAGAGCTGACTATGATGTATTCCCTACAACTTTGGCGGCAAACAGTAATGCTGCTGCCTTAACTTTCCAGGGCGGTACTCATGTTGATGTTTCTAAATTACCAAAAAACAGGGTACAGCTTTCACCTCGTTTAGGCTTTAACTGGGATGTTAATGGAGATGGTTCTACCCAGGTACGTGGTGGTTCCGGCTTATTTACCGGCCCTGTGCCATTTGTATGGATATCTAACCAGGCTTCAAACAATGGCTTGTTATTTGGTTCACGTACAATTACAAAAGCTAATGATCCAACGAATCAGCAATTAATATTTAACTCAAATATTGATGCAAACCGTCCGAAAAATGCAACTGCTAATACATCATACGAGCTTGATGTTGCCGATCCAAATTTGAAATATCCAAAAATCTGGAGAACAAATCTTGCAGTTGATCAAAAATTGCCTGGAGGTATCATTGGAACTATCGAAGGTGCTTATACTAAAGATATCCGCGCTATATATCACCAAAACTTAGTACTTTCTGATGGCTTCAGCACATTCGCTGGTCCCGAAGGTCAGATACGTTACGATGCTAAAAATACAACGCCTGCTGCAGCTGCAGCTACCGCTGCCAACCCATCAATCACAGGTCTTTATTATATGAGAAATACCAGTAAAGGATTTTCATATTTTGTGACCGGTCAATTGCAAAAAAACTTTACAAATGGTTTTGGTGCAAGCGTAGCTTATACCTACACCAAATCTAAAGACGTGAATGACGGTGGTTCAACCGCAGGTACTATCTGGAGCACAAGATATGTTGCAGGCAATCCTAATACCGATAACCTGTCAAACAGCTCATATGTTCAGCCAAACCGTATTATTGCTACCGTATCTTACCGTAAGCAATATGCGAAAAACCTGGCAACTACTGTGGGTTTAATATTCGAAGCTTCTAATAACGGAGCAATATCTTATATTACAGCTAATGACCCTAACGGCGATGGTGCTACCAATGATTTGATGTTTATTCCTAAAAACCAGGGAGACATTATATTAACCCAGGCACCTACAGCTGCTAACGGAACAGTAGATACACGTACACCGGGTCAGATATGGACGCAGTTAAATAACTTTATTAACCAGGACAATTATCTTAGCCAGCACAGAGGTCAGTTTGCTCAAAGGAATGGTGCAATATTGCCTACCTATAAAAGACTTGACCTGCATTTTGCCCAGGACTTCTTTATCAAAACAGGTAAAGTAAAAAATACGTTAGAAGTTACTTTTGATGTAATTAACTTTACCAACCTGTTAAACAGAAACTGGGGTTTACAACAAGTTTCATATAGCGGGTTTAACAACGGAGCAACAACTGTGTTAAGGTACATGGGTAAAGATGCAACTACTGGTAAGGCAATTTATTCATTCCCTTATCTTGATGCAAATAACGCCATTCCTGTTACATCATCATACAAAACTGATATCAGCCAGTTTTCTCGTTTCCAGGCTCAGATTGGTGTTAGATACATCTTCAACTAATCTTTCCTGATAACGTAAATTGAAAAATCCCGGGCTATTAGTCCGGGATTTTTTTGGTTAATTGATTCCTGTTTTTTCATGCAAATTATGCCTTTAGCGTTATCTGACTAAATGCTGTTAAACAAAAAAGACCCTTAAATAAGGGCCTCTTTTGTTTAATAAAAAGATTTAAAGTGATGCTAATACTCAAACACCCCAAACTCCGATGTTACGGTTACTTTTTTAGTATCGGCCTTTTCAACCCGGCCAATGATCTGCGCATCAACACCAAAACTTTTAGAAATGTTGATCAGGTCTTCAGCTATCTCTGCCGGTACATACAGTTCCATACGATGCCCCATGTTAAATACCTTGTACATTTCCTGCCAGCTGGTTTTTGATTCCTGCTGAATAAGTTTAAACAGGGGAGGCACGGGGAAAAGGTTATCCTTTATAATATGCAGCTCATCAATAAAGTGCAGCACTTTGGTTTGCGCGCCGCCGCTGCAATGCACCATACCATTTATTTTGCCGCGGTATTTATCTAATATGGCTTTAATAATTGGAGCATAGGTGCGTGTGGCACTTAATACCAGTTTGCCTGCTGTTACGCTTTTCCCGTTGCCGATGTCAACCAGGTCGGTAAGGTTTTTACTGCCGCTGAAGATGAGGTCATAAGGGATGGCCGCATCATAACTTTCGGGATATTTATCGGCAATAGTTTTATTGAACACGTCATGGCGTGCAGATGTAAGCCCGTTTGAGCCCATACCGCCGTTATATTCCTTTTCATAGGTTGCCTGTCCGTAACTCGCCAAACCCACTATAACGTCGCCAGGCTGAATGCGGTGGTTGGATATTACATCTTCCCGCTTCATGCGGCAAGTTACTGTAGAATCGACTATAATGGTGCGTACAAGGTCGCCAACATCGGCAGTCTCTCCGCCGGTTGAGTAAATGCCAATACCGGCATCGCGCAGTTCGCTTAAAATTTCTTCGGTACCGTTAATAATGGCGGCAATAACTTCGCCCGGTATCAGGTTTTTATTACGGCCAATGGTTGATGATAGCAGGATATTATCAGTAGCGCCTACACAAAGCAAATCGTCGAGGTTCATGATAATGGCATCCTGGGCAATACCGCGCCATACCGAGATATCGCCGGTTTCTTTCCAGTAAGTATAAGCCAGTGATGATTTTGTGCCCGCGCCATCGGCATGCATAATATTGCAGTACTCAGCGTCGTTGGTCAATATATCGGGTACTATTTTACAAAAGGCTTTAGGGAAAATGCCCTTGTCAATGTTTTTAATAGCATTATGTACATCATCTTTGGAGGCAGATACACCTCTTTGATCATATCTTTGCGAAGAAATCATGGGCAAATATAAATTAATCAAACACGAATTGCACGAATTGAGGCGAATTTCACTAAGAGGAATTAAAACTTACTAATTTTTAAAACGGCGAAGCCCTCAACGAGGCCAAAAACAATATTATCGAGTTAAACTTCGTAAGTTTGCGGAATCCTGCATTGATTGTTTGTCAAAATTTATTCGTGTCAATTCAAATTTGTGATTTCGGGCGTAAATCAATTCGTGTCAATTCATCCTCATTCGTGAAATTCGTGTGTATTGAAATTCGTGTCTATGCTTAAATCCCTCTCCGATAAAATAAACCGCTGGCGCCTGAGACGTAACAGTCAACGGAACTTTTTAATTTACTGCAGTGTTTTTGTTGGTTTTTTTGGCGGCCTGGCAGCCATCGCGTTAAAGTTTTTAGTGCATTTTATGGAGGATGTGAGCCACCGCATTTCATCGCACTTGTATTACCATATAGCTTACGTTTTTTTGCCCGCGCTGGGTATCTTCCTGGCAGTAACCTGGCAGCATCTTGTTAACCGCGATAAAATACAAAAGGGAATAGGCAGTATCCTGGCCAATATCAAAAAGAACAGATCGAACATCAGAGTAAATAATATTTATTCGCATATAGTAACAAGCTCATTAACGGTGGGCTTTGGCGGCTCGGCCGGCTTAGAGGCGCCTATTGTAGCTACCGGTGCTGCTATAGGCTCAAACATTGGCAGGTTTTTTAAGCTCACACCTTATGAAAAAACGGTATTGCTGGCTGCAGGAGCATCGGCAGGGATAGCCGCGGTATTTAACAGCCCTATTGCCGGGGTGCTGTTTTCGTTAGAGATATTAATAGGCGAGATCACCATCCCCACGTTTATTCCTTTATTAATAGCATCGGCAACGGGCGTGGTAGTATCCAAATTATTATACTCGGGGCAGTTGTTCCATTTGGTTACCGAAGGTTGGGTAGTGCCTGCAATTCCTTTTTATATTTTGCTGGGTCTGCTTAGTGGCTGGATGGCTATATACATTAATAAAGTAGGGGGTAAACTGGAGGGCGGTATCCTGAAAAAACAAAACCGTTATGTGCGGGCACTTTTAGGTGGCTTGTTTCTCGGGCTTATTATCATGGTATTTCCGCAGTTATTTGGCGAAGGTTACCAATACCTGCAGGACATTTTAAATGGTAACATTGATGCGCTAAAGGATGAATCGTTATTTTCCGGCTGGCTATCCAACCAGTGGTTAATGCTGTTATTTATTGTAGCACTGGTTTTTATGAAAATTATAGCCAGCGGTATCACGCTTGGTTCTGGTGGTAACGGCGGCTCGTTTGCGCCTACCATGTTTACCGGTGCATTTTTAGGTTTAGCAGTGGCCTACGGGGTAAACCTTACCGGATTGGTACATTTAAATACAAGTAATTTTATAGCGGTTGGTATGGCAGGTGCTTTAAGCGGCGTAATGCATGCCCCGCTTACCGCCATATTTTTGATAGCCGAAATTACGGGCGGCTACGTGTTATTTATCCCGCTCATGATCGTATCAGCTATATCATACATCATATCGCGTCTTTCATCGCCCCATAATATTTACTGGCAGCACCTTATTCACGAAAAAGATATTCATCCGGGCCAGGATTACAGCATGTTAAATGCTATAGCTATGGATAGCATCATCAACAAAAAATACACGGCGGTTGATAAGCAAACAACCGTTAATGATTTTTTTAAGATCCTGGCTATAACTGATGCCAACATATTCCCGGTATTAAAGGAGGATGGGCGCCTGGAAGGAGTGGTGCTGATAGATGATATCCGCCGGCGCCTGTTTAACCAGGAGATTGCCGATGATACCATTGCCGATATTATGACTGCCGCGCCAACCGTAATTGATTATGATCAACCAGCCAGCACCGTAATGGAAACCTTTGATGCTATTGATGTATGGCAGCTACCTGTAATAAAGGATGGCCTGTTTATAGGTTTTATATCTAAATCGGCGCTGCTGAATAAGTATCGCCAGGTAATTATTGAACAGCATAAGGCGAGTGACCTGTTTGCGTAAGCATAAATACGAATTTAGTTACGCACGAATTTCAGGGATTAAAACGAATGTCACATTCAATCGGATCTTACGATTCGATGAGATCGGCGGCATCCCCTGATTTAAATAGGTTCGGAATATTCGCCAGTTTTTAAGAAACAAATTGTTGCTTAGCTGTTTAGCGAATGATTACTTATATTTACTTTGCTTACAAAGTAGGGGCTTAAGCTATGGTCGAGATATTTCAGAATATTCGTAAAATATATGATTTTGTAACACCTTGTGAAGAATTGGCCAATTATATTGAGTTTTTCTCTGAGTCATCTTTAGCTAAAACCCGGCAATATTTCCAAAACGAACATTTCTCTGTTAAAATGTTTGCCAGCTGGACACCTACTTTTTATATCAATCTTGGTGCGCCTTACTATATTGATTTGGCACATTCACGTTACCTGGTGAAGGCAGGTGAGGATATTCTGATACTAAGAAACAACACGGTTGAGCGTCACAATCAGCCTGTAGATAATATTTTTACCGTTAAATTTTATCCGGGTGGTTTAGAGTCGATTTTAKGTTTAAACCAAATTACCCTGGCAGATAAGCTTATTAATTTAGCGCAAATTTTACCCGGCAGTTTATTAGCTAAAATAAGGCAGCCTATAGTTTTTGAAGAACGGATAAACCTGATGCAGCAATACCTTTTAAATGCCTGCAGGAAAAACAGCCATAAAGATCATTACCTGGGTATGGTGAGCGATGCAATAGGCGAGTACCAGGCTACGGGCATGCAATTGAATACATCGGCCGTAGCCGGGCGGCTATTTATCAGTTCTAAAACTATCAACCGGTATTTTCATCGAACTGTAGGTGTTTCTCCGAAAAATTATTTTTCGATACTAAGGGCGCGGGCAGCATTAACCCAATTTATAAAAGCCAAAAACAGCTTTATCCCTTTTGACTATGGTTATTATGATATGAGCCATTTTTATAAGGATGTAATAAAATTTACCGGGCAAAAATTAACAGACAACCAACTGTAAATTGTCCGTTTTTTACTTTCTTTAGGTAGTTGTAATGTATTTCTTTGTGTAAATTGTTATTTTCAATGAAATCACTTGCAATTGCTTTTCTGCTATCCCTCGTTTTTGTTCGGGGTGCAAAC
Source organism: Mucilaginibacter sp. P5_A6 (assembly GCF_056400585.1). Classification (NCBI taxonomy): domain Bacteria; kingdom Pseudomonadati; phylum Bacteroidota; class Sphingobacteriia; order Sphingobacteriales; family Sphingobacteriaceae; genus Mucilaginibacter; species Mucilaginibacter sp. P5_A6. Next base: position 22,746 of record NZ_JBFUKZ010000032.1, on the reverse strand, counting down.
AGTCAAACCTATCAGCCTGTTATAGAGCAGGCCGTTTCTGCCATAAAATATGACGCGCGTTTAATTGCCAAATATGGCTACCTGGTTGTACCCGAAAACCGGCAAAGACCACAAGGGCGTAAAATAAAGATACCTTTTTTGTTTATCCGCAAACCTGATCAGGACGCTAAACGAAACATTTCCCTTTATGCAACCGGCGGCCCTGGTTATAGCACTATTACCGGCCGCGATAGTATTGGTTATAACTCCGGGTTTTTAAAGTTTGGTGGGTTTATTTTTTTCGACCAGCGGGGAACTAAACTCGCGCAGCCTTGCCTGGATTGCATGGATGTTAACGAAGCAGTTAAAGTAAGCTACAGAAAGGGGCTAAATAAAGACAGCCTGATACTTGCAGCAATAAAGCGCTGCCATGACAGGTTCACAGCCCAGGGCATTGATCTTTCTGCCTATAATACAGAAGAAAGCGCAGAAGATATTAACGACTTGCGCCTGGCCCTGCACCTGGATTCGCTTAATTTGATAGGGATATCCTACAGCGGAGGATTGATGCTGAGCGCGGCGCGCAAACATCCCGAAGGTGTGCGCGCCTTAATACTTAACTCACCGCTACCGGGGTTTGCGCGTTATGAAGAAGATGGCTTACTAAATATCAATGAAGCATTAGAACAGCTATTTGCCGATTGCGAAGCCGATTCGGCAGCAAAGCCTGCTTATGCAAACCTAAAGGCGCGCTTTCACCAGTATTTTACCACGGTTAGCGRCAAAAAGTTTACGCTTAATTACCTGGAAAAAGGTGGTCACGATAGTTTAAAAATCAGCTACAATAAAAATGACCTGCTGGATGCTGTGGTCAATCGCTTAAATAGCGGCCAGGTGAGTGCAGTACCAGTTGTTATTAATGATATCATTAGCGGCAAACACCAGGCCTATATTCGCGAGCAAGCGGATGGCGCGTTTGGCGGTGATCAGTCGGTATCATTAGGAATGCGTTATTCAGTGTATTGTACCGAGCAGATCATGTATTCAGATCCGGCTTTAGAAAAACAGCAGCACGATATATTGCCCTGGCTGGCCGGTTATCCTTTTAATGATGTAACCCATGCCATATGCGATTGCTGGAAAGTAAAACCAGAGCCGGGAATAGTTAAAGCGCAGGTATATTCTGCCATCCCGGCGCTTATATCGGCCGGGGATATTGATCCGTGGTGCCGGCCATTTTATAACAGACTGATTAAACGTTATATGCCAAATGCCCGGTTATTGATAATGCATAATAAAGGACATGCGCCGGGCTACTATGCTGACGGGGTTGATTATTTGAAATTGTTTATGGATCATCCCTACAATAAACTTGTTTCACAGTCAAAGGATGTGATTGTGGAGTAAGCGGAGTGTTTTATTGATAATTATTAACAATGGTTTATCAGAACAAAAAATGCCACTAACTCCTAAAAATTAGTGGCATTCCCATTTGATTCGTGAAAATTCGCCTTTATTCGTGAAATTCGTGTCTATTTAATAAACAACAGCTCCCTGAATTTTGGTAGCGGCCACAATCTATCGTCAACAAGTTGTTCCAGTTTATCTACACGGTAACGGATGGGCGCGAAGAATGATTTTACTTTTTCATCATATTCAATGGCGCGCTGACGAATATCTTCGATAGCATTGGCTTTTTTGCGCTCATCAACCATTTGTTCTACATTGGTTTTAATAAAGTTTACGTGTTCGGCTATTTTGTTGATAATATCAAGCTGAGCTTCGTAGGTTGATGCAGCAAGACCAAGGTCTTTTAATCCCTTTACATTCTCAATAAGCTTGGTTTGATAGCCAACAGCTGCCGGTATAATCACGTTTAAAACCAGTTCGCCGATTACGCGTGCCTCTATTTGTAGTTTTTTGTAAAAGCTATCCAGTAAGATCTCATGACGCGCATGGGCTTCGCGGGGCGTAAACACGCCTGTTTCGGCAAACAGGATCTCCGATTTTTCTGACAGGAGTGCATCAAGCGCTTTAGGTGTTGTTTTTATGTTGGCTAAGCCGCGTGATGCCGCTTCTTTTTCCCATTCGTCGCTATAGCCGTTGCCCTCAAAACGTATGTTTTTTGATTCCTTGATGTATTTTTTTATTACGATCAAAAGGGCAAGGTCTTTCTTTTCGCCTTTTTTAATCAGCTTATCAACATCGTACTTGAATTTTTTAAGTTGATCTGCAACAATGAGGTTTAATATGGTCATTGGGCTGGCCGAATTTGCCGATGAGCCAACTGCCCTCAGCTCAAACTTATTGCCTGTAAATGCAAAAGGCGAAGTGCGGTTACGGTCGGTATTATCGGGCAATATCTGCGGAATCTTGGGGATGCCCTGCCATAATAAGTTGTCCTCTTTTATTTTTTTACTGATCCTGGAGGTTTCTATCTCATCCAAAACATCATTTAACTGGCTGCCCAGGAAAATGGATATAATGGCAGGTGGAGCCTCGTTGGCACCCAAGCGGTGGTCGTTATTAACCGATGCTATAGAAGCCCTCAACAGGTCGGCGTGCTCATAAACCGCTTTTATGGTGTTCACAAAAAACGTAAGGAACATCAGGTTGTTCTTAGGCGTTTTGCCCGGCGACAACAGGTTTTTCCCCGTATTGGTTATCAACGACCAGTTGTTGTGTTTCCCGGATCCATTAATACCTGCATACGGTTTTTCATGCAGCAATACCTTAAAGTTATGCCGCCTGGCTACACGGTCCATCAAATCCATCAGGAGCTGATTGTGATCAATGGCCAGGTTTATTTCCTCATAAATAGGTGCGCACTCAAATTGCGATGGCGCAACCTCGTTATGCCGTGTTTTTAACGGGATACCTAATAATAAAGCTTCGGCCTCCATATCCTGCATGTAGGCGTATACCCGCTCAGGTATCGAGCCAAAGTAATGATCTTCCAATTGCTGGTTTTTGGCAGATATATGACCAAAAAGCGTACGGCCGGTTAAATACATATCGGGGCGTGCGTTAAATAAGGCAATATCAACCAAAAAATATTCCTGTTCCAGGCCCAATGAGGCGTTAACCTTTTCAATTCCCTTATCAAAGTAATGGCACACATCAACAGCCGCTTTATCCAGTACGCTTAGTGCCTTTAATAAAGGCACTTTGTAATCAAGAGCCTCGCCGGTGTATGATACAAATACAGTTGGGATACATAAGGTACGCGCCATTAAAAACGCGGGCGAAGAAGGGTCCCAGGCTGTATAACCACGGGCCTCAAAAGTATTGCGGATACCGCCGCTCGGGAAGCTGGATGCATCCGGCTCCTGTTGAGATAAAGCATCGCCGCTAAAGCGTTCAATTGCGCCGCCATCAGCAGTAGGCTCAAAAAAAGCGTCATGCTTTTCGGCGGTTGTTCCGGTAAGGGGCTGAAACCAGTGGGTATAATGTGTTGCCCCTTTCCCTAATGCCCATGATTTCATGGCCGATGCTATCTGTTCAGCCAGGTCGCGGGGGATGGGTTCACCTTTTTCAATAGAGTTTACTATACCCTGGTACGCCTCTGTTGAAAGGTATTCTTTCATTTTCTTTTTATCGAAAACATTGGCGCCAAAATAATCGGAGATTTTTGCAGCAGGTGGTTTAACTTCAGGGATGGTTCTGTTCAGAACATCCTGCAGTGCTTGAAATCGAATGTTGGACATAATTATATGCGGTTTAATATAAAGGCAAAACCAAAAATAGAACTATCCTTTAAATATGCATCAAAATTTAATGAAATATATAGAAGGAAGTGGTACGGACCTGCCGGATCAATAATTTGTTTAAATATAGAAAGTGAATTTTAAATGCTGATTATGTATAAAATTTGCTTTTTGTGCTGATTTTTTTACATTTTTTGCTCAAAAATGAAAAAAAAATCCATTTTGTGCTTTAAAATGCTTAATTTCTGTTTTTAAATTGGCTTTGTATGTATTTATGACATTTTTAAATTTAAAATTCAATAAAATTAGCTGTGTTTTTAAGTTTAAATTACGATTTCAATAATTTTTATGATTTTTATTATGTTTTTTTTGTTAAAGATTTGTTATTGTTAAAATATCTACCTAATTTCATGAAATAATTTATAGAAACCGTGTAAATATTATATTTTTTATAAAAAAGTGTAGTTTTTATTGGTCAAAACCTAAAGAGTGTGTGTAAAAAATCGATTTTTTAAAATTTACCCCTAATCAAACAATTTATATTATACAACAATCAAACTAAATTAAACTATTAAAAAACAATCAAACTAAATTAAAAAACAAATGAAAGCGAGTTCTACAAAATTAAACCTCCTGAGTTCAGTCCGACAGCTGACACGAGATAAATGGGCGCTGGGTGCTACCATTTTTACAGGAAAAATGATCGGCCTTTTGCTGGTATTTGCAGCAATGATGGTGTTGCCAGGTATTTTTGGCACATCTGCACATGCAGCCGATACTTACACGGCCCACGAAACATCGTTAATTAATACGGTTAACACTGTTTGGACACTGGTTGCAGCCTTTTTAGTATTTGGTATGCAGGCGGGTTTCGTTATGCTTGAAGCAGGTTTTGCCCGCAAAAGAGAAACGGTGAACGTTTTAATGGAGTGTATTTTTGATACTTGCCTTTGCGGCTTGTTATTTTATGCCATAGGTTATGCCTTTATGTTTGGCAATGGCAACGGTTTCATTGGCTGGGGCGGATTAGGCGCTGATGGTAAAACCATCACCAACTGGTTCTTCCTTCAAAACACGCCGGAAACTTACGGTTCAACAGGTATCCCTGTTTTGGCACACTGGATATTCCAGTACGCTTTTGCTGATACTTGCTCAACTATCGTTTCGGGTGCAATGATTGGCCGTACCAGCTTCCGTGGCGATATTTTATACAGTATAGGTATTACAGGTTTTATTTACCCAATAATTGGTCACTGGGCCTGGGGACCGGATGGTTTCCTTGCTACAATGGGAACTTCAGGTTTCTTCCAGTCAATAAGCGCTCAGCCTTTCCGCGATTTTGCCGGTTCAACAGTGGTACACACTATTGGTGGTGTTGCTTCATTGGCAGGTGCAATGGTGTTGGGCCCACGTTTAGGCAGAATATTTGCCCGCGACGATAAAGAAAAAGGCGGATTACCTCCGGGCCACAACTTATTAGTTGCTGCAGTGGGTGGTTTTATCCTGTGGTTTGGATGGTATGGTTTTAACCCTGGTTCAACATTATCTGCAATGGATATGCAGGGTATTGGCCGTGTTGCTGCCAATACTACACTTGCTGCCTGCGCCGGTGGTTTCTCTGCTATGCTTTTTGCATTGTGGTTTGGCCCAACAAAAGGAAAGTTTGATCTTGCTTTTACTATCAATGGTTTCTTAGCTGGTTTAGTTGCTATCACCTGCCCTTGCTACTGGGTTAGTCCGTTGGGTTCAATCCTGTTAGGTGCGGTTGCGGGTGTTATCATATTTGCAGGTGTTTACCTTATTGAGTGGTTCCGTATCGACGATCCGGTTGGTGCAGTATCTGTACACGGTTTAAACGGTATCTGGGGTACATTATCATTAGGTTTATTTGCATCAGGGCAATATGGTTTTACAGGCCCAACTGGTCCTGATAATACAGCACCGGTTACTGGTTTACTTTACGGTGGTGGTTTTGGTGTGCTAAAGGCACAAGCTATTGGTAGCTTCACCATTACAGCAGCTGTGTTTATAGTAACCTTTGCAATGATGTTTATCATCAACAAATTACCTAACCCTTGGAAACTACGTATTGAAGAAGAAGGCGAAACCGGTGCCGGTGGTATCGATGTATTCGATCACGGTATCGAAGTTTATCCTGCCCAGGAAGATGAGATCAGCCTAAGCGGCCTTTTTGATAAAGGTGTAAAATCTCCATCTGCAGTATAATAAAACACTGTAATATCTTGTGCGGTTGGTTGCTGGTACCGACAACCTGCTTACCAACCGCACAGGTATTTTAATAATCTTTTAAATTTTAACCGCTTTTACATTCGGGCTATGTTGTGCATTAGCCTAATGGGAAAGTTTTATCCAACCCCAAATCAAATTCAAATCAATTAAATCGTTATCATGAAAAAAACACTTTTACTTTTATCATTTTTTAGCATTGCTGCTTTTACAGTTAAAGCACAGGATACGGTGAAAACCACATCGGATGCGCCTTTAATTATTTACGGTTCGGTAGATACTTATTATAAGTTTGATTTTGCCGATAAAGGGTCACAAATTCCCACCAGTTTTGCCAGCGATCATAACTCTGTATCAATTGGTATGGTTGATATAGGCCTAAAGAAAAAAGTTGGTAAAGCTTCCTTTGTTGGCGAAATAGCATTTGGTCCAAGAGGCCAGGAGCAGTCAATTGTGCCTGGTGCAAGCGGAGATTCATACCATATACAAAACTTATATGTTGGTTATGATATTACTGACAAATTTAACGTTACAGGTGGTTTTATGGCAACATTTGTAGGTTATGAAGTTATTAGCCCTGTTGCTAACTTTAACTATTCTACCTCATATTTGTTCACTAATGGCCCGTTCCAGAATGCAGGAGTTAAATTTACCTATGCGTTTAGCGACAAGGTGAGCTTAATGGCTGGTGCATTTAATGATGCCTGGAATGTTTACACATCTGCCAAAAAGGTTAACACTTTCGGCGCACAGTTAATGGTTGCGCCTGTAAAAGGATGGACAGCTTATTTAAACTTAGTTACCGGAAAATTATCAGGTACCGAAGTTGATTTGACTACTGCTTATCAAATAACCGATGCCTTCAAATTAGGTTTAAATGCAGCTGATTTTTCTGCAGCTAAAGCAGTAGGAACAGGTGGTTTTACAGGTGTAGCTTTATATCCTCAAATTGCAGTTTCAAAAGCTGTAACTTTAGGTTTAAGGGGCGAATACTTTAAAACTAAAACAGGAAGTGTAACTACTTTTGGTCCTGCGCCAGGTGAATCTGTTACTGCGATAACATTTACTGCTAACATCAAAGCAGGGCCTTTGGCATTTATTCCTGAAATCAGGTTTGATAACGGATCAAAAGAGGCATTCATTAACCATTCAGGAGATCCATCTAAAACTGCCTCACAATTTGTAATGGCAGCTGTTTATGCTTTCTAATATAAATAAATAGCATCTTTTAATAAAAGCCTCCTGATTATATCGGGGGGCTTTTTATCTTTATAGGGTAAAACCAACAGGAAATATAAGGTATAGGCTGTGATGGTTTTATTGTACGTAAATATAATGCCAATCTATGAAAAATATACTTTTAGCTTTTATATGCGTCATGTTTGCTAAAGTCGCTGTGGCCCAAAAGGACTCACTGGCTTTTGATGAGCATAATAAATACATTTATTATCAAACCGTAGTACAGGATGGTTTGATAAAGGATACTTTGTACCGCAGGGGTTTGTATTTTATGAAAACCGCAGCGATAAAAAGTAAATTAAAACTATCGGTTACCGATGAGGCACAAGGCGTGTTGACAGGCAAGGGGAGTTTTAAGATTACCAAAAAGGCACTGATATTAAACAGCGCGGGTGGCGAAATAACATATACCTCCAGGATAGAAGTGAAAGATGCCAAATATCGTTACTGGTTTACCAATTTTGTTTATATACCATACCAGCGCGACAGGTATGGTATGGATGTGCCCGTACCTGGTATTAATATACCATTGGAAGAGGCTAAGGATAAAATAGACAAGGCGGATCTTGCCGTTTATCTTGATAAAGTATTGCAAAACAGCCGCCAGGTTGGTGCGGTATTAAAATCATACATGCTAAAAACCTCTTCGCTGCCCAAAGAGGAAAAAGGGATCAGGAAGATATCAACCAAGGAGTGGTGATTTGGTTCATTGGTTTACTTGTTCATTAGTCTTTTTGCGTGGGGGATTAGTCATTAGGGGGAATTGACAATCGGATGCTTTGTTTTAATTTATTTTTTTTACACCCCTCTCCCGTCCTTTGTCTGAAAGTCTTTTGTCCTTTGTCCAAAAGTCTTTGCTCCAAAAGTTCTTGTTCCAAAAGTTCTTGTTCCAAAAAAAAGCCGCCCCTTTTAATATGGGACGGCTTTAGTTTTTTATTAATCTGGCGAGATAATAATAAAAACGTTAATTTTTTGTGTTAATTGATGTTTGATGATTTATTGACAAAAGTTCATTAATTCATTCGCGCAAATTGGCATATTTAATTATTATAGTCCTTCGTCGTGTTGGCTCAGATCCAAACCGGCACGCTCTTCTTCAGGGGTTACACGCAGGGTGCTGATCATATCTGTTATTTTTAACAGTATTAGTGAACCAAAAAATGCAAATGCCGATACACCAATTAAAGTTACCAGGTGAAGTAAAAACAAGTGKGTTTCGCCATAATATAATCCGTTGCCGGTAGTATTGGCCGAGTTAACGTTTTGATGGGCAAATACACCGGTTAACAACATACCAACCATACCGCCTACGCCATGGCAGGGGAATACATCAAGTGTATCATCAATACTGGTTTTGGTTCTCCATATTACCACCAGGTTACTTACCACGGCTGCAACTATACCAATAATTAATGAGTGGGGTACTGTTACGAAGCCGGCAGCAGGTGTAATAGCCACCAGACCTACTACAGCGCCAATACAGGCACCTAATACGCTTGGTTTTTTACCACGTAGGATATCAAAGAACATCCAGGACATTGCCGCGGCCGCAGATGCTGTAGTTGTAGTAGCCAAAGCTGTTGCAGCAAGTGTGCCAGAACCTAATGCCGAACCTGCGTTAAAACCAAACCAGCCAAACCACAATAAACCGGTACCTAACAGTACATAGCTGATGCGGGCTGGAGTATGTGTAACTTCGTTACGTCCTTTTAAATACAGGGCTGATGCAAGTGCTGCCCAGCCCGCGCTCATGTGTACTACAGTGCCACCCGCAAAGTCAAGTACGCCTTTTCCGAACAGAAAACCATCCGGATGCCATGTTGTGTGGGCCAGCGGCGCGTATATAAATATCATAAACAGGCAAAGGAAAATAACATAGGAGTTAAAGCGGATACGCTCGGCAAAAGCGCCGGTGATCAGCGCGGGTGTAATTACGGCGAATTTTAACTGGAACATGGCAAATAATACCAGGGGGATAGTAGGAGCAAGTTTCCAGGTAGCGTTACCCAGGGTGCCTTTCATCATAAAAAAGGTACGCGGATCGCCAATGAAACCGCCAATGGTATCGCCAAATGCAAGGCTAAAACCAAAAATAACCCATATTACGGTAATTACGCCCATGCACACAAAGCTTTGCAGCATAGTTGATAGTACGTTTTTTTTGCTCACCATACCGCCGTAAAAAAAGGCAAGGCCGGGTGTCATGATCAATACAAGGGCAGTACTAACCAATAGCCAGGCGGTATCGCCCGTATCAATTTTACTGTCTTTAATAGTTGTTAAGGTAACAGATGGGAATACGAGGGCTAATACAATTATAATTAATAGTATGCCAAATGGTATGAATCTTTTCATGCTTCGGGAATTAGGGAATAGTTAATAAAATTAATAAGAAACCGCCCGGCACCCAATCAAAATACCGGGCAGTTTCAAAAACTAATACTGAAGAAGTCATCCAATCAAAATGCCTTCAGCATTAAAACTAAATTTTTTAAAAAACAATAAAATCCGCTTTGCGTAATCAGCGCAAACCAGATAAAATTGTTTAGCTATTACCAGAAATTATGAAATGGAAAAAGGATAAGTTTGCGGAAACGCGATAGCTCGCTGGTGCCCCTACCGCAAATAAAATTAAGATACTTTACATGTATAGTGTAAAAATTGGGGCTTGTATAAATGCCTTGCAGCGGATGTGCACCCCGGTGTTGCTGCAGGTTGATGAGTTGTACCGGTACGTTATGCAAAAGGTAGTCATAATTATAAGGATTATGATGCGCCGTTGTAGCCGATACGGAGGTTTTTTTTTCTTCTTTGTGGGTAATATGGTATAATCCACCCCTTGCCGAGGCTGAAAACCCCGAAAAGAGCACAAAAAATAAGGCAGTAAATTGATAAAGCCTGTTAACCATATTTAAATGTAGTAAAAAAATAAAATAATCATGCCTTTTTTATGAATATTTTAACTTTTTGTGCATTTAGATGGGAAATATGTACATATTTTGTTTTTAAAGTTTACTATTTAAATAAAAAACCTATTAAAATTAAATTTAAGGGCATTTTATTTGATGAAATGTCAGGGTGGTCGATTTTTATAAAAGGTAAGTTTTTTTATTGGATCTATCTGCTCATTGATAGAGTATTTTTGTTTTTGTAAAATATTATACATGTAAAATCGTTATATGGTAATATTTAATTCTTAATAAAATGCATTCGGCCAAATTTGATTTGTATAACGTCGAGTGGCTCGATTTTATATTTAACCACCGTAACAAAGCATACGGTGCGTACGAATTAAGGCAGCATTATAAGCGTACTTTGGCAAAAGCATTGGGCATAACTTTGGCTGGTGTTGCTGTGTTTGTAGTACTTAGTGTGATTTTTAGACCCAAACCACCCGAAATGGTCAAAATAACAATGGTAGATCTTTCGCCGCAGCTTATTGAACCAATTGCACCCGTAAAACCGCCTGAACCACCAAAACCTGCAGCCCCGGCTAAACCAATGCCTCGAGTGACAACAACAAGGTTTGTTACCCCTGTGATTGTTAGTAAAGGACCAACTGTTGAGCCGCCTGTAATCAGCAAAATTGAAGGTGCTATTGGCAATGTAGATATTAAGGTTCCGGGTAGTGGAAACGTTGATAATGTGCTTGATAATACAGGAACCAAGGGAGGTACCGGTACTGTACCGGTGGTTGTTCCTGTGGTGGATAACACCATACATGATTTTACTGCCCTGGAAGTTATGCCCGAACCGGTTGGCGGCGTATCGGCTTGGAGCGGGTTTTTACAGAAAAACTTAAGATATCCGGTTGTAGCATCGGAGCAGGGTGTATCTGGCAGGGTAATTATGAGTTTTGTTGTAGAAAAAGATGGCCATTTATCAAACATAGCGGTTGAGCGCGGTGCCGGGTTTGGGTTTGATGAAGAAGCGCTGCGTGTACTAAAGCTGGCCAAACCATGGAAAGCAGGCATGCAAAACGGTCTGCCGGTACGTGTTAAATATGTAATACCTATTAAATTCCAGTTAGCAGATCAGAGTAATTAGTAATATAAAGGAGCAAGAATGGAAAGAGCAAAGGTAAAGATACAAAGTAGTGTTAATGAGTAGTAGTTTTTTAGCCCTGCATTATGCGGGGCTTTTTGTTAAAGGTAAAGCCCGTTTTTTCAGGCTTTTTTAGCGCTATGCTGAAGAAACGGAACCTATAAACTCACCTTTTAAGATGAAATTCTGATGAAATTTATTTTTATAAAAAAGTGCTATATTTTGCATTTTATAAAATATAATGTATGTATATTCGTTAAAGAAGAAATTTAATTTTTAAAACCATGCTTATAGAGAAATTTAATTTGTACAATGCCGAGTGGCTCGACCTTGTATTTGACCATCGTAACAAAGAATATGGTGCTTACGCATTAAGACAACATTATGGCCGCACCATGACGAAAGCCATGGGCCTGACCTTTGCAGGAATTGCTGTTTTAATAGTAGCCAGTATTGTGTTTAAACCCAGTCCTGAAAAAATTGTCAAAATAACTCCAGTTGATCTTACTACTGTTCTCATTCAACCGCCTGTAACACCGCCCAAAAAAGCTGATCCCCCGAAATCAGAGCCTGCAAAACCGGTTGAACCAGTTAAAACGCTGGCAAGCCCGCCACCGGTTGTAGTTGCTGCCGATCCGGTAGTTCAACCGCATACTACGGCTGAGTTACAGGCAAGCACTATTGGCAGTGTAGATAGCAAAGGGGATGATAAGCCGGGAAATGTTATTGCAGATAAGGGCCCTGCCGGTGGTGGAGGTACAGGTCCGGTGGTTGATAATACCATACATGATTTTAACGGCCTGGAAGTTATGCCCGAGCCTATGGGGGGCGCAGCTGCCTGGAGTAAGTTTTTACAAAAAAACCTGAGGTTCCCGGCCGTGGCACAGGAGCAGGGTGTATCCGGTAGGGTATTTATGAGTTTTGTTATCGAAAAGGATGGTCAATTGTCAAATATAAAGGTTGAGCGTGGTGCAGGGTATGGATTTGATGAAGAGGCTACACGTGTGTTAAAGCTGGCCAAAGCCTGGAAACCGGGGATGCAAAACGGGCAGCCGGTGCGCGTTAAATATGTAATACCGATGAATTTTCAGTTGGCTGATCAATAGTGAGTAATGAAAAGCGGGTTTCGGATTGCGAGATCCGCATGTGATGATGGTAGATAAGTGATGTGGTTTTAGCCTCCGCCTAATGCGGGGGCTTTTTTGTGCGGACAATATTAATGGGGATAAATTTCTTAAAATTCGAAATAAAAATTTTAATATAATTGATTTTATGAAATATAATTTTGTATTTTTGATTTAAAAGAAACTTAATTTGTTGGAGATGAGTATTTCGAAATTTAATTTGTACAATGCCGAGTGGCTCGACCTTGTATTTGACCATCGTAACAAAGCATACGGCGCTTACGAACTGAGACAGCATTATAGCCGTACCATGAGCAAAGCCATGGCCTTAACCTTTGCAGGGCTTGCTGTTTTAATAGCGGTAAGTTTTGTTTTTAAACATAAGCCTGACCCTGGCTTAAGGATTATTAACGATATACCTATACCAAGATTGATTGAACCCCCGGTTAAAGCAGCGCCTAAAAAAGTTGAACCCCCAAAATCTGCTGATCCTGTAAAACCGGCAACCCCTGCTCAAACTACCAGGTATATCACACCTGCTATTGTGCCGAATGATCCGCCGGTTGACCCACCTATAATTGCCAAAATAGAAGGAGCTATCGGCCCTGAAAATGTTAAAGGCCCGGCCGGCGGCGACAATGTTATTAAACCTGAAACAGGCACCGGTGAAGACGGTCCCGCACCTGTTGATAATGTAATTCGTGATGCAAATAGTCGCACACTTGAAGTTATGCCCGAGCCTATAGGAGGCGCAGCTGCCTGGAGCAAGTTTTTACAAAAAAACCTGAGGTTCCCGGCCGTAGCGCAGGAGCAGGGTAAATCCGGGAATGTGTTGATGAGTTTTGTTATTGAAAAGGACGGTCAACTATCAAATATAAAGGTTGAGCGTGAGGCAGGATATGGATTTGATGAAGAGGCTACACGTGTGTTAAAGCTGGCCAGGGCCTGGAAACCGGGTATGCAGAACGGACAGCCGGTGCGCGTTAAATATGTAATACCTATGAATTTCCAGTTAGCTGATAGTAATTAGGCACATGTTTCGGGTTGCGAGACTTGTGTGTGATGATGGTAGATAAGTGATGTGGTTTTAGCCCTGCTTTATGCGGGGCTTTTTATTTTACCTTAACCAATATTTCCTGCTATTCTGCTATAGATATTTGATAGCATTACGTTACTGCTTTTACCTAACCGCATTCGTTTGGCGGTGCGGAATTCTTTAAATCCTTTTTCACGCAAAAATGTAGCAGCGTGTAAATTGTCTTTCGGGAATGCAACTTTATCGTTGGTATTAAGATGTAATTTCAGGAGTTCAATTCCTGCCGGTGCGGTGTTCGCAATTATCAAACCTTCGCCAAGGGTGGGTAAATAAAAACCCTCAACAATATTATTGCTGCAATACAGCAATCCGCTTGTAAGGTGTTCTTCAAAGAAAAACATCCGGTCTTCCTGTGAAGTTAAGCGATCTGTTTCGGCAATTTGTTCTCTTAATGCCTTTTCGTATGGTTTAATATGGGGCGAAAATGAGGGTTGTTTTCCTAAATGAATGTCTTTGAAAAACAGGTATTCGGTTTCTGTGGTAAAGCCTGCTTTTTCGTAAACGGGTGCTCCAAGGTCAGTTGCAATTAAATTAATAGTTTGACAATTATGTTGTTTTGCAATATCAACCAGGGTTTCGGTAATATAGCTGCCAATTCCTTTACCTCTTTGTTCTGCGTGGACAATTATATGGCCGAGCCAGGCTATTTCATGATGAATAATTGCAGCACCAATGCCGGCAATTTTACCGTCGATAATAATTTTTATAGGGAAGCAGAAAGGTGATGCTGTGTAAAAGCAGAAGTTGGGCGTAATATCCGGCCACCCATCTGGTTGTAAGGTATGAAGCAGGTTTACGTCATTATGATTTAGGGTTTGTACTTCCATCTTCCCGTTAAAAAGCATCAATATTTACAAAGCTTTCCTGAAACAAATGCTATCGGGTAAATTAACATACACACCATAGTTAGGGGTACGTACATAACCCGTTTTTGGGTACAAGCTAAGCGCTTCCAGCTGCTTGCTGCCGGTTTCCAGTACGGCATACCGATAGCCTGATTCAAGCGCCCAGTTTTCCAGCTCTTTTAATATCGTGGTACTGATGCCGTTTCCGCGTGCATTTTGGCGTACAAACATTCTTTTAATTTCCACCGCTTCGGTATCGAACGATTTAAAACATCCGCAGCCTGCCGGTTGGTTGTTTAAATAGGCGATTACCACCGTGTCAATTTTATCTATCGCATTATGCTCGTCGTATAGGTTCATAACGTCGCCATTGCGGTCACGAAGATCAGCGTCCAGCTCGTTAGTCAATATCCTGAAATCGAGGTTGTCGCTGGTAGTTCTGGCAAGGCGGATGTTTTTCATTGAGGTAAAAATAGTACAAGTTGGAGCAAGGAGCAAGGGCTTTTGGACAAAGGAACAAGGCCTTTCAGACAAAGGACGAAAGATGGAAAGGACATTTCTTCAAGGAGCCCCTTTGCAGAGGGACCTTGAAAGTATTTATTTAACAAAAACTTAAATAAATTTACCAATAGTAAAAATGTCCTAAATTATACGTACCTTTGCGGCTTATTAAATATAATATAATGCAACAAGGAACAGTAAAATTTTTTAATGACGAAAAAGGTTTCGGATTTATTACACCAGATAATGGTGGAAGCGAAATCTTCGTACACTCTTCAGGTTTAATTGACAACATTCGCGAGAATAATTCAGTTAGTTATAACGTAGAAGAAGGCCGCAAAGGTCCTAATGCCGTAAATGTAAAAATAGTTTAATACTCTATTATAATCATTCGTGAAGCCTTCTCCTTTTGGGAGAGGGCTTTTTTTATGCCCGGCTGCTACTGTAATGTTGTTGAAGATTCTGCCGCGAATAGCGATTTAAAAGGTTAACAAATTCGCTGTTTGGTTGTTACTCATGTTTAAAAGCCGCCGCRCAGGTCGCTTAACCCGAGGCAGATCATATGGCAGTTTCAGTTTTAAAACACAGGTGGCAAAAAATAACATTAATCAGTTTAGCAGTGCTGGCCTTCATTGCATTGCTGGTGGTATTGTTTTTAAATAGCTTTTTAAGGGCAAGGCTTTCGGCAAAATTAAAGGAAACGGTGCTTAAAGGGACGGACAGCCTGTACCACGTAAATTTCAGTAAAGCCGAATTACACGTGTTTAGCGGCAGCGCCGTGTTGTATGATATCACTTTTAGTCCCGATACCGCTGTATACCACCGCTTGCTGCAAAGCGGGCGTGCCCCCAACAATTTACTGGAACTTAAGGTAAAACGCCTGGAAGTTTCCAATGCCCACCCGCTGTCGGTATGGTTGCGGAAGAAAGTAGAGGTCGGGCTGATCCGTTTCAGCAACCCTGAAGTATATATCAGCAAGTATGCCGATAAGCCGCACGAAAAAAAACGGCAGGATAAGCGCACCCTTTATCAAAAAATCTCCAAAAGCTTCCGGCTTATTCATGTAGGTAAGATCCAACTGGATAATGTCAATTTTACGTATCGTGACAAATCCGGCCCAAAGCCATCGGTATCTGTGCTGAAAGAGATAGACCTGCAGGCTACCGACCTGCTGATAGATTCTGCCTCGCAAACGGATACATCCCGCACCTTGTATTGCCGTGATATAGTGACCGAACTGAAGCATTATACAGGCAAATCGGCGGGTGGGCTGTATACCTATAAAATCAGGTCGGTAAAGCTATCAACACGCAGTGCCCGGCTGGATATTGCCGGGGTTGATATGCAGCCGCTGGATGCGAAAACTTTTTTTGCCAAAAGCAAAGGCAGCCGCTTTAACCTGCACCTGGATGCAATTACCTTTCATCATTTTGATTACCGCAGCTATCGCAGGCAGCAAAACCTGTATGTTTCCCGGATGAGCATTTATAAGGGAGCTTTTGGGGTATTTAGCAATCCCAATGGACCGCTTAAAACAACCGACAGGCTGGTCACCTTCCCCAACTGGGCTATCCGCCAGCTTAAAACCGGGCTGCAGGTAGATACGCTGGATATTAAAAACATTGATGTAAGCTCAACTGAGTTCAAAAAAAACAAATCGGGCAAAATCGGTACCGTAAGGTTTGAAAACGTTACCGGCAGGTTCCTTAACATCACCAATAATAAGGCGATACTGCAAAAACAACCCTTATGTACAGTTAACCTAAGCACCATGTTTATGAGGAAGGGAAAGCTTAACCTTACCTTTAGCTTTAACCTTGCCGATGCGGCTTACAGCTACAGTTACAAAGGGCACCTGGGCGCTATGGATATACGGACCGCCAACCCGGCGGTAATGCCGCTGGGAATGGTGAGGTTTACATCGGGTACGGTTAAAAGCCTCGACTTTGATATTCGCGGCAACCAAAAAACATCCACAGGTAAAGTAACCTTTTTGTATCATAACCTGGGGGTAGAAGTGCTGAAACGCGATGAAGAAAAAGGTTATGCCAAACGATCGTTAATATCGCTGCTGGCCAACGCGGTGATACTAAAAAATGATAACCCGGATGAAGGTAAGCTAATCCCCCGTGTAGCCGAGGTGGCATTTATACGCCCTAAAAATTTCCCCTTCTTTAAAACCATATGGCTTGCCCTGCTTAACGGCATCAAAGGCTGTGCAGGCATAGGCAAGGCCGACGAAAAAACTAAAAACCAACCCATCACCCAAAAGGAACGAAAGGAGCAGGCAGAAGCATTAAAAAAAGCCAGGGAGAACAAAGAAAAAGAAGATAAAAAGTTTAGGGAAAAGGTTAAATCGTAAATGTGAAAAGTGACGCTTACCGGGTATGCGCATGACGGGCATCATTTTATGGGCAAGCTACATACGGCACCTTTGCGGCATCAACCCATAAAGTATGCAAACACTACCTGTTTTATCCGAAGTTATATGCGAAGAGGACCTTGCCTTTTTTGCGCCCCAAACAATTATAGAGGAGACTACTTTACCCGCTCCAGAAGTTAGTAGCGGTTTATCCCAGGAAAAGGAAAAAAAACCATGTTTTAAATTTTATAAAGTGTTTAAGGATGACACTGCTGTAAAAGAAGTTTTCACCAATGATTTTAAGTCGTTTAAATCAACTTATTTAAAAATAAAAGCTGCATGCGGTGTACATTCTGCAATACGGCCGGCGTTTTCGCTGGCAGATGACGATCATATGTATTATGGGTCATTATCACAGATAAAGACCATGGAGCATGCCAAAGCAGGAGCATTAAAATATATAGGTAAGCTTATTGACGGCGGCGAAAAGAGTTATAACCTGTTACTCCAATACCGCGAAGATCATTATGAGGACCTTAATATTAATTTGGTCGACAGAAACATACGGAAACTTGAGCGCGCATTATTAAGTCAATAAACAATATAGGGCATTACACTCGGGTCCGTTAGAAATGGCAATTATTTTTAAATATCGATAGAATTTAAAAGATGTATACACATCGTAGCCCCGGGGAGCGACCCTGTGGAGACGACATCAAAAAACGGGTTGCAAGTATCCTTTTTATGAGTTATATTAGTTTAATATTCAACCAATTATAAATAGCCGGTATTTTAATTGCCCCGTAATTAAAATATTAAACAGTCTGCGCCCCTTAAGCCTATTAGTATGACTTTTCGATGTGTTTTAAAAAAAGCTGCTATACTTTTGGTCTTTATGCTCACGTGTAGCTTAAAGGGCTTTTCGCAAGCTGATAGTCTTCGGTTTTATGCCAGGCAACTGGATTCAATTTATACTAAATGGGTTAATGATCCTGATACCACACTTAAAACAGACTCGGTTATAACGGCCTTTTTACACGTAAATCCTACTACCAAAATAAAAGCTACAGGCAGGCTTGAAGGCTTTGCCCTTACGTATAATACCCCCGAAATAAACTGGTATCATGATTTAGTAAGGGTGATTGACAAGGATTCTGCCGGTTTTTTAATTAAGGTACGCATTCCCCGAAAAATTTATGATCAGCATAAAATGCTCACCTGCTGGGCTGTTTGGTGGGGCCGCGAGATGCAGGTTGCTAAATATGGCGGTATTAATATGAGGATAAAACTAACGCTTCAATCGCAGCCGCAAAAAGCCAGCGTATATTTAATACCGCGCAGAATTTGGAAAAGCAAATTTGAAAACACCGCCTGGAAAGAACATATCGAGTTGTTAAGCGATTACATGGTTGATAGTGATCAAACAAACACGGCCGTAACCATTGATGAAACCGTTTATACCGTGGTATTTAAATTGGGTAAAAAATTTCTTACCCGTACGCATTATACCAGGCCCATGGATATAGAACCAACCCAAAAAGTGAGCGCAGATTTTCAAAATGAATAGCTGGAAAACTATTTTAAAAACCGGTTCGGGAGTGTTTGCAACCATTCCTGGTTTGGGGGTGCTTTTAAGCAATATAGGGGTACCGCCCGATAGCTCAAAATACCTGTTTTGCGGCATTATAGAGTCATTTGGAGTATTTACACTTTTAATATTGAGGTTCAACTCCGGCTTTTTCAACTCCCTTTCCATAAAAACCATTAATCGTTTGGCTATTGTTTCAATAGTAACATTTGGGCTTACATTGTTTCTTTACCTGTTCCTTTTTAATCAATATGTTGTGGGCTATAAAGACTCGAAGCCCTTGTTTTTCCCGGTATGGCCCCAGGGCGAACTTAAGCAGGGGCTGCAGGAAACAGGCAGTAAAGCCAACTTAATTAAAGAATGGGGCCGCGATGATGTGCGTACGGTTATCCAGGCGTCATCATCGGCCATGTTAACCTATAGCATGCTGCTGTTTTTATTTGTATATCAACTGGTTTTCGTGTCGCTCACCTTTGCATTTGGGATCCTTTCGATACGGGTTAGCGAGATTGATAGGGAATAATGTTTGTCCCCTCAGGGTCTCTTTTCAAGGAGACCCTGAGAGGGCGGAAAATATGTGATTACCATTACTAATCAGCGGCACAATTTGATTAACTTTATTATACAATATATCAACCAGTTAGGAGGTGGTTTGATATGAGAAGTCAAAATTCGTTTCCTGTAATCATATTTTTTTTAATTCTTGGTATCGGCATTGTATCGGCAAGGATGGCATATGATGCTTCGAATATTGCAACAAGCAGCATCATTGTGGTAAGCGCCTTTGTGGTTGCATTGCTAATTTCTCTTGCTATCAAGATTGCCAATCCCTGGGAAAGGGCCGTAGTATTGCGCCTGGGTCGTTTTCAATCGCTCAGGGGGCCAGGGTTGTTTTTCATTATCCCCATTCTGGATACCATACCATACTGGATTGATACCCGGGTGATTACCACATCGTTTAAGGCCGAAAAAACCCTTACCAAAGACACCGTACCGGTTGATGTGGATGCCGTATTATTTTGGAAGGTGCTGGACCCGAAAAAAGCTGCCCTCGAAGTAGCGGATTATATGGGTGCAATTAGTTGGGCCTCGCAAACCGCATTGCGCGATGTTATCGGAAAAACCATGTTATCAGACATGCTTGAAGGAAGGGAGAAAATTAGCGGCATACTGCAAAAGATTATTGATGAACGTACCGAGCCATGGGGTATCAATGTCAACTCTGTGGAGATCAAAGACGTTTTGATCCCCGGCGCACTGGAGAACGCCATGTCTATGCAGGCACAGGCAGAAAGAGAACGGCAGGCCAGGGTAATTTTGGGAGACTCTGAGAAACAGGTGGCCGAAAAGTTTGGAGAAGCAGCCTTAACCTACGCAAACAACCCGGTGGCATTGCATTTAAGGGCGATGAATATGCTCTACGAAGGTTTGAAACAAAACTCCACTATAGTAATTGTACCCAGTTCGGCAATTGATACCATGCAACTTGGCAGTATGGCAGGGTTAACGGCACTGACTATGGGGATAGGCCAGGAAAAAGCAAACAAAGACAAAGGTAGCGCTAAAAAATAAAGGCAGTTAACTCACCCATGCCCCCCAGGCTTCTTCCCAAAATTTATCCAGGTAATTCCGCATCGCGGGGATACCTTCCCGGTTCAGCTCATACATATTGTTGTTGCCTACGGTTTTCAGGGTAATCAGTTTGGCGTCTTTCAGCACTTTGAGGTGCAGTGATACCGCAGGGCGGCTCACCGGAATAAAAATTAAAATAAATTTGCGTAACTCAGAAGTTACCTATACATTTGGGTAACCTTAAAGTTACCTATTATGGCAAAAATTATCAAACACCAGTATTTCTTCGCCCATCCCGTTGCGACGATTTGGGAATACCTGACAAATTCCGAACTCATGGGGCAGTGGCTCATGAAAAATGATTTTCAGCCTGTTGTAGGGCACGAATTTCAATTCCGGACAGGCGGAAAGGCCAACCTGAATTTTGACGGCATCTTTTATTGTAAGGTGCTGGAGATAGACCCTTTAAAAACATTAAGCTATTCCTGGAACTGCGGCCCCGGCCAGGGCAGCATCACGCTGGAATCCGTGGTTACCTGGCAACTTGAACCCAAAGACAACGGTACCGAAGTATTCCTGGACCACCGCGGTTTCGACAAAGCAGAAAACCTTGACATGTACCACGCCCTGATGCACGGCTGGTTGGAAAAATTCCAGAACATCGATAAACTTTTAAACGCCGCGCCACATGGCCATACCAACGCTTGATACTTTCCAGGTGATCGGAGATCCCAGCAGGAGGAAGATGCTGATGCTGCTCTCGGAGCACAGCCTGACCATTAACAGCCTGGCAGATAATTTCGACATGAGCCGCCCTGCTGTTTCCAAACACGTTAAAATACTGGAAACCGCCGGCTTTATTTCCATACAGGATATGGGCAGAGAACGGTACTGTACACTGAAAAAGGACGGCTTCGAAGAGCTGCATGCCTGGCTGAACTACTTTGATGAATTCTGGGCATCGAAACTGAAGAAATTAGAAACTTTATTAAACAGCAAATTACCAAACTAAAAACAATATGATCACATCAAATTTCACCACGATCCTGCTCGCGGCATTATTGTTCCCGAACCGGAACAATAGCCCAATGCAATTGACAGAAATAAAAGATCCGGTTAAAGTGATCCATTTAAAACAGCATCATATGGAAAAGAAAAATTACACCGCCTCCATTTTAGTGGAGCAGGATCCAAAGACAGCTTTCGAAGCGATCAAAAACTTTCGCGGCTGGTGGTCTGAAGAAATAGAAGGCCCGACAGATAAACCGGGCGAGGTGTTCGTCTATCACTACAAAGACGTGCATATCTGTAAAATGAAACTCATAGAAATGATCCCGGATAAAAAATTGGTGTACGAGGTTTTGGATAATCAGTTCAGCTTTACAAAAGATAAGACGGAATGGATAGGCACTAAACTCATTTTCGATATTACTTCAGAAAGTGGTAAAACAAAAGTAAAATTCACACACGAAGGCCTGGTGCCCGAGTATGAGTGCTACAAAGTTTGCTACGATGCCTGGGGCAACTATATTACCAATAGCCTTTACAGTTTAATTACTACCGGAAAGGGAAAACCTAACCCGAAAGACAAGGACGGTTTCAATGCCGAACTGGCAGATAAGTGGAAAATCAAACATTAACATCTCAATAAAACAAACATGAAAACACACGATTTTACAACTACCTTATTGGTAAACCAAAGTCCGGAAGAAGTATTTAATGCCATTAATGATATCCGCGCCTGGTGGTCGGAGGATTTTAAAGGTTATTCCGAAAAACTGAATGATGAATTTGAGGTCCGCTTTGCAGACATGCACTATTCCAAACAAAAATTAACCGAGGTGATCCCGGGCGAAAAGGTTGTTTGGTTGGTTACCGAAAGTTACCTCAGTTTCCTGGAAGATAAAACCGAATGGACCGGCACCCAGATCTGCTTTGAGATCGCAAAAAAAGAAGGCAAAACGCAGGTGCATTTCACCCATGTGGGTTTAGTTCCTGAAAGCGAATGTTACCAAGACTGCTTCAAAGGCTGGAATTATTTTCTGGAGCATAGCTTGCTCAATCTGATCACTACAGGTAAGGGCCAACCGCATCTAAAGGCCGATGTAATAGTAAAAACCGAAGTTTAGTAAAGTATCCAACGCGGTATTACCATCCCACTGCTGGCACGCGTGTGGCAATGTGCCCCGCTTGCATCCGGGTTCCTTTTTGAGGAGACCCTGAGGGACAGAAGTTTTATACTTAGAGTCTGTCTAAAAATAAAAAAAAACAGACCGTCATTGCGAGGTACGAAGCAATCCCAAACTATGCAGATCGGATTTGCAAAGCTACTCTGTAAGGTGGTGATTGCTTCGTGCCTTATAATGACGTGACTGTAAGTTGCTGACCATCAATATGAAAAATCGTCATTGCGAGGAGGAACGACGAAGCAATCCCCAACTA
>NZ_JBFUKZ010000031.1:0-55618 GCF_056400585.1 Mucilaginibacter sp. P5_A6 | reverse complement strand
ATCTCGTTTTGTCCGTCTTCTGAGTTGAGGTATTCTTCATCTTTTGGATTATTGATATACCCTGTTTCAACTAAAACAGATGGCATAGCACTATGGCATAATACATATATACCCTGTTCTCTGATTCCTTCGCTTGGCCTTCCATCGGTTTGAACAAACTCGTTGTTGATCAGGTTTGCCAGGTTTATACTTTGCTGCCTGAATTTTCTCTTATATTCGTTTGCCAAAATAGCTGTAATGGGATCGTCGGGGTCTGAATCAACATCTGTTTCAGATTCTTCTACCTGGTAGTTGCGTATCGAGTTTTCTTGTTCTTTTAACCGCCATAAACCATATACCAATAATAACACACCTTTACCAGAACGGTCTGGTATTTCTACCGTTTGATAAACTGGTTTATGGTGTTTGGTGCCAATTTTTTCGCGTACTCTTCTGCCCGATAGCGAGTTACAGTGTAGTGAGATAAATAAATTTCCTTTGTTTTGATTGGCAATTTCGGYACGCCTTTCCCAGGACACATCATCTTCAGTTGTACGTGTTAAAACTACCTTTACACCCGCCATATCTTTTTCTATAGCTTTTTGCAATTTTAAGGCAATGGCAAGCGTTACATTTCTTTCTAAGGAAAAGGAGCCGGATGCACCAGGAGAATAATGACCTTCATTACCTGAACGCTTCACGCCATGTCCTGCATCGATAATAATAGTTTTTATTTTAAAACCGCTATTAATAACAGTATCTGTTTTTATGAAACCATAAGTTGTAACCGGAAAATATGAAACAAGTGCCAGCAAAACCGATAAACTATAAATGAAACTTTTCAATGCCCTATTTTTCATTATTTTTGAACGCTGTTAACTATATCTGCAAAAATACTATTCATAATCAATTTTGAAATTCATATCTCTTCTTTTTCTGCTTGCAATTATTTTGACAGTAAACGTACTTGTTGCTGAAAGCAAAGGTACATTTATCGGGCATAGCCACAAATTAGCTGCGGATACCATCATCAAACTCGACACCACTAAAGCCAGAGATAAGAAACTCCTTAAAGTTAAGAAATCTAAGCCAACTAAGCCAACTCAAAATGCCGATGGCCAGGGCTTAGGCAATACCTTTAATATAAACCCTGCCGCCGATACCGTTCTTAAAGTTGATACTCCAAGAAATAAAGTTGACACCAATAAAAATAAAAGAATAAACGGAAAGCAGCCTGCACCGGTTAATAAAGGTGCGTTACCTGCAGATGATACTACCAAAAAAAAGGGGGGCATACAATCAGAAGTTAAGGCAGTAGCAGAAGACTCCACTATTGTTGATAATGAACATGATATTTTATACCTGTATGGCCGCGCCCGGGTAACCTATGAGGATTTTGAGTTGGATGCCGATTATATAAGGGTTGATCAGAAAAATCACCTGATTTTTGCAAGCGGAAGCATCGACCCCCGTACCAAACGATACATTGGAAGGCCATTATCCAAATCAAAAAGCGAAAAGCCCGTAGCATCCGATTCGTTGTTATTTAATTACACAACCAAAAAAGGAAAGCTTTATAACCCTGCATCAGAGCAGGAAGGAAACTTTATATCTGGCGGGCAGGCAAAAAAGCTAAATGAAACTGAGGTTGCTTACCGTAATGTGATTTTCAGTACCTGCGATTTGCCTTATCCTGATACACATTTTGGTATAGTGATAACAAAGGGCATAGGTGAAAAAAACAGGATCATATCCGGGCCGGCCTACCTGGAAATAGAGGGGGTGCCGTTACCATTGGCCATCCCGTTTGGTTTCTTCCCTAAACCTAACCAGCGAACATCCGGGGTTATTTTACCCACTTTTGGCGAAGACGCAAAGCTGGGCTTTAAACTGGCTGGTTTTGGCTACTACCTGGGTCTTAGCGATTATATGGATTTAACCACAACAGGTACAATTTACTCCAAAGGGTCATATGAAGTAAACTCTACTGCAAGGTACCTGGTACGCTATAAATATACCGGTAACTTATCTTTAAGTTATGGGTCACATAACTACGGCTTGCCCGGCGATCCCCCGGCGAAGGATATACACATTGACTGGACCCATTCCCAGGATCCTAACGCCAACCCGGGTTCAACATTCAGCGCGTCAGTTAACGCGGGTACATCTGGTTATTTTTCACGAAATCCGTCAAACTCAAATTATAATGTGGTGACTGCCGCGCAAAGCAGCTTGCGTTCAAGCATATCTTACGGAAAAACATGGGCCGGTACACCCTTTAATATGAGTATAGGTCTTGGCCATAGCCAGGATATAGCCAATAAAACAATTACCATAGAGTTACCAACTATAGCCTTTGGTATGTCGTCCATTAACCCTTTCGATTCAAAGGATAGGGTAGGTGAGCAAAAATGGTATCAAAAAATAACGGTTAGTTATAACATGAACGCTACCAATAAGGTAAATAACATCCCCGAATCGGAGTTGTTTAAAAGCACAGTTACCAAGCGTTTACAAAATGGATTTCAGCACCAGATTCCTGTAAGTTTGGGTTTAAATGTGCTTAAATATTTTCAGTTTAACAGCAGTGTAAATTATACCGAACGCTGGTATTTTCAATCAGTAAATAAAAGATTTGAACGCGGCAGTATCTCCAATTCAGACCAGTTGCTTGTTGATACTATTCAAGGGTTTAAGCGTGCCGGTAATTATAGTCTTAGCACCGGTCTGTCAACCAAATTGTATGGTACATTAAATTTTAAAGGTAATTTAAAAGCAATAAGGCACGTAATGACTCCATCTATCGGTTTTGGTTATACGCCGGATTTCTCGGATCCAAGCTATGGGTATTATAAAACCGCTGTAAGTAATGCAAGTGTACCATACCCGTACACTTATCAAAAATACTCCATTTTTGAAAACGGAGTTTATGGCTACCCATCCAGCGGCAAGCAGGCTGGTATTAGCTTCTCATTGGATAATATGATTGAGGCCAAATTAAAAGCAAAAAGTACGGATACATCGGGTACCGATAGAAAGATCACCCTGTTGCAGGGGCTATCTTTTTCAACATTCTATAATTTCGCAGCCGATTCCATGAAGCTTTCAAATATTCAATTTTCGGGGCACACGGCCCTGTTTAAACAAAAAGTGAATGTTAGCTTCAGTGGTTCATTTAATCCGTACGTTATTAGTGTACATGATTCTATTTCAAATAACGCCATCGTACGCACCAGTTCGCTTGTTAATAAATACAGGTGGTCTAATGGTCAGTTCCCTCAATTAAGTGCCGTCAGCATTTCTATGAGCGGTAGTTTAAACTCCACTACAGCCAAAGCACCGGGCACCCCTAATGTAAATACTTTACAAAATGTTGGAGCCCAGCAGGCACAGCGACTGGCATTGATCAATAGCGACCCTAACTCATATGTGGATTTTAATGTTCCCTGGAACATATCGCTTAACTATAGTTATAGCTATAGTAATTATTTAAATAATGTATCTACAAGTAATACGCTCATGATTAGCGGCGATGTAAGCATCACGCAAAAATGGAAGATTCAATATTCAACAAACTATGATTTTAAAGCTGCCAAGCTAAGCAGCGCCACCTCTTTTTCCATTTATCGCGATTTGCATTGCTGGGATCTTTCGTTTCAGTGGGTGCCATTTGGCTATTTAAAATCATACAACGTTACCTTAAAGGTTAAATCAACCATTTTGCAGGATTTGAAACTGAGTAAACGAAACGATTATTCAAGTAGCAGAAATTTTTATTAATTAATATGTTGGCAGAGATCATAACCATTGGTGACGAAATACTCATCGGACAAATTGTTGATACCAATTCGGCCTGGATGGCTAAGGAGTTAAATAAGATAGGTATCAGGGTTAAACAGATCTCGTCGGTATCTGATGATAAAGATCATATACTTAAAGCCCTGGCCGAAGCTGCAGCACGAGCAAAAATTATATTTATTACGGGAGGCCTGGGGCCAACAAAAGATGATATCACCAAGAAAACACTGGCCGAATATTTTGGTGTCGGCCTTGTTGAAAATAAGGAAGCACTTGAAAATGTGGAACGTATTTTTGCTAAATACAATCGCCCTTTGCTTGAAGTTAACCGGTTGCAGGCACAAGTACCTGCAAATTGCGAGATTGTATTAAATAAAAACGGCACAGCGCCGGGTATGTGGTTTAACCATGAGGGCATTATTTATATTTCAATGCCGGGCGTCCCCTTCGAGATGATGTACATGATGGAAGACGAAGTGATTCCTAAAATAACTACTACATTAAAGCTGCCATCGATTATTCATAAAACACTTTTAACCGTAGGTGAGGGTGAATCATTTTTAGC
Source organism: Mucilaginibacter sp. P5_A6 (assembly GCF_056400585.1). Lineage (NCBI taxonomy): Bacteria > Pseudomonadati > Bacteroidota > Sphingobacteriia > Sphingobacteriales > Sphingobacteriaceae > Mucilaginibacter > Mucilaginibacter sp. P5_A6. Next base: position 51,276 of record NZ_JBFUKZ010000031.1, on the reverse strand, counting down.
CGAGCGGATAGCTGATATTGAAAACGAACTCCCATCTTACATTAAATTAGCCTATTTACCTAAATTGGGCCAGGTTAGGTTGCGTTTAAGCGCTTTTGGTGATGATGTTTTACAGCTTCAAAAACAAATTGATGAATTTGCGGGTAAAATAATCGAACGCATCGGGTCTGTGTTTGTGGTCGACCGGGATATCCCACTCGAAAAAGCTATCCTTGATGAAATGGTCGGAAGAGGTCTTACATTATCTATTGCCGAAAGTTGCACCGGCGGATATATTTCGCATTTGTTTACGCAGCATGCAGGTTCATCAAAAGTGTTTTTGGGTGGGGGAATCACCTATTCAAACGGGTTAAAAGAGCATATTTTAGGGGTAAAACACCAAACACTTGAGCAATTTGGAGCTGTAAGTGAACAAACTGCAAGAGAAATGGTTGAAGGTGCACTATTAAATTTTAAGTCGGATTTTGCCATATCTGTAACAGGAGTGGCCGGGCCTGATGGCGGTACTGCAGATAAACCTGTTGGTACAGTGTGGATTGCAGTTTCTGGTAAGGACAAAATGTTAATAAAGAAATACACATTTGGCAATAAAAGACAGCAAAACATTGAACGGAGCGCTGTAATGGCATTATCAATGTTGAATACTTTGCTAACAGAAGTTGCAGATTAAGGCTCAAAATGCATAATTTTGGGCAAAAGTATAAATTGTAAAAATGGCCCAATACCAACTGTTATTGCCAAAAATGGGAGAAAGCGTTGCGGAAGCAACTGTAATTAAATGGAATAAAAACCCAGGAGATCGCGTTGATGCCGACGAAGCAGTAATGGAAATTGCAACAGACAAAGTTGACTCTGATGTGCCTTCTCCTGTATCTGGTAAATTGGTTCAACAACTTTACCAGGTTGATGATGTAGTACAGGTAGGAGCAATAATTGCAATTATAGAAACTGAAGAACAAGAGGCAACTCCTGTGTCAGAAGCACATCCGGCCCCCCCGGTTGAAGAACCCTCATTAGTGCAACACACTAACATAGAAGAACAAAAAACGGTTGTGGAACATATTCCCGCTGAGGAGGCCCCTGCATCAATAGAAGGGCAACCCGAAGAACAAACACCGGTTGCTGAAACCGCCGAAGTTATTGAAGAAACACCGGCAATTGCGGTACCGGCAGATATTCCTGGCATTAGTCAACTCGAACAAAAAAGTGCTTCGGTTTATGAGCAGGCATTTAAAAGCGAAGGAAGGTTTTATTCGCCCCTTGTACGCAATATTGCGAGCCAGGAAGGTATTGGTATTAATGAACTTGATAGTATCCCGGGAACTGGTTCGGAAGGCCGCCTTACTAAAGATGATCTGTTAAGTTATATTGAGTATAAGCAAACACCGGCTGGTCAAAAAACTCAAACAGCTGTACAGCAGCCTGCGTGGAGCGCGCCGGTTATCAGTGAAAATGGTTCTGTTGAAGCAACAAGTGTTGCAGTACCCGCAAGTGAGCCGGCAACAGCTCCACTACCAGAAGCGCCAAAAGCTGCAACGCCGGCAGAAAAACCAGCAATAAGTGAACCTTCATCGGTAGGTTCAGTTTCGGGTAGTGATGAAATAATTGAAATGGACAGGATGCGCCGCCTTATTGCCGATCATATGGTGATGAGCAAGCATACCTCGCCACATGTTACCTCGTTTGTTGAAGCCGATGTAACCAGCCTCGTGCTATGGCGCGAAAAGATAAAGAATAGCTTTGAAAAACGTGAAGGCGAAAAAATAACCTTCACCCCGATATTTATTGAAGCTGTAGTTAAAGCCATCAGGGATTTCCCAATGATCAATATTACCGTTAACGGCACACAGATCATTAAAAAGGCTAATATCAATATCAGCATGGCAACAGCACTGCCAAGTGGTAACCTTATTGTGCCTGTAATTAAAAAAGCCGACCAACTAAACCTGCTTGGAATAACCAAGGCAGTAAATGATCTTGCAAACCGGGCCCGGATTGGAAAACTACTGCCGGATGATGTACGGGAAGGTACCTTTACTATCACCAACGTAGGTTCGTTTGGCAATGTGATGGGTACGCCTATTATTAATCAGCCGCAGGTAGCTATCCTGGCAGTAGGTGCTATCAAGAAAAAACCGGCTGTAATTGAAACCCCTGAGGGTGACGTTATCGCAATCCGTCACATGATGTTCTTGTCGTTATCATACGATCACCGTGTGGTTGATGGTGCGCTGGGCGGATCATTTGTACGGCGCGTTGCTGATTACCTGGAGAAATGGGATTTGAACAGGACGATATAATCCTTACCATATAATGCAAAAAAAACAGGTTAAATCAGCCTGTTTTTTGCGTTATATAATGTCTTCTCTAAAATGCCAACTCATTGATTATTAGGGTTGATGTGTTCCGGGTATGTTTTTAATAAAAGTTAAATAGTTGATAATCAAGGTAAAGGCGTTCCAGGCCGTTCCATGCGAACCAGCGTTCCGGTGGAACACCTGAGTACAAATCTGTCATGCTATTTCACCAGCTCAAATCCCCAATCTTTCCCTTTATCTACAGCCGGTACGCCTTTGGCCATCCAAACGGGCATAGGGGCGCCTTTTAAATAGTGATCAAAAAACTGCTGTTCGCGGATAGTGATATCCTTACGGTTTTGGCGCTGTACCAGGTTATGGGCTTCGCCGTTGTATTGCAATAGCCAAACAGGTTTATTAAGCCGGCGCAAGGCTGTAAACATTTCTATACCCTGGTACCATGGCACCGCGCCATCAGCATCATTACTCATAATCATAAACGGGGTTTGCACCCTGGGTAACTGGAAAAGTGGTGAGTTTTCAATATACAGTTCTGGTTTTTCCCAAAGCGTGGCGCCAATCCGGCTTTGTGTTTTCTCGTATTGGAATTGCCTGTTAACACCAGATTCCCAACGGATACCACCGTAAGCTGATGTCATGTTGGCAACAGGGGCGCCCGCCCATGCCGCGGCATACATATTGGTTTGGGTTATGAGGTATGCCACCTGGTAACCTCCCCAGCTTTGTCCCTGGAGGCCTATATGGGCGCCATCAACCCAGGCATTTTTCTTTAACGATTCAACCCCCGAGTTAACAAATTCAACGGCTGATGCACCGGGATGGCCGGTTTCATAGCTTATATCCGGTGCAAAAACTAAATACCCGTTACTTACAAAAAACGAAATTGGCAAACGCGAAGGGGTTGGGGCAGGTGCCAGGTAATTATAAAGTCCATCCGAAAGTTTTTCATAGAAGTATACAATCATGGGGTATTTTTTATTCGGGTCGAAATCTTCGGGTTTGTATAAAATACCTCTGGATTTATAGCCCTTTGGGGTTGTCCATGTTACAAGTCCGGCTGTGCCCCAATTATATTGAACCTGCTGGGGGTTAATGTTGCTTAGCTTTATCTCCTTTTTCAGATCCGTTGATACATAAAGGTCGGGTGGTAATTTATAATTGCCTTTGGTATAGATGTAAACTGCAGCATTCTTTGCTCTCCAAAGGTCACCATAGCTCATTTTGCCCATATTTACCTTTTCTGGCGTGTTTTTGCTTTCAGGTGTTTTTACAAAATATCCCCATTGTTTTGTTTCCTCATCCTGCGCTAACAGCCACATTACCTGTTTTGACGGAATAAATTTTTGTTCAGGATCGGCCATATCGTACCTGATGATCAATTTGTTTTTACGACCGATACCATTGGTAAAGTTGATTGCAATACCAGTTGCCGGGTCGATGCTCCAGATATCATACCGATCGTAGATCATTACAGCTTTGTCACCCTTTGTCCAACCGGCTAAACCGTAATCAGAGGCATAGTTGGGTACATCATTCAGTTCATCACCCATTTTTGCGCCGATTGATTTGGTAAGGTTGATTTTGGCACCTGTGGCAATGGAGTATGTATACCATTGCTGATCCTTAAAATTGAACCAGATCACATATTGCCCATCAGGGGAGATCTTGTAATGCGCTTTTAACCCTTCACTGATCAACCGTTTATTGCCGCTTTTGGTATCTATTAAAATGGCTTGTTGTTTGGTATCGCCCTCCCATTGTGATTGTACACGTGCGCCGGTATCGGTAACACCTAAAACATACCTTGCATTTTTATTTTCGGCTACAAAAACTTCCTGTATAGCTTTGCTGCCTAATTGTAGCTGTTTGGATTCGGGATCTTCCGGGCGGATAACCGCGAGGTAACTTCGTTTAAGTTCGGTTTGAAGGTTTTTAAGCTGCTGCGGCTGCAGGTAATCATCTTTGTAGTTCCAGATATCAAGTTTAGCCACTTCAAAATCAACAATAGTAGTATCGGCGGGTTTCGGTATAGGAGCAGTACCGAAAAATAAATTAGCGCCGCTTTTACTAAAATAAACTTTTCCGTCGCCACTTACCGCCCATTTAGCAGGCATAGTTTCCAGACCTTCTGCGGCAATTACCGTTGCGCTATCCCTGGTTAAGTTATAGTAATATAGTTTAAATGGCTTTACCAAGGCCTTCTCGGGGTTTTTCTCGGCGGTAAAAGCTACCTGGCGACAGGCATCATCAATAGTGATACTATGGTAATTACCCCTGCCTGTACTGATAACTTTAAGCGTGTTTTTTTCGATATCAAATACATATAATCCCGAAACGATCTCTTTTTGTTTTATCGGAGCAGTAACGGCAAATGCTAACAGCTTGCCGTTTTTGCTTAGCTGATAATCTGTAACGTATTTGAAGGTGCGGGTTGTTTTGCCCATTAATTGCTTTACGGTCAAATCAGCCCCTTCACGGGTTGGCGGTGCAATGGTTGTACTTACCGCCTTTTTTGAAGTATCACTGGATGCGGGCTTTTTTAGTGTATCTCCGGCTGCAAGGTAGGCGATAACATCGGCGTTCTCGGCTATTTTAAAATTTCTTACAGCGGGAATTTTTGTGATGCCTTGTGTTGCCAATGAGATAAAACCCAGGGTATCTTTAGGGAATTCGGCTGGTTTTTTCTTCCTGATCTTAGCCTGGCGGGTATCCTTAAAAAATGGCCTTATCTGGAATATAGCAAATTTGCCATCGCTGGTGAAACGGGCGGTATCAGCCCTCTGGATATGGATCTTGCCCGTATTTTTTGAATTGGTGATCACCAGTTCGGCATCACCCTCCTGTGGTTTTATCACATAAAGTATCCATTTCCCATCATTACTTATCCGCTGACCGCTAATACTTTGCCATCCATCGAAAACGGAATGATCCAATGGTTTCTTTGAAGTTTTTTGAGCAGAAACACAGAAGCAGATTGCTGATAAAAAAATAATCAGTAAAATTTTGCGCATATCAACCTTGTTATGCACTAAATATGCTCAAAATTGCCCGTTTATTAAAATTAGTTATGGGAAAGTTACAATGGTGAGTGGTGAGTGGTGAGTGGTGAAAGGTGAGTGGTGAAAGGTGAGTGGTGAAAGGTGAAAGGTGAAAGGTGAAAGGTGAAAGGTGAAAGGTGAAAGGTGAAAGGCATTATGTTAAGTTAAGTAATGCCTTTCACCTCAAAACTATATCATCGCCTTATTTAAAGCTTTTATTGCCTCAGCAAAATCTTCGCGCGCTACCAGGAACTGGATATTTACTTTACGTAGGGCAAAACCACAGCTTTTTATATTAATGCCTTTTTGAGCCAGGGCTGTTGCTGATTTTGCCAGCAAACCCGGTTGATCCATATTTGAACCGATCAAACAAACCATAGCCATCTTCTCTACAGTTACCTTTTCGTAATCATCCTCCAGCTCCTGTATCAATTTTTTATTATAGTCTTTATCCCATATCACAATAGAAATACTGTTGGCACTGGTGGCCTTAAAAGTATAGCTTACGCCATATTTGTAAAACAGCTGCATGATATGAAAATCGGTACCTACGTTGCCCACCATCGATGGGTCGTAAATGTCTATCATCATCACCCTTTCTGTACCGGTAATTACTTCTACGCGCTTTTTATCACAAATATATTCGCGGGTTATTAGTGTGCCGGGGTGTTCTGGCTGAAATGTATTTTTTATGCGGAGATCTATGTCATTAATCTCCAACGGCTTTGATGCTTTGGGATGGATAGCCTCCATACCAACATCAGCCAATTGGTCGGCCACGTCATAATTGGTGTTTCCAACCGGAAAGCAATTTTCAACCCCAACCAGTTGAGGATCGGCTGTGCATAAGTGATATTCTTTGTGAATAATGGCTTCCTGTGGTTTTACAGCTACCGCGATTTTGCTGAAGGTGACTTCAGAATAACCACGATCAAACTCGCGCATGATACCCTCTGTACCTTTAGCATAACCGGTTACTATACTGATGGTATTTTCAAAATCGATATGCTGCAGGTCTTTTTTTATACGCTGATCTATGGTGAACGACCGATGGTCATGAAAACCGCTCAAATCAACAAAAGTTGCGTTGATGCCCATATTTTGCAGGATATTGGCAAAGTTAAAAGCTGAATGACTTTCGCCAATTGATGCCAGGATCTCTCTGGCTGCCAGTAAAATATCATCTTTGTTTACGTAGCCGGATGCCAGGATGTTGGCTATGTTTTCCAGGTAGGTTTGTGCATCTTTAAGGCGTTGCTCAATAAAGGCATCGGCTTTGGCAATGTTTAAACCAAGGCTTTCATAGTTTTTGTTGATCTGTTTTAGCTTAATAATAAGTCCGTTTAAGGGCTTATGAAAGTCCTTGTAAGTTGCCAGGCGATGGTAAACCCCCGGCGCGCCGGTCTTTTTATTCTCCAACAGGAGATTAGTCACTCCCGAAAATGCCGATACTACAAATATGCGGTTGTATAATTGCTGTCCGCTACGCTCAAACAGGATGATGTTTTTAATAACATCGCCCAACGCGGTCATGGATGTACCGCCGATTTTTTCTACTGTTAACATGTCAAAAAATAAACGCTTTTAAGCGTGTGTGCCAAAGTCATACCCAATGCCGCTGAAGGTATAAGCACTTTTAAGTAATTATATATTAGGTTTTTATAATTGGTTAGTATTATAATTCAATTATCAAAATGATAGCTGGTTTATCAAATTAATGATCATCTTTTTTATAAAGATCACCGGCTTTCTCGGCAGATAGTTTTATACCCTTTATCATGGCCGAACTGAAACCGTTATGTTCCATCTCATTTAAGCCGGCAATGGTGCAGCCACTTGGCGAAGTAACCTTATCAATTTCCTGTTCGGGGTGCGACGATAGCTGTAAGAGCAAATCAGCAGCACCTTTGGCAGTTTGCGCGGCCATTTTTAAGGCATCACCCGCATGAAAGCCAATTTCGGTACCGCCTTGTGAAGCCGCACGGATAGAACGCAGGAAAAAGGCTATACCGCAGGCGCAAAGCGCGGTAGCCGACGTCATCAATTCTTCATTGATCTGGATACTTACGCCCACGGTATCAAACAGTGATTTAACCAGGTTAATGTTTTTATTGGTACCGTTATCGGTAGCGATACATGTCATGGAGTGGCCTATGGCTATAGCTGTATTAGGCATAGCGCGTATTACCTGTACATTAAGATCAAGCTGCTGGCGGATATCATTGCAGCTTACTCCTGATATAACAGAGATTAAAAGTTGTTTTTCGGGCTTTATTGAAGGCCGTATTTCATCTAATAATTTGTTTAACTGCTGTGGCAATACCGCCAAAACAATAATATCGGCCTTTTTAACGGCTTTTAAATTATTGTCGGTTGTATAATATCCCAAAGCCGAATATTCGGTCAGCGCTGCCACATTTCTGCGTGTAAGGGTAATTTGCTGGGGTTTGCAAATACCTGCTTTAACCAACCCTTTGGCTAATGACAGCCCGATGTTTCCAGAGCCCAAAATGGCTATTTGCTGTGATGCGTTCATGCGTTTTTACTTAAACGTGTTCCAAATGGTTTGTTATTCTTTAAATTTCCCAATTCATCGCTTTTGCCAATGATAACGGCTTTTACACCGCAGGCTATTGCGGTAAAAGCATTGTCAAGTTTGGGCAGCATGCCACTGTGTATAATGCGTTCTTCCTTTAGTTTTTCGTAATGTTGCGGGTTAATTTCCCTTATCAGCGAATCTTCATCATCAATATCCTGCAATACGCCCTTTTTTTCAAAACAATAGATCAGCGTGGTTTCGTATAAAGAAGACAAATTAACAGCCAACGCCGAGGCTATCGTATCGGCATTGGTATTTAGTAACTGGCCCTCGCCATCGTGCGTTATCGCGCAAAAAACCGGAGTGAAGCCTGCTTCCATCAAACGGCTGATATTACCCGGATTGATAGAGTTTTCGTCGATATCGCCAACAAAACCATAATCAATGGTTTTAACCGGTCGTTTTTTGGCTCGTATAAAATTACCGTCGGCCCCGGTTAAACCTATAGCATTATTGCCAAAGCGTTGTAGTTGAGCCACTATATTTTTATTAATCAGTCCGCCATAAACCATGGTTACAACCCTTAACGTTTCAATATCGGTTATCCTCCGGCCATCAACCAACCGTGCTTCAATGCCCAAATCTTCGGCAACCTGGGTTGCAACTTTGCCCCCGCCATGTACCAATATTTTAAATCCGTCTAACTTTTCAAAATCCTTTAAAAAATGATACAGGTTTTCTGAGTTATCTATAACGTTTCCGCCAATTTTTATTACATGAAGCGTTTTTTTTACTGCTATTTTGGTTGGTTTTATTGAAACGGTCTCACTTTTGTTCATTCTTCACATTAATTTAATAATAGCATTGCCAATTTACTACCATTTTTAATAAAAATCTGTTAAAAGTAGGAAATTATGCTGTATTTTCTACTTAAATGACTAAGAAATGATTATTTATTTACAGTATTGTAAGTTTACAATTTGATTATGAAATAATTAGTAAACTTGGATTTAAGGCATTAAACTTGTTGTAAAATTGACCTATGGATAAAAAGAAGAGTGCTAAGCCCCGTATAGTAATTGTTGGCGGCGGATTTGGCGGACTTGAAGTAGCTAAAAATTTGAAGGATGCACCGGTAGATGTTTTGCTGCTGGATAAACATAATTACCATACTTTTCAACCCTTGCTTTACCAGGTAGCCGCTGGTTCTATCGCTGCAGATTCCATTGGTTTCCCTATACGCAGGATTTTTACCAAGCAGGATAACTTTCGCTTTGCGCTTGCCGAAGTTCAGCAAATTCATCCTGAAACCAACACACTTACAACTGATATAGGTACTATATATTACGATTACCTGGTTGTAGCTACAGGGTCAAATACCAACTTTTTTGGCAACAAGGAAATTGAGCATTTTGCTATGCCGATGAAGAATATCCCGGAAGCGCTGAACTTACGCAGTTTGATCCTTCAGAACCTGGAGATGTCGTTAGTTACCAAAGATCCCGAAGAAAAAGCTGCACTAATGACCTTTGTAGTAGTAGGTGGCGGCCCCACCGGCGTTGAACTTTCGGGTGCATTGGCTGAGATGCGTCAGCTGATTTTGATGAAGGATTATCATGGCTTAAGAAAGCATGATATGAAAGTTTATCTTGTTGAAGGTAAGCCAGATTTACTTGCTGCGTTTTCTCCGGCTGCATCAGCAAAAGCAAAAAAATTCCTGGAAGAAATGGATGTAACCATTTTTAATAATGTGCATGTACAAAGCTATGATGGCGGACAGCTTAAAATAGATGATGGTACTATAATACTTACCCGCAATGTTTTGTGGGCTGCCGGTGTAAAAGGTGAGGTACCTGCGGGGTTGCCTGAACAGAGCATTGCCAGGGGAAACCGGATACAGGTAGACGAAGTAAGCAGGGTAAATGGTTATGCCAATATTTTTGCCATAGGCGATGTGGCAGCTATGATAACACCCGAAACCCCAAACGGGCATCCTGGTGTGGCTCCGGCTGCTATACAGCAAGGGGAATGGCTTGCCAAAAATTTGGTTAGTATTTTAAGCGGGGAAGTTGCAGTTCCGTTTAAGTACAAAGATAAAGGCTCCCTGGCTACTATAGGCCGAAACAAGGCTGTTGCCGATTTAGGTAAAATTCATTTACAGGGTTTTGTTGCATGGTTGCTTTGGGGTTTTGTGCATTTAATGTCCTTAGCTGGTTTTACCAATAAGGGAACAGTGTTTTTTAGCTGGGCTATCAATTATTTTGCTAAAAACAGCGATAACAGGTTAATAGTGCGGTATTTTGATATAGAAACCCGCATGACAGATCCGGAATCCAAATAAAAAGGCATCAGTTTTAAAACATTGTAGCGCTTATTTTATTAATAAAAAAGTAAGCGCCTATGGATCTGTTTGTTGTAATTACTTTATTGGTTATTGTAAGTGCCTTTTTCTCCTATATAAATGCACGTTTCATTAAACTCCCGGGTACTATAGGTACCGTTTTGATAGCAACCATTGTGTCAATTGTTATATTGATTGTTGATAAGTTAGATTCTTCTACAGCTAAATATTTAACCACACTCGCCAAAAATATCGACTTCTCCAAAGTGGTGCTTAATGTTATGCTGGGGTTCCTGCTTTTTTCAAGCGCGTTCAACCTTGATGGTGCAAAGCTTAAAAGAGAAATGCGCCCGGTGTTTATATTAAGCACATTGGGGGTATTACTATCTACCACTATTTTTGGGTTTCTTTTATATTACCTGGCGCCTTTTTTTCATATTCATATGCCGCTCATGTATTGCTTCTTGTTTGGAGCACTGGTTTCACCAACAGATCCGGTAGCGGTATCAGCAATCGTAAAAAATTCAAAGCTTCCTACCCACCTCGAAACCATTATCTCGGGCGAATCGCTGTTTAATGATGGCATAGGATTGCTCCTGTTTGTGATTATTTTGGAGATAACAAAGGTTGGAGAGGATAATATTGAGGCATCAAAGGTTTTAATGCTAATAGTTAAAGAGGTTTTTGGGGGCATATTGGCCGGTGCGTTCATGGGTTACCTTGCCCAGCGACTGATGAAATCGGTTAAGGATTTTCAAACCATCGTATTGATCTCGTTAGCACTTGTTATGGGCTTATCGGTACTGGCAACTATTTTTAGTTTCTCGATACCTTTATCAATAGTAACCGCGGGCCTGTTTGCAGGCAGCCACTCCATAAACCAGGATAATAAAGAAAGATCGCACGAAGCGTTGGAGAAATTCTGGCAGCTGGTTGATGAAATGCTGAATACTATTCTGTTTGTAATGATAGGTTTACAGCTAATTAACTTACCGTTTGTAAATAATTACTGGGTAACGGGCAGTATATCTATTGTGTTTATATTATTGGCCCGTTGGTTAAGTATTATGTTGCCACTAACTTTTTTACGCCAATCCTTAAAAGTAAATTACAGTAATATTAATGTAATGACATGGGCTGGTTTAAGGGGGGCTATATCTATTGCGCTGGCTTTAACATTGCCGGCAACAGCTTACCGCCATTTGATCTTATCCGGCAGTTACTTTATCGTAATATTCTCAGTAATTGTACAGGGGCTAACGCTTAACGCCATGATCAACAAGGCGTCGAAATTTATAGGTTAAGCTATTTTAATTTCGACATATACCTTGCTATTTCACTTTCATTGGTGTCGGGACTTTTTTCTAAAGAATTAATGATATTTTCTTTTTCTAAGGCCGATCGGTTTTGACTGAGCTTCTGTTTGGCCTGCAGCTCATCCACCACAATTTCAAACGCAACTATGCCTTTCATCATTTTTTGTTTGTATTCACCAGGTAAGCCATTCCATTGCTGAAGATAAGCTGGTTCGTAATAGCTTATCATTTTAGCAAGCAGCGCAGCAGTTTCTTCACCTTCGGGGATGAGTGTTGCCTTGCCGTAGGCATGCACCGCTAAATAGTTCCAGGTAGGTACGTTGGTTTCCTTTTCGTAATTAGTGGGTGATATGTAGGCGTGAGGCTCGGTAAATATTACTAAAATTGGTTTATTAGTTATATCCAATGCCTGCGGATTTGCCTTCGCAAAATGCGAGAGCAAAACTATTTTATCATCGCGCAGCTCAATCAAAAAAGGGAGGTGTGTAGCCACCGGTATATTATTATCGGCTGTAACTATGGTAGCAAAGCTGTACCGTTGCATAAAGCTGATAGCTTCCTGCTGATCGGGAAATTTATTGAAAGAAGGTATATACATTGCAAAGAGTCAGGATATAAGATTCAAGAAACAAGACTTGTATAAATCCTGTGTGTTTACAAACTTTCCAGCATTTGCTTCAACACTGCCTGCGCAGCCCAAACCCGGTTACCAGCTTCATGTACAACAATGGAATTTGGGCCATCCAAAATCTCATCAGATAATTCGAGGTTACGGCGTACGGGCAGGCAGTGCATCACTTTGGCATTATTGGTTGCTTTCAGCTTTTCGTTAGTAAGCATCCATTCTTCGTTTTTACCCAGTATGTTACCGTAAGGCTCGTAAGCCGACCAGTTTTTTACGTAGATAAAATCGGCACCGGCCAATGCTTCATCCTGATCATAAGTGATTTTGGCACCTTGGGTAAAATCGGCACAAAGTTCGTAGCCTTTGGGCTGAACTATGGTGAAATCAACATCAGCCCTGCACATCCATTCGGCAAATGAATTGGGAACTGCTTGTGGCAGGGGTTTAATATGAGGCGCCCAGGTTAATACAACCTTAGGGCGCTCAGTATTTTTTAATTCTGTTATTGTGACTAAATCTGCTAAGCTTTGTAATGGGTGACGGGTGGCTGATTCCAGGCTTACTACCGGTACTTTGCAAAACTCCACAAACTTGTTAAATATCATTTCGCTATAATCTTCCTCGCGGTTCCGCAATCCCGGGAATGAACGTACACCAATAATATCGGCATATTGCCCCATTACACCCGCGGCCTCGCGGATATGTTCTACTGTAGTACCGTCCATAATCACGCCATCGCGTAACTCCAATGCCCATCCTTCTTTATCAATATTAAGCACCATCACGTTCATACCCAGGTTAAGGGCTGCTTTTTGAGTACTCATGCGGGTACGCAAACTTGGATTTAAAAACACCAACGCCAATGTTTTATTTTTACCCAGATCCTGGTGGGCATAAGGATTTTGTTTAAGTGCCAAAGCCTCTTTTACAAGTGCATTGATATCGGTAACATCGTTTACAGAAGAAAATAGTTTCATCGGTCGGGAAAATTTATATTACGATCTATTGATTTAAAACATTTACAAAAGCTTCCAGGAACCTGTCTGCGTGGGCTTTGGTTAAATTCAAGGCAGGTAATAGTCTTACTACGTTTGGTTTGGCCTCACCTGTAAAAATATTATGTTTAAATAAAAGCTCTTTACGTGCATGAGCCAATTCCTCGGGTAGTTCAATACCTATCATCAAACCACGGCCTCTAACTTCTTTAACTTGTTCAAGCTTTTTAAGCTCTTTTATCAGGTATTCGCCTACTGTTGCTGCATTTTGCATCAGGTTATCCTGCTCCATTACCTCAAGTACCGCTAAACCGGCCGCGCAAGCCAAATGGTTACCACCAAAAGTTGTGCCCAGCATACCGTAAGCTGGCTGTATTTTTGGCGAGATAATGATTCCTCCAACCGGGAAGCCATTACCCATGCCTTTTGCCATAGAGTAGATATCAGCATCAACACCGGCAAAATCCTGTGAAAAGAATTTACCTGTACGCCCGTACCCACATTGTACCGAATCGGCAATAAAAACAGCGTTATGCTTATCACAAAGGGAGCGGATCTTTTGCAGGAAGCTTTCCGGCGCCACCTGGATCCCGCCAACACCCTGGATCCCTTCAATAATCACAGATGAAATTTCGTTATCGGCAAAAGCCTGTGCTAAAGCTGCTTCGTCTGCCCATGGTAAAAAGATCACATTATCGGTCTCGTTAATAGGCGCAACAATTTTTGGATTATCGGTAACGGCAACCGCTAAAGATGTACGACCATGAAATGCCTTTGTAAAGGCGATAACTTTCTTTTTAMCATTATAAAATGATGCCAGTTTTAAAGCATTTTCATTAGCCTCGGCACCAGAGTTACATAGGAATAACTGGTAATCGTCTTTGCCGGATACTTTACCTAACTTTTGGGCCAGTTCTTTTTGAATCGGGATCTCGATGGAGTTGGAGTAAAAACCTAATTGATGTAGCTGGTCTTCCAACCGTTTTACATAATGAGGGTGGGTATGGCCAATAGATATTACGGCATGACCACCATACATATCGAGGTATTCATTATCCTGGGCGTCATAAACAAGGCTGCCCTGGCCTCTAACTATATTTATGGGATTAATAGGGTATACGTCAAATAATTTCATATCATTTAAGCTGAAAGCTAAAAGCCGAAGGCATAAAGCTTTATTTTCTAAGTGTTTTAATCAGGCCTATCAGCATTGCCTTAACTTCGTTTATTAACTTATTTGTTTGCTGAAACAAATCTTCAGTAATGTACGAGAGATCTTTACACATCAAACAGCAATATTCCAATTCATGTGCCGAACCTAATGACTGATCTAAAAAATGAGCAAAATCACGTTCTGTATTTCTTCCACAACCTTCAACTATATTTAAAGGTATTGAATACGAAGCTCGTTTTGTTTGACTCATTAAATCATATTGTTCACTCTTTGGAAATTTTGGAAGTAGAGTTAGATAAACGAACATATTAAGTTCATGTGCTTTTTTCCATACTTCATACTTTTTGTAATCCCTCATATTTATTTTTCACCGCAACAGCTTTTTGCTTTCGGCCTTAGGCTTTTAGCTAAAAAGCGGTCGCCTTAAGTCGCAGCCCGGCTCGTTCATCCAGGCCGAAGAGCAAGTTCATATTCTGAACCGCATGGCCTGATGCTCCTTTAAGTAAGTTATCTAAAATGCTTATTATTAAAAGCTTACCTTCATGTTTTGTAACCTGTAGAAAGCATTTATTTGTGTTGACTACCTGTTTCAAATCAATATTATGACTGGTTACATGTGTAAACGGATGGCCTTCATAATATTCCTGGTAAAGTTTTAATGCTTCTTCGGCACTTAGGTCGCTATCAGTGTATATAGAGGCTATTATGCCGCGGGTAAAATCACCACGGTAAGGGATGAAGTTTATAGCCTGGTTAAAATTAACCTGTAATTGTTTTAACGATTGCCCAATCTCGTTTAAGTGCTGATGGTTAAAAGCCTTATAAACAGATAGGTTATCGTTTCTCCACGTAAAGTGCGAGGTAGCAGCTAAGCTTTGGCCGGCCCCGGTTGATCCTGTTGTAGCGGTGATATGAACCTCGTTCATCAATAATCCTTTTGATACCAATGGTAATAAACCTAATTGCAGGCAGGTAGCAAAGCAGCCTGGATTGGCGATATTATCAGCGGTTTTTATTGCCTCGCGGTTTAATTCAGGCAAGCCATATACAAAGTTTTTATTTTTTATTTTTGAATTTTGAATTAACCTAAAGTCCTGGCTCAGATCGATGATCTTAATATGATCGGGGATCGCATTGGTTTCTAAGAACTTTTTAGCATCGCCATGGCCAACACACAGAAACAATACATCGATAGCATTTGATAATTCGCCCGAAAACCTAAGATTGGTATCACCAAACAGATCGGAGTGCACTTCATACACATGTTTACCAGTGTTGCTGTTACTGTGCACAAAAATAATCTCCACATTGGGATGATTGATCAATAGCCGAAGCATTTCGCCACCAGTATATCCCGCGCCACCAATGATGCCTGCACGAATAGGCCCCCGGCTCCCTGAAAGGGGAGTAAGTGAAGAATCCTGTATATTTTCAATTGTTTGCGTCATAACTTAATAATTATTCTCCCTTTAAGGGATTAGCGGGTAATCCTGTCATTATTTGTTGATGGATACGAATATAGAATAAACTCCAGGTCGCTCCGGTCGTTATTGCTGATGAAGTGTTTCTGGCCCGGTAATATCTCGATACCCTGCTCTGGTTTTAACACCGTAATTTTTCCATCGATGGAGAATGTTGCTCTTCCTTTCAAAATAAAGAAAACCTGCTTAGCCTTTTCGTGATAGTGCAATTGCTCAGCAGTATCAGGAGGCATCAATTCCTGCTTTACAGACAGCTCTTCGGTGTCAATAAATGTCCACCCGTGACAGTCATCACCCCATTTATAGTGCTTTAAGCACTCGCCTTTGGAAAAAGCCACCTGGCCCCCTAAAGGAGTGGTTGGAATGGCATGCATATTGTCTTTTTCTGTCATGATTAGTCTTGAGCATTAATTGCTTCTCCATCAGCTGATGGAGGCTGGGGGGCATTAACCTTATGATAAATCATCACCTGGTTGCCAAATATTTTTGAAAAACCTTTAACATCCTCACCACTCCATGAATTGTTCATTTCGCCGTAGCTGCCAAATTTATTTGACATCAGGTCGTGAGCAGATTCAATACCTATAACCTGGAAACGATAAGGGTGTAATTGTACAAACACTTTACCGCTTACATTTTGCTGTGTATCGCTTAAAAAGGCTTCCATATTGCGCATGATAGGGTCATGAAACTGCCCCTCATGTAGCCAGTTGCCATAAAAAGTGGATAACTGATCTTTCCAGGATAGTTGCCATTTAGTCAACACATGCTTCTCTAAAGTATGGTGGGCTTTGATGATCACCATCGGCGCGGCTGCTTCAAAACCTACCCGACCTTTAATACCAATAATAGTATCGCCAACGTGAATGTCGCGGCCAATACCATAAGGCTGCGCGATAGCTTGCAATGCCTGTATTGCCTTGGTGGGATGATCATATTTTTCATTATCGATACCCACCAGTTCGCCTTTTTCAAATACCAGCTCCAGGTTTTTCACTTCCGATTGGGTAACTTGGGTTGGCCATGCTTCTTCGGGCAGACCTAAGTTTGAGGTCAGCGTTTCTTTACCACCAACTGATGTGCCCCAGATACCTTTATTGATAGAGTATTTTGCCTTTTCGAAGTTCATTTCCACACCATGGTCTTTCAGGTACTGGATCTCGGCTTCACGACTCAATTTCAAATCGCGGATAGGGGTGATGATCTTTACTTCGGGAACCAGGATGTTGAAGATCATATCAAAACGCACCTGGTCGTTACCGGCGCCGGTGCTGCCATGTGCTACAAACTCGGCACCAATTTCTTTAGCGTAATTAGCAATGGCAGTTGCCTGGCTCACGCGCTCGGCACTTACCGAAAGCGGGTAAGTGTTGTTTTTTAATACATTGCCATAAATCAAAAAGCGAACACAGGTATCGTAAAAGTTTTTGGTTTCATCAACTACATGATGTGATGTAACACCCATTTTGTAGGCGCGTTCTTCAACTCCTTTTAATTCTTCGTCGCTAAAGCCGCCGGTGTTAACAATTACCGAGTGAACTTCGTAACCAAGGTCCTGTGTTAAATATATACAGCAAAATGAGGTGTCTAATCCGCCGCTGTATGCTAATACTACTTTCTTTTTCATTTTTTAAAGTATCTCTATGAGGTAAAAGGTTAAAGGCGAAAGGTTAAAGGTTTTCGCCGCGTAAAAACTTTATGAAGCCAATTAACATGGCTTTCACCTCATTAATTGCTGTGTGTATTTTGTCGTAAATTTCTTTGGGGATAAAGCCCAGGTCATAAATTAAGTAACAGGTATATTCAACTTCATGAGCCGACCCTAAAGCATTATCCAGGTAATGGGCAAAGTCTTTATCGGTGTTTTTGCCACAGCCTTCTACAATATTTAATGGAATCGAGTAGGTCGACCGGCGAAGCTGGTTTGTTAAGGCAAATCGTTCTTCGGTTGGCATAATAGGCAAGACATCGGCATACACCTGCTTTGTAAGCAAGTGTGATCTTTTCCAAACATCTAATTTCCTGTAATCCCTCATTTTACCTTTATTTTCTACCTTTCGCCTTTAACCTTTTGCCTTTCACCTATTCCTGTCCTATGCGCTTTTTTATCGCGTTCTCAATCCGTTCAAGCAAAGTGGCTTTATGTGTAATGCGTTTCATTTTATCTTCGTCCTGCTTTTGTTTTTCGGCGGGATCAAACAGCATGGCGGTGCACATGCAGTTTTTGCGGTCCTTGCTCATTAGGATATCATAATTAACGCAGCTTTTGCAACCGGCCCAGAAGTTTTCATCCTGGGTTAGTTCAGAGTAGGTAACAGGCTCATACCCAATTTCTGAATTAATACGCATTACTGCCAAACCAGTGGTTAATCCGAATATTTTAGCGTCGGGATATTTTTTTCGTGAAAGCTGAAAGATGGCATGCTTAATGGCTTTCGCCAAACCAACTTTACGAAACTGTGGGTTAACAATGAGGCCCGAATTGGCAACAAAGTCGCCATGGCTCCAGGTTTCGATGTAACAAAAACCGGCCCAGGTGCCGTCTTTATGTAAAGCTATAACTGCTTTGCCTTCCAGCATTTTGTTGGCAACATATTCTGGCGAACGTTGTGCAATGCCCGTACCACGTGCTTTGGCCGATTCGGCCATTTCATCGCATATCATTGTGGCAAAATCTACATGCTGTGCTGTAGCAACCTGAATATCAAAATCTTGTATGGTCATTTAAATAGATATTACCGTTAAATTAATTGGCTTTTGATGCCTTAATAATTAGATGGCTTTTTTTAAAAGAAGTTTAATAACTCTTTTTGTGGTGGTTCAGGACGAGAAAGTAATTCAAACCCGTGGCATATAGGGCCTTCGTCGGGGAGGGCAGCATAAAAAAACAGTTGAACCCAAAGCAGCGGCAGCCGGAGCAAATGTTGCTCTTATTGCGGGCTTATTTAAGCTTGGTTGATTCATTTTTTTGATTGTATTACTGTGTTTTTAATTTGGGTGCAAATTAGGCCATAAATTTTTACTTATACAAGAAAAAAATGATTTAGTTGATGGGAGTTAATTTGAAAATTTGAGGATTTGAAAATTTGAAGATCAATTATACCAGTTTAAGAAATTCTTTAATTGGCGAATTAAGGTTCAAAATAACTCAATCAACCATTCACTTTCTTCATTATATCATTCAATATCATATCTGCATGGATCCGTGAGTTTTCAATAAACCATAAGTGTGTATCCATTCCGCCGCAAACTACACCGGCGAGGTACAAACCGGGCAGGTTGGTTTCCATCGTTTCGTGATTGAATTGCGGGATAAATTTATCTTCGGACAGGATGATACCCAGCTTTTTCAGGAATTCGAAATTGGGTTTATAACCCGTCATCGCCATTACAAAATCATTGGGTATAGTGATGAGGCCATCGGCGGTTTTAATAACAACCTCATGCTCATGTACCGCTTGCAGGTTAGCGTTGAAATATGCCTTGATACTGCCTTCTTTTATCCGGTTGATAATATCCGGCCTTACCCAGTATTTAACCCTGTTGCTAATCTCAGGTCCGCGCACTACAAGGGTTACTTCGGCACCTTTACGATAGGTTTCTAAAGCCACATCTATAGCCGAATTGCTTGAACCCACAACAACAACCTTTTGTGAGGTATAATAATGCGGGTCATGGTAATAGTGTTTAACTTTTGGCAGGTCCTCGCCTGGAATATTGAGTTTAACAGCGATATCATAAAAGCCCGTACAAAGGATCACTTTTTTAGCCTTATAGGTTGCTTTACTTGTAATTACGGTAAAACTGCCATCTTCGGCTTTTACGTTGGTAACCTCCTCAAATAAATTTAAAGGTAGGTGGTTTGATAAGGCAACTCGGCGGTAATACTCCAACGCATCGTTACGGGTAGGTTTGTTATGAGCGGTTACAAATGGCACTCCACCAATCTCCAGTTTCTCGGAAGTGGAGAAAAACGTCATAGTTGAGGGGTAGTTATACAGCGAATTAACCAGGCAGCCTTTTTCGACAATAATAAAACTTAAACCTGCTTTTTGTGCTGCAAGTCCGCAAGTCAGGCCGATGGGACCGCCACCTATTATTAGTATATCGAGCATGCTGCGAAGATAGGCAGTTTTTAAGAGAGATTCGCGGTAGGATATAACCGCATTTAGAACTTTTTAATATGGAATAACGAATTTTGAATGTCGAATACCGATTTTTTGTTTGGCCAATATTCGGCGTTCGATATTATTACTTCCGGCCAGAAAAATATAGGGCACAAAAAAAGGGTAAGCTACTTTTATCGCGCCGCTCAACTCTCTACCCTTGCTGTGTTCCCACCCTGGGGGAGTTCAAGAGGAGCTGGCCGTAAAAGACTTACCCCGGCGCAAATATAGAAAAATGATACGTTTTTGGTTAATAAATTGTTAAAAAAGGCTTATCTGCTGGCTTCCAGTGTTATAGGATTTTAATTGATTGAGCTGATAGTCGTTGTAACGACCGGTCAATGAATTTTGCGATCCATTGAAATCAAATTCACGGTAAGACTCGGATACAAATTCACCTTTTAGATACCTGACCCTTAAAATCGTAAATTTTGAAACCGTAAAACTGGCTTGTATTTTACGCTGATGAAAATGCGGCCACAGCAGGGTAAATTGCTCGGTTGTTAATGATCTGGCAATAGTAATGTGTGGTTTAGTACTCCCTTTACCCACAATTTTCCAAAGTAATTTGAACCAAAATTTATTTTGCGGACTTAACTCAAGCCGGGCATAAATGGTTTTATGATGGGAGCTATCTTCATTAAAACAATCAAACCCATTAATCTGGAGTGTTATTGGTGGTAAAAGGCTTAGCGGCCTTTTAAAAAGCGAAAATCCAGGTTCATGAAAATCGCCGGGGTTGGGATGATAATTATTCACCGTAATATGCGGAACAGCATTCATGCTGGGATACACCCCGATCACCCGCTTTGCTTCGTTCTTCAATTTGTAAATATCGGTGTTGATGTGGCCCGGCAGATCAAGTAAAAAATGAAATGATGTCATGGTGCTCAACGTTAATGTTTAAAATAAATTCATCTGATCCTGGTCGGTTATATTGATTCGCCCGGCCTCAATATTGTCGATACCTATAAACCCGCCCTGGTTTTTAAACTCATACTTTTTGTAAAACTCCCATTTGGCATAAGCATCAAATGTATCGCGCTTTACAACTGTGAGGGCGTTTACCCAAAAGGGCTCCACCAGTTGTTTATGCTTAAAGTGCGGCCAGAGGATCTTAAAATCCTTTTCAGGGATGTTTCGGGCTATGGTGATGTGTGGGGTAAGGGTCTTTATAATCTTCAGTTTCTTCTTTAGCTGACTAAACCATTCGTCAACAGCCGGGGTCGACCGGATATTGGCATAAATGGTCATTTTAGCATGCAGGTGCGGAAAATAGCCAAATCCATCCATGTGCAGTAGCACAGGCGGCAACTGCCTTAGGCTCGGCTCCATAACGCCATTGGTTTTTTCTTTCATGGAGTGTGTTTGCCTATCCAGGTGAAGGATGGAAATATGGGCTGGCGAATCCATACTTTGATAGTTGCCTATGAGTTTTGCCGAAGCTTTTTTATACCGCGCAACTTCGTGTTTCACCGTTTCGGGTGGCGATAAAAGCATCAGATAGTCTTCGTACATCGTCATAAGCCTGTTTTTAATTCACTCAAAAATGCTAATAAAATTAGCAAAATACCAAATTTATTTTCATATTTGTGTATGGAGCAAAAGCGGTATATCGTACACATCGATCTCGATTCATTTTTTGTATCGGTGGAGCGCAAATTTAATCCGGCGCTCATTGGTAAACCTGTGCTCATTGGCGGCTCGGCAGATAGGGGTGTAGTGGCTTCATGCAGTTATGAGGCGCGTAAATTTGGCATTCACTCTGCCATGCCTATGAAACAGGCCATGAAGCTTTGCCCGCATGCTATTATTGTGCGGGGCACACATGGGCGTTATTCTGAAGCATCGCGGCAGGTAACAGAGATCATACATGATTCGGTACCGCTTTACCAGAAATCCTCTGTAGATGAATTTTATATCGACCTTACCGGAATGGACCGTTTTTATGACTGTTATCAAATAGCGTGTAACCTGCGCCAAAGGGTGATCAGGGAAACGGGCCTGCCTATCTCCTTTGGTATGGCATCGGGCAAAACGGTGGCTAAAATGGCTACCAACGCGGCTAAACCTAATGGGCAGCTATTTATTAAACATGGGGAGGAACTTCAATTTCTGGCGCCGCTGCCCATCAGTAAAATTCCAGGTCTTGGTGAAAGCACCAGTCAAAAATTGTATCAATATGGTATGGAAAAAATTGGCGATTTGCAACGTGCCAATATCCGTTTCCTGGAAGCTGTTTTTGGTAAAATGGGCATTTTTATTTGGGAAAAGGCACATGGAATAGACCATAGTGAGATCATACCGCATTGCGACCGTAAATCCATATCAACAGAACATACCTTTGGCGTAAATGTTAACGATCAGCGTACATTGGAAACTATCCTCGTATCTATGACGGAAGAATTATCCTCCAAACTGCGCAGGGAAAACAAACTGGCATCGTGCCTGGCTATCAAGATCCGTTATGCCAACTTTGAAACCCATACACAACAGCAAAAAATTGCCTTAACCGCTGCCGAACATATTTTATTACCCGGGATTAAAAACCTGCTCAAAAAAGCCTGGAACCAGCACCGGCCTATCCGATTGATAGGAGTAAGGCTCAGTAACCTTGCCAGCGGCCGTTACCAGATCAACCTGTTTGAGGATAACGAGGAACGCATCCGCCTTTACCAGGCCATGGATAATATTAATTTTAAATTTGGCGATAAAACTGTTTGCCGTGCAGCAGGTATGGAAATAGGGACGAGGAACTTTAACCCGTTTTTGAAAGATTGAGCCTTGCCGGATGTAGGGTGTTTTGTTGGATGTTTTTTAAATTTTTGGTATATTTGTATATAAAACAAACCGGGCGAATATCTTAAAGGATAATTGCCCGGTGTATTTTAAAATAAAAAGCCTTGAAAATTCATAGAAGTTCATTAATTATTTGATTATTAATGAACTAAGTATTATTAAAACGGTGTTGAAGGGTAATCAAAAGCTTTTCAAAGGGTACTGGTAAGGTGATTCACAGATACATGAAAGGTGTGTCAACGGTGCGTCAAAAGTATAGGAATTGCCTTCAGGGAATATTTAAGAAGCTTTCGTCCTGAGCGTCTTTTACAAAAAGTTTTTAGCAGGTCAACTTCGCGTGTTTGTGTTATGGTGCAGGTTTAATTTTTACCATTGGTCAAAGCTTTATAACCATTGGTCAAACTAATTTTACAGCGCTGGCTCCAGTTGCTTCTTTTGATAAAAAAAGAAAAATGGAAACAACACAACGCCAAACTTACCTCGACTGGTTAAGAATCTTATCCATACTGGGTGTATTATTTTTTCATTCGGCTATGCCTTACGTCGCCGAAGATAGCTGGCATATTAAAAATGCCGAGACCAGCAATCTAATGATGGAATCAAATCACTTTTTGCACCTTTTTCGCATGCCGCTGCTCTTTTTTATTTCTGGTACCGTGAGTTACTACATGATGCAGCGGCGATCTACTCTTACTTTCATCGGTTTACGCTTCCGCAGGCTGTTTATTCCCCTTTTGGTGGGCATGTTTTTCATTGTTCCGCCGCAGATATATATGGAGCGGCTGGCGCATGGATACAAAGGCAGTTTTTGGGACTTTTATCCAAGTGTGTTTAATTTTGTACCTTATCCTAAAGGTAGTTTTAGCTGGCATCACCTTTGGTTTATTGCTTATTTGTTTATTTACGATTTAATATTTGCCCCTGTATTTGCCTGGATGGTGTCATCTAAAAGTGATGGATTTAAACAAAAGCTTGCCGTATTGGCCAAAGGAAAATGGATTTACCTGTTAATGCTGCCCGGTATCATTTGGTTTACCTTATTGAGCTGGCAGTTACCAGAAACCAATGACCTTATACATGATGGCTGCTATTTTGTTTACTGGCTGTTTTTTGTTTTAGCAGGTTTTATATGCATTGTACAGCCTAAACTAATGGATAGCCTGCAACGAAACCGCCGTTTTGCTTTAACTATTGGTTTTTTGAGCCTCATGTTATGGGAATGCCTGAGGTGGAATGGAATCGAACCCCTACACGCCCGCTGGCCATTTCAAAATATATTGTTTAGTTATGCTTTTACTGCTTTAAGGCCAATAATTGCCTGGGGATGGGTATTGGCTTTGGTTGGCTATGGCAAACAATATCTTAACCGCACCCATAAAGTGTTAAGCTATTTAAACCAGGCTGTGTATCCTTTTTATATTCTTCACCAAACTGTGATAGTGCTGCTGGTTTATTACATTGTGCAGGTGCCAAATGAAAGTATCCTGTCTAAATATATTTATACCGTTGGGATCACCTTTTTTATAACTATGCTCATTTATCATTTATTGGTGCGCCCATACGCTTTAACCCGCTTTTTATTTGGGATGAAACCAAAAGATAAACCGGAGCGTGTAATAAAAGTGCATGCCGAAGAAATAAAAACTGTTGAGGTACTATCTGCCTGAAATTTGTAATTTACTGCTATGAAATTCTTTCGGAAATATATTTTCCCTGCATTGTACGGCCTGCTGGTATATTTTACCGTAAGGCTGCTGCATGACACTGAACATGATGAAATGTTTTGGAAAAGAGACTGGGGTTTAAATGTCCTTGAAATGAGCTGCAGTGTATTGGTGGGCTATGCAGGCATATATATATTTGAGTGGCTCTTTCGGTTTTATGACAGGCGCTGGCCACTGCAATTTAATTATCGGGGAGTAGTAAGAGAATTAATTATACTGGTGTTTGCTAACCTGGTTTTGGTGAACCTGATATTTACTCCAATGGCTGCATTGACTGACGACGGCCTATCCTGGGGTGATCTGGCAGACCTCACCATGATACCAACCTTATATGCCATTATTTATTATGGCATAGCACGTAGCAGCACATGGTTAAAGGCCTACATTGCCAACAAGGTACAACTGGAAAAGTTGACTACCGATCAGTTAGAAACCGAACTTAAGTTTTTGAAAGCCCAATATCATCCGCACTTTTTGTTTAATGCATTAAACACCATTTATTTCCAGATGGATGAAGATGTACCGGCAGCTAAAAAGAGTACCGAATTGCTTTCCAGTTTGCTCAGGTATCAGCTTTATGATCAGCAACAGCAGGTATCCATAAGCCAGGAATTGGAATACCTGCGAAATTATATTGAGTTTCAAAAAATAAGGGCAAGCAATAAACTGTGCTTAAATGTTTGTTTTGATACGAAGCTGACCGATCAGTCCGTTTACCCACTGCTTTTATTACCATTGGTAGAGAATGCTTTCAAATACGTTGGCGGGGGATATGAAATTAGTATTGTTGCAAAGAGTATTGACGGAATGATCGCTTTTTCGGTTACCAACGATGTGCCGGAGAAAATGGAAACTAAATATAACTATACTGGCATAGGGTTAGAGAATTTGAAAAGACGCTTACAATTGCTTTATCCGGATATACATAAGCTGGTTGTTAACCGCCACGAAAATAGGTTTATAGCAGAACTTGAATTGAAATTTTAGGAGATGGGTTTAATAACTTGTATAATAACCGATGATGAACCTTTTGCAAGAAAAGGCTTGCAGGGGTATGTAGAGAAAGCCGGGTTCTTTAATCTAAAGGCCCAGTGTGAAGATGCAATGGAATTAAGTGACATACTGAAACAACAACCTGTTGATTTGTTATTCCTGGATATCCAAATGCCGCATTTAACAGGTGTCGATTTTATAAAGTCATTGCAAAATCCTCCTAAAGTGATATTTACTACTGCCTTTAAGGAGTATGCAACAGATGGTTTTGATTTGGATGTGTTGGATTACCTGCTTAAACCAATCTCTTTTGAGCGTTTTATGAAGGCCGCATTTAAGGCTAAGGATTATTTTGACCAGCAGAGTAATGGGAGTGAAGCCAGCTATTTATTTGTTAAAAGTGAAGGCAAGCTGGAAAAGGTTGTTTATGATGAGGTGCTTTTTGTACAGGGTATGGAAAATTATGTGGTGATACAAACTATCAATAAAAAGATAATCACCCACAGCACTTTAAAAGCCTTTGCCGATAAATTGCCGTTGCGTAAGTTTCTGCAAACCCACAAATCTTACATTGTTGCTTATGATAAAGTTAACTCTATTGAGGGGAATATGTTAGCTGTGGGCCTGCACCAAATTCCAATTAGCAGGCAATTAAGGGAGCAGGTAATGCATTTGTTGATTAATCAGCACAGGTTATAATACCGATTGAACTAATTCCTTCTTCATCAACAGGTCGTTTTGCAAGTCATTCCCTAATAAAAACTCATGGCTGCCAAATACCTTAAAGCCGTGATGTTCATAAAAACCAATGGCTTTATTATTGTGTTCCCAAACGCCAAGCCAGATATATTTAAAATGATGATCGAGTGCTGTTTGAATAGCGAAATTTAAGAGATACTGGCCAATTTTTTTGCCATGAAACTCTTTTGAAACGTAAATACGTTCCACCTCAAGGGCGTCCGGATCTTTAAATTCAGATTGAGCGTCCGCAAAGTTTAATTTAAGATAGCCAGCTATTAGGCCATTAAATAGCGCAAAATAAAATTGCGAGCCGGGGTTTTCAATTTCGGCGCTTGTGCGTTCTGTAGTAAATGCTTTGGCCGCATATGCATCCATATTATCAGCGTCATTCAGCGGAGCAAAAAAATAAAAGAATGTATCCCTGCTAATAGCCAGCAAGGTGTCAACATCAGCTGTAGTTACTTTTTGAAGGGTGATAGGATTGTCCGTCATTTTAAAATGAAAATTTCGGTGCAATAATAATTAATCAAATTGTTCTTTCAACCTCACCAACCGGTCTATCATCAGGTTAAGCTTCTCTTCCTCGTTCTTAAACATTCTTGGCTTTAAATAAAATGTGGTAAACAAAAACCAAATAATGATTGATGTATAAGTTACTATTTTAAATACCAGGKAGGAGTTTTCAAGCACTTCAATAAAGTAAAGTGCAAGCCCGGCACTTATCATCAATATATAAATGTAATAAAACCAGCCAATTACTTTCGACCTGGTTTTTTGGTATTCTTTCAAGCTTTCAAGGTACTCAGATGGGTTTATTGTAGCATCGCGCTTGCTGAGGATATGATAATGCCTTACCGTTAGCGACAGGTACATGAGCATGGTAATCAATACCAGTAATATACCGGCTGTAGTAACTCCCGACTTGAATGCCAGGAAAAATGTAACGATGGCCGCAAATATGGTGATAGCCACCATGGCCACTATAGTCCAGTACAACTTATTAGTTATGCTGCGAATCCCCTTCTTTACCTGCTTCAGCACCTCATCCACTGAAAGCTGATCTTGTTTTGGCTGTCCCTGCCAAACCGACATCAAATGATCAAAGTCTTTCATACTGGTTATATAATTCTGTTAATTTTTGTTTTATACGATAAATCTTCACCCTCAGGTTTCCTTCCGATATACCCGAAACTTCTGCAATTTCGGGGTAGGGTACTTCGTCGAGTACCAATGTTATTATTATTCTTTCTGATTCTTCCAGTTTTGATATACACTTATATAACAATGCAACTTTTTCGTTTTTGTCTGATAGCTCCTCTCGTTTGGTTTCTGCTATCTGGGGGGTGAGTTCGTCCTTGGCCTGTCGCTTTTCCGATCGTAAATAAGTTAAGCACGTATTTACAGCAATGCGGTAGATCCACGTTGAGATCATGGCCTGGTTACGGAATTTATCAAGATTTTGCCATACCTTTAAAAAGGTTTCCTGTAAAAGGTCGTTCGCGGCATCGTCATCGCCGGTATAACCATAGCACAAATGGAATATCTTTTTAGAATTAGCTTCATATATTTGCTTGAACGCTGCTTCTTTGTTGGCCACAATTAATAGATTTTTATAGTTTAGATTGCCGATGGCTAAATATGTTACAACAAGTAATCATTCTTTTTAAACCAGGTGAGCTTTTTTTCAGCATCGGTTATTAAATTATTATAATTCTCAGCGTAATCAAATTGGAGGTCTTCATGCAACTTGTTTATCAGATTTTTTATTTTCTCAACCTGTCTTGTCAAAATTAACCGGATAGGTTTGTAGGATGTTCGCCTGTCGGCATATTCCAGGTAATTGCTGCAAAAATTCAGCAAAAGCTCTATCTCAGCTCCCTTTGATCCTGTGAACTTAGTGTATTTACTAAGTAATCTTAAAATTTTACGCATGCCCTTAGCCGCGTGGTAGCTTAAAGCCGGCAGTTGGCTAAACATAAACCCAGCCTCGGCTTTTACTTTTTCAATAAAAGCTGCCTCATCATAGGCTTCAAATAATAGGTAAGCTAATAATTCTTTGTTTTCTTTTTTATAACGTGCCAAACGGAGCAATAAGTCGGTTAACTGCTCATGAGGCAGGTGCTGAATCTCTTTCTTTATATGCTGTAATCCGTAAGTAGTAACCGTCATGCTGTGCTAAAGTTGGGCAAAATACTAATTAGAATCAAGATATTTAGCATCAGGAACCAAGACAGAACATGCCTGCCGGAAACAAATAGATAAGAAAAGCTTATCTTGATCCTTGTCTCTTGATCCTTGGCTCTTAACAGAGTTAAAATTTTGTACTTTTACAGCCTTAATAAAATCGATGAACAAAAAAAGCAAACTAACGCTCTACATTTTTGTAGCCCTTATTTTGGGTGTAATAACGGGATATATTTACAATACTAATGTAATTAATACCATAAATGCCAACATCAGCACCTCCGAGGCTGCTATAAAAAACATCGATAAAAGCCTGCTTGCGTCTACAGATACAACAACCGAAGTTTTTAAAAATCTAAAACTGCAACGCAAAGCTGAAGTAAAAAAACAGCAGGACAACAGCACATTGCGCGAAGATAAGCTGGAGGTCTTTAATGTTTTAAGCAAGATATTCCTCAACCTTATAAAAATGATAGTAGCCCCCCTGGTGTTTACAACGCTGGTTGTTGGTGTTGCCAAGGTGGGGGATATTAAGGCAGTTGGCAGGATTGGCGGCAAAACCATGCTTTGGTTTATTAGCGCCACATTGATTTCGTTATTATTAGGGATGTTGCTGGTTAATTTGTTTGAGCCTGGTAAAACCATGCACCTGCCATTGCCCGATAGCCATTTAAGTACCGGGATTAAAAAAACTGCTTTATCATTTACAGAGTTTATCGGGCACGTATTCCCTTCAAGTTTTATAAAATCGATGGCTGATAACGAGATATTACAGATTGTAGTATTCTCCATGTTTTTTGGTATAGCCACGGCAGCGATAGGAGAGCAGGGTAAAATAGTTATTAAGGCTATGGATGCCATTGCTCATGTTATTTTAAAAATAACAGGCTATGTAATGAAACTGGCACCGGTTGCGGTATTCGGTGCTATTACAGCTGTAATTGCTAAACAAGGACTTGGTGTTTTATCTACTTATGGTATTTTTATCGGCGAATTTTATTTTTCGCTGGTATTGCTATGGCTGATCATTATATTGGCAGGTTTTATTGTATTGCGCAACCCGGTATTCAAACTGATCAATAACATCAAGGATGCTATGCTGATTGCTTTCAGCACATCAACCAGCGAGGCGGCTTATCCCAAGGTTTTATTGGAACTGGAACGTTTTGGATGCAGTAATAAAATTGTAAGTTTTGTTTTGCCGCTTGGTTATTCATTTAACCTGGATGGATCAATGATGTATATGACCTTTGCATCCCTGTTTTTGGCGCAGTCTTATGACATTCATTTGTCGTTCGGTCATCAGCTATCTATGTTGTTGGTGCTTATGCTTACCAGTAAGGGTGTTGCGGGTGTGCCACGTGCCTCGTTGGTTGTTATTGCGGGGACGCTATCTATGTTTAATATCCCCGAAGCTGGCTTGTTTTTACTTATAGGGATTGATCCAATATTGGATATGGGCAGATCGGCTACGAATGTTTTGGGCAACGCAATGGCTACGGCGGTTGTTAGCAAGTGGGAGGGGGAATTGGAATAATTCCAGGAGCTATTATAAAAGCGTCATTGGTACAAAGCAATCCCCGGTTATCAAAGCAACTCGGTATAGTATAGAAATTGCTTTGTGCTTCGCAATGACGGTTAGAAGAAAATTATCAATAATTAAAACATAATTCATTAATTAAAAATGTCAAGTCGTACCAAAAAAATATTTCTAATCTTTACTATTGTTGTTCCGTTTCTGCTTTACTGTTTTTACTACTATGGCATGATGATAAAAAACGCGCCATACAGGTATGCCGATTTTCAATCCATATCTATTCAATATGGTGAGAAAGACAGCCTGATAAATAAATTTAATTCAAGTACCGGTGATTATCAATACCTAAATAAAAGAGATTCGTTGGTAAAAGTGCAAATCAGGCTCACCGATAATGATCTGCTATACCTGCACCATAAGGCAGCCGACCTGGGTTTCTGGGATTTTCCGGCAAATGAAAAAGGAGATACTACTTCAGCCGATAAGCCTATACGTTACATCATTGAATTTAAATATAAAACCAAAACAAAAAAGGTAATCTTTGATTCGAATTTTTCCGGTGACCCTAAATTAATTGATGCCAACAAACAGCTGATCAAAGAAATAGACCAAAGCTTAACAACAGCCGAAAGAAGGCTAAAAAAATAAAATGCAGGTATGTTGTTTATTAAAGTATCAATCCCTATATTTGCACCTCGAATTTTAAAACAATAATTAACAAACATGTACGCAATAGTAAGTATAGCCGGACAGCAATTTAAGGTTGCAAAAGACCAGCAGATCTTTGTACACAGATTACAGGGTGACGAGGGCGCTAGTATTGAATTTGACAGTGTATTGTTAGCAGAAAACGAAGGTTCATTCAAATTAGGTTCTGATTTGAAAGGTGCTAAAGTATCAGCTAAGATCGTGTCTCATTTAAAAGGTGATAAAGTGATCATTTTCAAAAAGAAAAGAAGAAAAGGTTACAAAAAGAAAAACGGTCACCGTCAACAATTTACCAAGATCGAGATCACTGGTATTACATTATAATTTAAAGTTTAACGGGAGTTGTTCTTCAATTCCATAAAAGATATTAAGAAATGGCACACAAAAAAGGGGCCGGTAGTTCCAGAAACGGCCGCGAGTCGCATAGCAAACGTTTAGGTATCAAAATTTTCGGTGGTCAGCCAGCAATTGCAGGTAACATCATCGTTCGTCAACGTGGTACTAAACACAATCCGGGCGTTAACGTAGGTATCGGCAGAGATCATACATTATTCGCTTTAGCCGAAGGTATCGTAATTTTCAAAAAGAAAGCTGACAACCGCTCATACGTTTCAGTTGTTCCTTTTGCAGAAGAGGTTGCTGAAGTAGTAGCAGCACCTGCTCCAAAGGCGGTAGCAGTTGAAGCAGCTCCTGTTGCAGAGGTTGTAGCGGAAGAAGCACCAAAAGCTAAGAAAGCGGCCGCTAAAAAAGCAGATACCGAAGCAGCTGAGTAATTGGCTGATACTTTATAAATATTTAAAAGCCCCGGTCAATTTGATCGGGGCTTTTTTAATGCTTATAAATCTCCATTTGGCATCAGGTCAGGCATAACTTCTGTAAACAGGTAAGCCGAATCTGTTTGTGTTTTAGGCTTACCTATCTTTTGAGCTTTAACGCAGGATGAGAATATTATGATCAATGATGGCAATAATATTTTTTCATCGCTGCTGGTGTTATTCAATGATCAGCTTTTTTAAGTAGTAGGTATCCGGGTCAATAATTGGCATGCTTTTGCTTACCAGTGTTACTCCTTTTTTATCAAGTGTATAACGTTTGGTAATACCATCGGTGGTTATGCCTATAGGTAACGGCATATCAATATTTAAAAGCCGGACGAGATACTTATCTCCACGTTGTGCTTTTACATGCACTTCCAATTTATTGATAGAATAGATGTATAAATCAAACAATGGTTTCAGATCAATACCTGCGGCTTTACTAAAGTATTCCTGCACGTCGGCAGTGGTAACCAGGTTACTGTAAGTGTATTTGGGATCGGTTACGAAACCTTTCAGGGTAGGGAAGAAGACAGTATCGCCCATGATATATCTCAGCGTGTGCATAAAAAAGGCCCCTTTACCGTATATGTCGCCGTTGTAGGCCGCTTCTTCGTCTATATCATTTCCAATAACTAAAGGAATCTTATTGCCAAATGATAATGCAGCCTGCTGAAAATGTTTTATGTAGGCTTGCTCGCCTTCCAGTTCCCTTATTGGCATGGCATCGCCAAAGGTGCAGATCCCCTCGTGGATCCAGTAATCGGCCCAATCTTTGGCCGTTACTTTGTTGCCCCACCATTCGTGCCCAAATTCATGGTGCATCAGCCAATCAAAATCCTGTCCTCCTAATTTTGAATACCTGAACTTATTGCCATAGGCATTCATGGTTTGATGCTCCATGCCTAAATGCGGCGTTTCAACTATGCCTATTTTTTCCTTAACCCATGGATACTCACCAAAATATTTCTCCTGGATGTGAATTGTGCGTTCAAAAATGTCCAGGTGACGATTAGCCTTTGATGCATCCTCATTTAATACATAAAACTGGATGGGTACTATATGCCCACCAATGGTTTTATATGGTCTGCTTACTACTTTATAATCGCCGGCATTAAATAATATGCTGTAGTTATTGATGCTGTAATTGGTTTTCCAATGGTAAGTGGCTGTATTATTTTGCTTTGTGACTTTTTGTAATAAACCCGGACCTGCTACTACCAGGTCTTTGGGAACTGTAATTATCATATCCACACCTTCATTTGGCTCGTCGGACGGGTGATCTTTACAAGGAAAGTACAGTTTCCCACCGATACCCTCAGCGGTGATAGCCATCCACTGATGCCCGATTGAGTCATTCGACCAGGTAAAGCCATCATCCCAGGGTGGGCGACGGGCCACATGCGGCTTACCGCCGTAAATCACTTTTATATTTGCCTTACCGGAGGGTAATTCTTTTGTTGTGTTTATGGTGATGAGGTTGTTTTGATAAGTATACGCCTCCTTTTTTCCGTTGACTAACACATTGCTAATCTGTAAGGAATCCAGCAGATCAAAAAGCAATACATGAGTTGGTTGCGCCATGATCACATCAATGGTAGTATAACCATCAATGGTTTTTTGAACGGGATCAACATTAAGGGCGATGGTATAATGCCGCACATCCATAATGGCCTGCTCTGGTTTCAATTTACCGCCGGAGGTTAAGGTTTGGGCATTTGTAATAATGAAAGCAAGTACTCCAATTATAATTAATGGTATTCTCTTCATACCCTAAATATAATCAATACTCCCTTACCAGCAAACTATCGGCAAACTGCCTAAGGTATTGGCGACGGTCTTCGGATAGGTTGATTTTATCAAGCGCGTCAAAAGCTTTTTCTGTATAGTTTTGCATGGCATACTCAGCATATTGCCTTATGTCTAATTGATCGTAAATTGCTGTCACTGCTATTACTTTTTCGGCAGAATCAAATTGTTCCACGTTTAACCAACTGTTCAGATTATCAGCTTGTTCATCCTGAGCCAGTTCGACTGCTTTTATAAGCAGGTAAGTTTTTTTGTTAGATAGGATATCCCCGCCAACCTGTTTGCCAAATTTCTCCGGATCGCCATAAACATCCAGGATATCATCCTGTAACTGGAATGCAATACCAAGATTAACGCCAAAATTGTAAAGCAGCTGTGCATCATTTAAAGTAGCTCCGCCAATAATAGCGCCTATCTTTAATGTACCACCCAACAACACAGCCGTTTTAAGTCTTATCATATCCAGGTATTCGTCAATAAGCACATTGTTGCGCTGCTCAAAGCTCATGTCAATCTGCTGGCCTTCACATACGCCTGTTGCTGTTTCATTAAATACATCCATTACCCGGCGTAAAATGACATCATCAACCTTCATCATCAGCTTGTTGGCCTCCACCATCATGGCATCGCCCGATAGAATGKCCACATTGGCATTCCATTTTTCGTGAACAGTTTTTTTACCCCGGCGAAGTGGGGCTTTATCCATAATATCATCGTGCATTAGGGTAAAGTTATGGAACACTTCTATCGCCAAAGCCGGTTCAATGGCCTTATCAACATCACCTCCAAAAAGGTCACAAGCCATCAGGAGGAGGCTGGGGCGAAGACGCTTGCCTCCAAGGGCAAGTATATAACTTATTGGTTCATAAAGTTCGGCAGGAGAATCGGGGAATTTTAGCGTATCTACAGCTTTACTAATCAATACCTGCAGGTCTGTAAGTTGTTTCATTTGTTTGTTGTGTAGTTGATCAGTCTGATTAAGTGGATGCTAACCATTCACGTAATCTAACTTAATCAACTTAGTCCTGTACTAACGAAAAATCAATTTGTTTTTTGGTAAGATCAACATTTTTAACCTTGATCCTTACTTCATCGCCCAATTGGTAAATTTTCTTTTTACGCTGACCAATGATACAATAATTTTTCTCGTCCAAAGTATAAAAATCATCAGAGATATCACGCAAACGGATCATGCCTTCGCATTTATTTTCGATTATTTCCACATACATACCCCATTCGGTAACACCGGAGATGATGCCGGTAAACATGTTCCCAACCTGATCGCGGAGGTATTCAGCTTGTTTGTATTTAACCGATGAACGTTCGGCATCAGCTGCTTTTTTCTCCATTTGCGAACTATGGCCGCACAATTTTTCGTAGTGCTCGGCATTGGCAGATTGCCCGCCATTTAAATAATGGAACAACAAACGATGAACCATAACATCCGGGTATCGGCGGATAGGAGAGGTGAAGTGTGTATAATGATCGAACGCCAAACCGTAATGGTTACTGGTTTTTGTTGTGTAAATAGCCTTTGCCATTGAACGGATAGCCAAATGGGTAAGTACATTCTGCTCTTTTTTACCTTCAACATCCTCCATCAGAAAATTAAGAGATTTTGCTGTTTCTTTATCCGATTTGGTATTTATCTTATATCCAAACCTTGCTGCAAACTGTGCAAAGTTTGCCAAAGCCTCGGGTTTAGGAGAATCGTGTGTGCGATAAACAAAGGTATATTTATGCTTTCCTTTGCCCATTTTACTCACATACTCGGCCACCTTTCGGTTAGCCAGCAACATAAAATCTTCAATAAGTTTATGGGCATCCTTGCGTTCTTTTACATATACACCTGTGGGTTTGCCCGTTTTATCAAGTTTGAATTTAACCTCGGTAGTTTCAAAACTAATTGCACCATTTCTAAATTTACGATCGCGCAGTTTGTACGCCAATACATTTAGTTTTAGTATTTCATTTTTAAAATCACCCTCTCCGCTTTCAATAACTTCCTGAACTTCTTCGTAAGTAAAACGCCTATCCGAGTAGATGATGGTTTTACCATACCATTCGTTAATAATATAGGCATTCTCATCCAACTCAAACACTGCCGAAAAACAGAGCTTTTCTTCTTTGGGACGCAGGGAACACAGGCCATTTGATAAACGCTCCGGCAACATCGGTATTACTCTGTCTACAAGGTAAACGGATGTGGCACGTTCCAATGCCTCTTTATCCAAAGCAGAATCGGGTATGATATAATGCGAAACATCGGCAATATGAACGCCTACTTCATAGTTGCCATTATCAAGTATTTTGTAAGACAAAGCATCGTCAAAGTCTTTAGCATCAAAAGGGTCTATGGTAAAGGTTGTAATGTCCCTGAAATCTCTCCTTCTTGCAATTTCTTCTTTGGTAATAACATCAGATATTTTTTCCGACTCGTGCTCAACCTCTGCCAGGAATGAAAGGGGAAAGCCGTATTCGGCAAGGATAGCGTTCATTTCGGTGTCATTATCACCCTGAACTCCCAAAATGTGTTTAATCCGGCCTATAGGATTTTTTGCTTCGGCCGGCCAATCGGTTATTTCTGCAACGGCTTTTATTCCATTTTTAGCCCCGTTGAGTTCACTCATCGGGATAAAAATATCATGCATCATTTTGCGGTCATCCGGAATAAAAAAAGCAAAGCGTTCTGATAGTTTTACAATTCCTGTAAATTCCATTTTAGCACGCTGCAGTATTTCTATGATCTCACCCTCTTTGCGCTTTCCCTTGCTTATGGCGTATACATAAACCTTAACCCTATCCCCATGCAGGGCATTGCGTAGTTTGCGTGGTGCAACAAAAATGTCACTTTCAAATTCATCATCGGTAATAATAAAAGCCGATCCATCGTTGGTGAGATCAACCCGGCCTTCAATAAACGTTTTTAATTCAAGTAGCTGAAATTTACCAGGTGAAACTTCTTTGAGTGTTGATTTTTGGGCCTCATCCTTTAAAATATCAAATATGATTTCGCGGGATTCGGGATCGCGGACGTTTAATTTAGCAGAAACCTGTTTATAGTTTAGTGGCGTATTACCGTTTTGTTCAAATATATCAAGTACCATTTGTGTAAGTACCTGGACGATAGAAGAGTTGCTTTTCTTTTTAGACATACAAAAGTATTTGACCAAAGATACGGAATTTAGATGTTAAGCGATTGGGGGTAAAGGTCGCAAGATATATGTGAGGTGTCATTCAACCATAGTTAGATTTGTTCATGCTTTAAAGAAGTAGTAAACTTTAAAGTATGATAACGGGGCTGCTTTGGGTTCTTCATTGTTTTTGATTTTATCAGGCACCACTGATCAGAAATCGACACTTTGTATTATGTAAATGAAAAAATATATCTAACTTTATAATACACAGCCTTTTACTTATAATGTCAGTCGAAACCAATAAAACTGTTTCACCTTTAAGTTGGGTTATTATAACCGGGTTGGGCTTTGTGTTGTTTGTGGCGGCCGCGGTAATACTTATGATCTTTAGCAATAAAACCGCGAATTTAAGTCCGCAAGTTTATTTTTTTCTTTTGGTTTTTGTTGCCTTAATTGCATCGGGGTTTTTATTTGGTGCTTTAAAAGCGCACGCGAAATATAGCGGTAAACTGTTTAATGGCACTTTAGCGCTTGGTGGGCCTGCAGTTATTTTTTGCCTGATCATCTATTTTGGGTTAAAGCTTTCTCCGGAAGCTGATTCATTTAATATCAAATTCATTGTTTTTGGGGATGAAAGTAAAAATGAGTTGGTAAATGGCGGATTGCTTAAAGTTTTGTTCAACAAACCCGACTCAGCAAGGATTGAAAATGGTGTGGTAACTTTTACCGAACTGCCAACTAATTTATTAGGAAAAACCATTTCTGTTACTCCGGCGGTGATTGGTTTTTACCGGCAAAGCCAGCAGATAACTATTCCTGCTGATGGGCGAACGCCTATTGAGTTGCATTTGAAAAAACAAACTGATTCATTAACTATCAGTGGTTTGGTTGTAGATATGCAAGGGCAACCTGTCCCGAATGTGCTGATTGTACTGGCCAACGGGCTTTATAAAACCAGTGCCGATCAGTTAGGCAATTTTCGCTTTATCCTGCCGGTAAAAGATGGTACTGAGCTCCCGGTGAGAGTTTACCGGAAAAAAAAGTTACGTTATAACAACACCCAGGTTTTTTCTTCAAAAATACCCCTTACTCTTCAACTGAATGAGTTATGAAAGCGATCATCTGTATAATAAGCTTATGTATGGCCGGGTTTAGCGGCTATGGTCAAACTACCGTTTTTAAGGGGCAGCTATTAAACAACAATTCGGTAGTTAAAAACTATACAATAATTATTAACGGAAAACCGGCAACAACAGATGATTCGGGAGTATTTACCACCGCCATAAGCAGCAGCGCCAACCAGCTAACCGTTCAGCCGTCCGACAAAAATTATATCATCGCGTACCCAACGGGTGGCAGGGTGCTGGTACCTAAAGACCCATTATTGTTGACCCAGATAGTGCTGGAAGGCTTCCAATCAAACGGTCAGATCAAAAGCTACCTGGCATCATTGGCCCAATTAAAAGACGCAGCCAAAAAAGGGCAGTCCGAAACAAAAGCATTACAGATAAAAATTGACTCCATTGCTTCCAACCTTAAAAAATCGGGTTATACCAATGATGACCTGAAAATTGCCCGGGAAAGGCAGGATGGCATTGATCTGTTTTACCCCGAGATCAGTGGTGCCCTGCAAAATTATATCCTGCAGGCACAAAGTTTAATGATTGCTTTTAAAT
Source organism: Mucilaginibacter sp. P5_A6 (assembly GCF_056400585.1). NCBI lineage: Bacteria > Pseudomonadati > Bacteroidota > Sphingobacteriia > Sphingobacteriales > Sphingobacteriaceae > Mucilaginibacter > Mucilaginibacter sp. P5_A6. The sequence goes on along the minus strand of NZ_JBFUKZ010000031.1, from coordinate 13,160 downwards.
TTATTGCAGTATACGCCTTTGTCAATATTAATGCGCTTAGCCAGTACGCGCAGACCCAAAGCGGGTTTAACGAGGCTTTTGAAAAATTATATGTCAATTATCCTACTTACTCAAAAAAAATGGCCGACTACTGGGACGATCCATCACTCACTGCATCATTTGAAGGTATAGCTGATACATTAATTTATGGTATCGGTAAAAATAAGATCGTTCCTTTAAATGATCTGAAAAATCAGATCAATAAATATTTTCAGAACCAGGTAGCTAATAAGGATAAGGAGAGGGTTAAAAAAGAAATTCAATCACAAATAGCCGAACAGGTTCCAGGTATTACCGATCAGCTCAATGCTATGGAACTGCGGGTAAAACAATTTCTGAGCCGGTTAAAAAACTAATATTCATCAAATACTAAAACATATCAATCATGAAAAAGTTAAATTCATCAGTTTATGTTATTTTATTCGTTATTACATGTTTTTTTACCACAAACTGCGGTAAAGATTCTTCCGGCGGTGGTGTTGCAGTTCTTTTGGGTGATCTCATAGGTTTTTGGCAAAGTGGTAGTGATTCATTCACGTTTCAGGATCAGGGTGGCCAACTTGGGGGCAGCGGGACAGTTGGGGGTAAAACCGGAACGGTTACCAATGCCAGCATTAACAACACGGTATTTACTTTTGATTTGGTATTTAACGTTGGTAAAACCAGTTATAGCGGAACGATAGATGCATCAAAGAAAGTATTAAAATTAACCGCATCAGGAGCAACAGTTAACTTCAACAAACAATAAAAATTTATAAACCGTTTTGTAACCCAATAAACAGATCATCCTTGAGGTATTGAAGCTATTAATCTTTTTGTGTAATCTTCTTTAGGGCGATAGTAAATATCGTCGGGGTATCCTGTTTCAATGATCTCGCCTTTATTCATTACCATCATCCGGTCGGATATATGTTTGATTACGGCAAGATCGTGCGAAATGAAAATATAGGTCAACTTAAACTCCTGCTGTAATTCGCGGATGAGGTTAAGCACCTGTGCCTGTACCGAAACATCCAACGCCGAAACGGATTCGTCGCAAATAATAAATTTAGGTTGCAGGGCCAACGCCCTGGCTATCACGATACGTTGTCTTTGCCCGCCCGAAAACTCATGCGGAAAACGGTTGAAATGTTCTGGCAGCAGGTTTACTCTTTCCAATAACTCCAAAACATGCTTTTTGCGTTTTGTATTATTGGCATAAAACTGGTGTACCTGTAAAGGTTCCATTAAGGATTGACCAACCGTTAGTCGTGGATTTAAAGAGGAGTAAGGGTCCTGGAATATGATCTGGATGTTCCGCCGGATCTCGCGCAGGTCGTTCTTTTTCAAACTTCGTAAATCTGTGTTTTCAAAGCTGATATTACCTGCGGTAGGTTCTATTAGCCTTAAAATAGATCTGCCCAAAGTGGTTTTGCCACACCCTGATTCGCCTACCAGGCCAAGCGTTTCGCCGGGATAAACTTCGAAACTTACATTGTTAACAGCTTTAACCATGTTTGCCGAATGCCCAAATAGCCCCGTCTTTAACGGGAACCATGTAGAAAGCTGATCTATTTTAAGTAAGGGCTGCTGCTTATACAGTTCCTTTTTTCGTTCGGCTATTTCCTGCTCAGGATAGTTATACAATGCCCTGATGTTTTCTATTGTCACTGATGATTTATTACCAGCGCCATCAATATCAAAAAAATCGGTTACAACCGGAAGCTTTTTTAAATGTTGATTTGGTGAAGGGCGGCAAGCCAGCAAGCCCCTGGTATAAGGGTGTTTAGGGTTTGCAAATAAGTCGCCTACTTTAGCTTCCTCCACAATTTCGCCTTTATACATCACCATAACCCGGTCTGCAATTTCTTTTATCACGCCTAAGTCATGCGATATGAATATCAAACTCATATGCCGAACGGTTTTTAGATTAAGCAAAAGTTCAATGATGGTTTTTTGTACCGTTACATCCAATGCAGTTGTAGGTTCATCAGCAATCAATATTTCAGGGTTACAACACAGTGCCATGGCTATCATTACCCGTTGCTTTTGCCCACCCGAGATTTGGTGCGGGTAGCTATCAAAAATAGCCTCGGGGCGAGGGAGTTTTACCTCGTTAAAGAGTTCGAGGGTTTTCTTTTTTGCTTCGGTTTTGGATACCTTTAAATGCAGTTGGATAGCTTCTGTAAGCTGAAAACCACAGGTAAGTACCGGGTTAAGCGAGGTCATGGGCTCCTGGAAGATCATAGCCATACGATTGCCGCGGATGTGGCGCATATCAGCTTCGGAAATTTTGCAAAGGCTTACATCATTTAAAAGTACTTCGCCGCTGATTACAGTTTGATGCTCATTCAACAAACGCATCAGCGCAAGCGAAGTAACCGACTTGCCAGAACCAGATTCACCAACTATACCGATAGTTTCACCTTTTTTTAAATTAAAGGATATGTTTTTTACTGCAGAAAATAAGCCATCTCCGGTTTTAAAACTAATTCCAAGGTTTTTTACTTTCAGCATTATTGCCCTACTATGGTTATCATTTCATCTTTAATTAATTCTTCGCCCCGGTAACGCCTAATCAGTTGCGCTGTGGCTACCACATCTTTTTGACAATAGGTACAAATACGGTCGAGCTGGTTTTCGTTCCAATAAACATGCCCCACCATGCTGCCGTCAATATCATCTTTTGATGTAGCGATATCAAAAATAGCGGTAAGCAGGTTTAGCGATGTGTAGTTTTTATAATCACCAAATTTCCATAGTTCCATGGTATCCAAATGGATTATTTCCCATGGCTTTTTGCCCGCGAGCTGCAATTGTGGCGGAAAAGGCAGGCCATTGATCAATAACCTGCGGCATATATACGGGAAATCAAATTCTTTACCGTTATGTGCAACCAATATTAAATTGGAAGGCTGGTTAAACAGCATTGCAGAGAACCGGGTTAAAAGATCTTTTTCATCGTGCCCGGCAAACGACTTAATACGTAATCCGGTATCCTTGCCCGCGGTAAATATTCCGGCAGATATGCAGACAATCTTACCAAATTCGGCCCAGATACCTGCACGCTCGTAATAATCTTCGGGGGTATCATCCTTACGCTGATATTGCGTTTTTTGCTCCCATAGTTTTTGCAGGTGTTCGGGCACCTCATCGTGGGTACTGTATTGTGGTACCGTTTCAATATCAATTACCAGTAAATTGTGCAGATCATACTGTTCAAGCATGCGGGATTATATTTATTGAGCCAATATAATAATTTAAGTTTTGAGTAATGGGTTTTGATGGATGAGATTACACGGCAATTACCAACCCTACCTTTATCATAAACCTTCTACTCACTTACGACGTCCTTACGACTCCCTTGCGGTACCCTTAGCAATTACTTACCCAATACCTCAAAGCCAATATTGATAGTATTCCCATTACCATCAACCAAAGTAAGTATGTGTTTACCCGGCAGTGGGTTTAAAGCCATCTGGTGAAAGTCTCTGGTTTCGCCAACGTATTGATCATCCAGGTGCCAAAAGATCTTCATGCCGGGTAAACGGTGGGCTGCATTGCAGATCATCCGCCCGCGGGCACCATCTGCTTCAAGGGGGACGTATATTTTAGCGCCATCTTTAGGGTAAATAACTTCCATGGTGTTGTTGTTTTCTGCTTGTATACATCCCCCCCGGAATGGCGGCAACACATGATACTGGTAGTCGCGTGCTTTGTAATAATACTCCATGGAAGGGGGCAGCACAAACCACTTTTTATTAATCATATTATCCGGCGATTCACAGTTCCCGTTCACCTGGTATTTGCCATCAGCAGATAAATGGATCAGTTGGTGATAGGGGCAAACCGGGGCCTTTAAGCCACTTTTAGGTACCAGCATTTCGTCTGAATCAGCACAATATTGCCCGGCGCGGTAGCCGCTTTGATGGCATACGTTAATTTTTACCATTTCGCCTGCAGGCATTTCAAACCAATCCCTCGAAACAGGCAATAACCTGAAAATCTCGAACAGGGCAGGTGCTGCTGTATTTATTCCCGTTAACCCCGGCCTGCCTTCGCCATCGGTATTACCTACCCAAACACCCACAACATATTTGGGTGTGATACCTATAGCCCAGCCATCTCTAAAGCCAAAGCTTGTACCGGTTTTCCAGGCTATCCGCTGGGTAGAGCTAAACTGCTGCCATAACATTTCTTCCCCGGGGCGCATTACTTCCTCCATTGCCTGGAATGTATAATAAATAGATGCCGCATCCAGCAGGCCCGACTTTTCTAAAGAAGGTTTATCGGTTGACTGCCTGCTATAAACCGGGCTATGGAAATCAGCGGGATCATATTTGCCGTTGTATTTATTGTAATGGTTAAGCACCCGGGCCATATCGGCATAGGCGCCGCTTAATTCCCAAAGCGTGTTCTCGCCGCCACCTAATATTAGTGAAAGCCCGTAATGATCTGCGGGTTTGGTTAGTGTGGTAATGCCGGCCTTCTGTAAAAAATCATAAAACCGCTCATATTTAAATTGTTGCAACATTTTTACAGCTGGTACATTTAATGAACGCGATAATGCCCTTGACGCCGGTACCGCGCCATCATAACCCAGATCAAAGTTTTCGGGGTGATAGCCGGCAATAAGCGTGGGAACATCAGGAATGAGGCTATTAGGGAGTATGAGCCCGCTATGCAGCATAGATGCATATAACAGGGGCTTTAATGTACTACCCGGACTACGGGGCGCATCTATTACATCAACATCGCTTTCCATCTGCGGATCTTCGTGGTGCGTGATATTGCCCGCATAGGCAAGTGTTTGTCCGGTTTCTACATCAAGTACAATTGCAGCAATGTTGTTGATATCATTGGCCTTTAACACCTGGTGATGCTGCTCCAGTATATCGTTTACCTGTTGCTGCAAGGCAGATTTTATACTTGTCTGGATCCGGGTATCTCCTGATGGTTTGGCATGATGATCATTTTTAAAACGCTGTAACAGGTGAGGGGCAAGCGAGGGCAGGGGTATTGGTTTTTCGGGCACAGGTTCTAACTGCGCGAGGGTTGCCGTTGTGCTATCTATAATGCCTTGTTTATAAAGCCGGGTTAGCAGTAAATTGCGTTTTTTCAATAAAATTAGCCTGTTTCTGCCGGGGTGCACCAGCGAAGGCGAGTTTGGCAAAACAGCCATAGCAGCCATTTCGCCCCAGGAAAGTTTATCGGGACTGCGCCCGAAATACCGCCATGATGCGGCATCCAGTCCAATTACATTGGTGCCAAAAGGAGCATTGCTGGTATAAAGTGCCAGTATTTCGCTTTTGCTGTATGTAAGTTCAAGTCGCAGGGCCATAAAGATCTCCAGGAGCTTGTTCCAGATGTTGCGTTTATGTTTGGTTGCCAGGCGTATTACCTGCATGGTTAGCGTACTGCCGCCACTGGTAACCTTTTTGGATGATATGTTTTGTTTAAGGGCACGACCAAATGCAAGGGCATCAAAACCGGGGTGGCGTTCAAATCGTTTATCTTCAAAAGCAATAATACACTGTCTGAATTTTTCGGGCACGCTATCATTATAAGGGAAGCGCCACTGGCCATCTGATGCGATGGATGCCCCTAATAACTGACCCTGATCATCATCGATTACATAGGATGTAGGGCTTTTAAATAATGGATTGGGCAAACAAAACCCGAACAATAAGGTTAAAACAGACAACAATACAAGCAGAAATATTATTTTTGGCTTTTGTAAGTAAGTTTTAATTCGTTTTAATACAGCTTGCATCAAAATATTTTCGATAAAGATATATCTAAAGCTTTATACTGATATCATATCCGTAACCGGATAGCTTGATAAAAAACAATAAATGGGCATACAAAAACTATCAATTATAATTCCGGCTTATAACGAAGGTAACACCATCCACTTGATTTTGGATAAAATTAAATCGGTTAATCTTACCAACAATATCCAAAAAGAGGTGATCATTATAAACGATTGCTCAAAGGATAATACCGAGTTGGCCATTAATACCTACAAACAAGCTAACCCCGGTCTTGATATTCAATATTTTAAACACGAAGTTAACAAGGGTAAAGGTGCTGCCCTGCACACCGGTATATCCAAAGCCACAGGTGATTATCTTATCATTCAGGACGCGGATTTAGAGTATGATCCCGCTGAATACAATGACCTGCTTAAACCCGTAGTTAGCGGTTTTGCCGATGTTGTTTATGGATCGAGGTTTATGGGGAGTAACCCGCATAGAATATTGTTCTTTTGGCATACTATTGGTAACAGGTGGCTTACGTTTGCATCAAATATGTTTAGTAATTTAAACCTTACTGATATGGAAACCTGCTATAAATTATTTAATACCCAAATTATACAGGCTATTTCGCTTACCGAAAAACGCTTTGGTTTTGAACCCGAAGTAACCATCAAAGTATCAAGGGTGCCAAAGATCAGGATTTATGAAGTTGGTATTTCCTACTATGGCCGTACCTATGAAGAAGGCAAGAAGATAGGGTGGAAGGATGGTGTGAGAGCTATTTATTGTATTTTGAAGTATGGCCTGTTTAAATCTAAGTAGATTAGTTTAAATCTAAGGCTTTACAAAATTCCCCAAAACTTTTCTTACTTATACTCCAGTCGGGAGCTTTTATTTTACCCCAGGCCTTTGGGTTGTCGTACAAATTAAAGTAACATACGCCAAAAACCTGGTCGTTTTTATTAATTGTGCCAGCTGCCTCCTTTAACCAGTTTGTTTGGTAATMTTCCGGCCCTTTAACTCCAAATTCGGTTATAAATATAGGCTTGTTGATAAACCGCATTCTGTATATTTTACGGCTAAATATGTTGTCGAATGCTTCCTGTTTATTAGGGTCGGTTATATTTTTGTCTGGTAAACCATATATAGCTATGCTAACATAATCAACAACATCGTTGCCCGGATAAAAATCTATTGATCCCCTGTCTCCGGCTGGTCCCCATACTTTGTGAATATTGGCGAAGTTATTAGCAAAGTGCATAAAGTACCTGAAAGCGTTAACATACTTTACAGGATCCTGGCTTTGCCATCCGTACCGGTGGATAGGTATTTCCATTTCATGCGCAAAGCGTAAATAAACATCCTGTTTAACCCCGGAAATGATTTTAAAAAACTTTTTAATTTCGTTATCATATTGCCCGTTTAAAACACTTGTTAAGGCATCAGGTGGCGTTTTTGTAGTGCAGGTATCACGCCATGGCTCCATGGTAACTATTGGAACATGGTTCCTCAAAATAATATCATTGAAACTTTTTTTAAACTCTCCGTTTTGTATATCGCCCCAGTTTGTAAAAATATGCTCGGAGGTTATTTGATGCTCTCCAATTAATTTCTTATTCGCATCATATACTCCAACCAATAATTTCTTCCTGGTTGGTTTTTGTTTAATGACCGCTAAGTAATTATAATTATCTGAAGAATAAATGGTGTTTTTATACTTCTCCATGGTTGCAGCAACTTCTGAAAGCCAATTTTTGTTAAAAGTGGCCGGAGTGATTTTGTCGGATCCTAATATTAAAACAGGTTTATTAACAAATCTCATCCTGTGCAATTTTAGCCTCAGCATTTCTGAAGYGGATTCATAATGGACGGGATCAGCAACCGAATAGTTTTCTGAAATACTGCCCATTGTAATACCTGCAACGTCCACATATCGGGAGCCGGGCCAATACTCTGTATCGCCGGGATAACCAGAAGGGCCCCATACTATTTTTACGTTGGGCGCTTCCTTTTTGAGATGGCTGGCAAAATAGTTGAAAGATTTTATATACAATTGCGGCGATTGGAATTGCCAGGGGTATTGGTAAGCGGGCACCTCCATGTCGGGGTTCCAGCGTATAAAAACCTGGTGGCGACTTAAAGACACTATTGCACCTAATTCTTTTATTTTTTTATCAAACGTTCCGTTAAGGGTTTCGGTTAGTACGTTGTTGGTTGAGCTTGTTAAACTGCTTTTATGCCAGGTTTCAATTGTAAGCAGCACATCGCCTTTATTTAAAGCGTCCACTAAATACTCCTTATTAAACCAGATTCCCGTGTTTTTCCAAATAACTGAGTAGTGCCTGATGCTTTCGGGATGTAGAGCATCAAATCTCTTTTCAGGATCGTAAAGGCAAATTACGGGCTCAAAACTTCTTGCGATGTACTCATCAACCAATACCGATTTTATATAAGGTTTGCCAAACCTTATAACGATAAAAGCCAGGATAATGGTAATCAGTATAATTATATATAAAAGGTTTCTCTTGTTCTTCACAATGTGGTTTTTGTAATTACTTACCGGTATTTCAACTCTTAAAAACTACAGCGGTATATTTAATATAGATAGCGTTGTAGTTATATTTTCTCCTTTTGAACCAATTAAATAAAGCCTGTATAACGCCGCGTTTTTTGGAATAGTTACATTAATATCTGGTCCTGTGCCAAGCTTTTCCATAGATATTGCATTGCCATCTGCATTCGTTTTAACAAGGTGCCACTCAAAATTTAATCCTGTATTTAAGAAACCAGCCATATGCCAGTTATTATTAAGATAAACTAAGGCATGATATGGTAATGAACTCCCTTCGTTGGTTGTTAACGCCGGCCGCAATATCTTAACTGCCGGTAAACTGTTGCTTGCAACGCTTCCATGCCAGTGCTTACTTAGTTGATAAAGAGCAGGTTTGTTGCGTCCCCAAACATCTTTTAAACCATTAAATGTTACAGTTGTGGCAGCTTGCATATCCTGCCAGTTATCAATGAATACGCCATTGTTGTTTTTATTTAACCGCAGATAAGCCCCGACATTGGCATTACTAAAGAAGTAAGGCACTTTTAAGTTTTTTATTTGATCTTTTCCTGATGCGTTTTCTGGTAATATCAATCCATAGGAGTCAATTTCGGGTACATGGGTATGTAATATTCCTACTGTTTCTTCCAGCATTGGCGAAACTAAAACATCCACTGTGACCATCCTTTGCGGATCCGCTGCCTTTATGTCTTTAACTAATTGCCTTAACCAAAGTAAATAATCTTGTTGATGATAAAATAGCTCTGGTTTATAGTAGTAATCAGCCAGCTTCTGTAATGGATAATTTCCTATATTCCAGGCAATAATACTTTTATTGTCTTTGTTTTCGTCTACAGATTTGAGGATGCTTTTCTTTAGGTTATTTAAAAATGCAGGGTCATTAATGAAATTAACCGGTTCCTGAATCCAGAAACCATAGAAAATTTTTAAACCTAACCGGTTGGCAACATCAAATATAGTACGGTCATATATATTAGCACCATATAATTTAACTGTGTTCACTCCGGCTTTTTTCATTTCAGTTAAATCGTTTACAACGGTTTCTTTTGTAAGCGCCACTGAGTTTCTATACCAATATTGTCCTTTAGTATAATTAACGCCATGAACAGACAAAAACATGGCATTACTGTCAATTTTATAAACGGGCGAATTTGAGTTGCCTGCAGGCGAAAAGATCCGGTTTGATATTTCGGATTTCATCTTTGATTTTATTGAAGGAGAAAGCTTACCTATCAGTGGCACCTTCCAGTCAATTGTGCCGGTACTTCCATCCGGTAAATTTTTATCGATGTCTGAATTAAAAAGTACATACCCCTTAATTTCCGGAAATTTGCTTTTAATGCTTCTCATCCCATTTTTTAACCACTCGTCCTGGCGACCGGCCAATTTTACTGAGCCCATTTCCGCCACCATTACAGGTAATCCCGAATTTCCAATTAGTTTGTGATAAGGACTGTATAATTGTTCAAAAGAATACGATTTTTTGTCTTCATTATATTCACCAAAATTTAAACCGGTAATACCTATCCAGTCCACGAAATCTTTACCCGGAAAATATTCCTTAACAGCAGTTTGTTTCCATGGATTCCAAACCCAAACTACATTGTAAACATTGTTATTTATAAAAAGCTGGTGTACATATTTCCATGCAGCTTTAAACTCCGCGGCTGTATTATCGCCGGTTGATGACCATGGATAAAAGGGATTATCTGCCTCATGAGCAAATCTTAAAAAAACGGGCTTTTTAAGATCTTTAATCTGCAGGGCAAATTGTTTAATGTAGGCATCAAACTTTCCGCCCGTAATATTAGCAAAAACCTTTTTTTCATTATAAATATGTCCGGCGGAATCCGGGGATTCAAACAGTGTTTCCCATGGCTCCCAGGTAATCATTGGGATAGAGCCATTTTTATAAACCGAATCAATTTGGGCAGAAGGCAGGAAGCATTTTGGTTGATCTCCCCAGGGTATATAGAAGGATATGATATCTGCATGTGTTTTATTGGCATCCTGATATGCTTTTACAAGTTTTATAGAGGATAGTCCGTTTGTTTCCTGGGGCGCAAATATCCCGGAAAGAAACATGCTTTTTTTCTTGATCATCGGATATTTATCTTCACCCGACGGCTTATAATTAAACATGTAAATGCTCGAACATGCTATCAGTACCGTTAACATCAAGGCACCGCTTCTGATACCAGAATATAGCCTGCGCCTAAACAGCCAGAAAAGCCTTTTAAAACTACTTATTTTAAGAACCAGGTTTGCAATTATCGGGTGGTGGTTTTTATATGCTCTGAATTTGAATTGTACGCTGGCCAATAGCGTAAAAATCATAAATAAGCAGTTTAAACCGGCAACGCCTGCCATAAAAAGGGTAAAAGGGTTCCAGTCGTTATATAAACTATAAACTATGGCTGTTAATGATATGGTTAAAACAGCAATGTTTGGTAAATTAATTTTGAAGTTGTTTTCTTTGCCAACATCCTTTGGTGTAGGTAAATAAGGCACATTTTTTCTGATGATGGTGTAAATAAGGCCAAGGTTAAACACCCACCATGTTCCAATCAGCAAAAGTCCGCCAACAACATGGAAACCACGTTCTGAATCTTCCATAACCCAGCGTTGTACATAATGCCTTATAAGCACAACAGAGGTGATAAAGGGGAGACAAATGATTGAAAAAGTTGAAAAATCAATCTTGAACGGAAAAACACCAAAGAACAAGGAAATAACAGGTATTGAAAAATTGATTAAAAATATAATTCCCGACAGGTAAAATAAAGGGATAAGACCATAGTGTAACTTTTGCCTCCAGGTAAATTTGGTAAATAGCTTAACATAAGATGTAACCAATAATTCGAATACTCCGCGCGACCATTTTAATTGCTGCTTATAATAAGCCGATATGGTTGCCGGTACCAACCCCCTGGCCAATACAGCGGGTACGTAAACAGATTGCCAGCCCTTAGCATGTAATTGCATTGCTGTATGCATATCCTCGGCCAACCCGGCGGCATGGCCACCTATTGACTCCAATGCCGTTCGTCGGAATGTACAGTTAGCCCCAATTGCAAGTACTGTTCCATACTTGTTCATGGTCATCATCATGGGGCCGTAAAACTGGTAAGTTTGTTGTGCTGCTCCCTTTGCAATTAACCCTTGGTTTGCATTGTAATAAGCTTGTACAACTTGTACAAAACCTATTTTTTGATTGTTAAAGTGCGATACTATAGGGTCAAGAAACTCGGGAAAAGGAATATGATCGGGGTCAAGTACAACGCAAAGTTCGCCGGTGGATTGCTGCAGGGCATTATTTATGTTTCCGGCTTTAGCGTTAATTTTATYGATGCGGGTTACATGGTTGATATTGTTTTTTTTGCAAAATTCTTTAAGGTAGGGGTCATCAGCTTCGTCGCAAAGGTAGGTGGTATGCGGATACGTGATGTTTTGAATAGCCGTAAGCGTTTCAGTTATCATCTCATACGGTTCGCCGGCGCAAAAGGTGGTAAAAATATCAACAGTATATTCTTTTTCATGTGCAGGCGTAGGCGGAACTGTGATATGCCAGTAATGATACCATTCGTAAAGTATTTTAAAGCAGGTAAAAACGAAGGTTATTATTAAAAGTATATAAAGCGGCAAATTGCCTGCAACCGATCTGCTTAACAGGCTGTTTAAAAAAAAGCCCATACTGCCAATGCCAATTAATATTATGACCCGTAAAATTAAAAGCTGCTTCCTGGTTGGTTTTAGTATTTTTTCGGCCTTCATTTATTATCAACTACATAAAATGGTACATTGGCGGTTGAAAAATTGCCAAATCGGTCATAAACGGTAACAAATACACGGTAGGGTCCTTCCTTTAACGGTGTACGGAAAGAAACGGTTGTATTTTTCTGCGAAATAAACAAATGCTCTACTGGCTTTTGTTTATTTTGATTGGCATCCCTGCTTGTTTTATACCAGTCTTCGGGTTTTATTTGCCATTTATATGATAATCCTACGGTATCAGCATTAGCCAAATAAAGCCGGGCATATGTAAGGGTATCTGGTTTAAAAAGAATATTATCTCTTGCTCCTTTGTCGTTGACCAACATGTAATTAATTGGGGGGCCAGTATGTTGTGGCCATTTAGAAGTCCAAATGTACTGCATGGCACCAACTGTTTCAGAAGCCGCGCCATTTTCGTCAAAAAGACTAAACCATGTTGAAGTATATTCTTGTTTATGACCCCAGTAAAACACAAGCGAACCTAAAAAACCAGGATTATTTACCGGCATAAACTGTTTGTATATGGCCAAATTTTGTTCAGCCTTTTTAGTGCTTGTGGGTTCAATATATGCACCCCATAGTGTGTGTTCATGATCTCCCCAGGGGCCGTCAATTCCCCATTCGGTTAGCAAAAACGGACCGTCCCAAAGCCATTCAAAATCTTTCAGGTCTTTATTTAACGATCTGATATCCCCAAAAATATTGAATGATATAACATCGATTTTCGTTTTAAATTTTATATTAATGATGTTTCTTCGCTGAAAGTTAATTATTGTGGTGGTTACCGGGTGGTTAGGATCAATGGTATGGATTACATCAACAATATGATTAATAGCTGTATAAAATGGATTGTAATTGGGCTTATATGGAAAATCAAGCTCGTTTCCTACACACCAGAATAAGATAGACGGATGATTCCTGTATTTTTTAACCAGCAAAGTATAGCTATTATACATTTTTGTAAGCTGTGCCGAATTGGTATAAAACAGGTCTAATTTATCGGTAAAAGGGTTTTTACTATATGGCAGCGGCAACCC
>NZ_JBFUKZ010000030.1:0-64202 GCF_056400585.1 Mucilaginibacter sp. P5_A6 | reverse complement strand
GCCTATCAATGGGGCAATACCCGAAAAGGGTACTGGCGGACGGTGCATAGCCCAATCCTTACAAGAGCGTTAAATAATGCCTTTTTAAAGCATGCGGGCTTTGTAAGTCTAAAAGACATCATAACCCCGCTGAAAACTGTTAATGTTTAATGAACCGCCGTATGCCGAACGGCACGTACGGTGGTGTGAGAGGACAGTAAGGGAAATAATCCATTACTTCCTACTCGATTTTATTCAAATCCTTTTCAGTACATACTATTCCACGCTTTATACGAACAAAAAGGTGAACAGATTTCGTTTTTTAGATTTGTTCACCAGAAATGGTCTAACCTATTGATGTATAGCTATTTGCATTGTTAAAATTTAGACTGAAAAAGACGCATTCAGATCACTTTTTTTCCTTTCCGGTGAACAGTTTTGGCCATAACAGTTCAAAACAATTTTTTATTAATCTAAAAATCTGGAAAAGATGAGGACAAGTAACACATTCGGAATTCACTTCGTATTGAGGGAAAACCGTGGAAAGAATGGATTATCAGCTATTTACATGCGGATAGTCGTGAACAAAAGCCGCTCGGAAGTCGCTTTAAAGCGTCAGGTGGCAGTAACAGACTGGAGCGAAGCCAAAGGATTGGCTAAGCCCAAAAATGACGAATTGCGTAAATTAAATACGCACTTAGAACAGCTCCGGGGCATGATGGCCAGCCACTATCAGGATCTGCAATTACAGAAAAAAGTGACCACCGCCGAGGTTTTAAAGAATCTTTTTGCCAGGGTCAAAGATTCCGAACACCCCCTGCATACCATTATTGAGTATCATAATACGAACATGAAAGACGTGCTGGCTCCCGGCACCATGAAAAATTATTACACCACCGCTGCTTATCTGAAAGAATTTGTCCAAGTGCAATTCCGCCGTTCCGATATCTACCTGTCAGAACTTGACCTACAGCTTTATCAGTAAACTGGAGCATTTTCTAAGGAAGCGCGTACGGCTGACCATCAAAAGAAATTAGAGAATAACGGTTTGATGAAGCATCTGGAGCGCTTTCGTAAGATCATTCGACTGGCGGTTAAAATGAGCTGGCTGGATAAAGACCCGTTCTCTATGTTCCAGCTTAAATTCAACAAAACTGAGCGAGGATACCTAACAACCGCCGAACTAACCAAACTTGAAAACAAAAAGCTGACCATCGAACGTATTGCTTACGTGCGCGATTTATTTGTATTAAGCTGCTATACCGGTTTGGCATATATAGACGTCATGGAGTTAACCCCAGATAATTTGGTACAGGGTATCGACCAAAATCAATGGATCAAAACCACACGTGAAAAAACAAGGGTTCCGGTCAATTTGCCTTTACCATTTTGCAAAAAATAGTAAAAAAAGGTTTGGGAGGAACACTCAACGTTGCTTTTGAATTCTAATCTGCAAGGGGTCACAATTTGTGCCCCTTTTTTATTTTTCAGTTTATTGGAGTTCACATCAATGTAAAAAGCTCTCAACCCCCACCAAAGTTGTTATTTTCTGATTTGGACGTTTTTCCTAATTTTGAAGCCCGATAAAGCGATAAACAAATTTTATTGTTTGATTTTCTTAACTTTATTTTATGCAGGATAAGACCGAGCGTTCCATTTCTGATTTCAACAATGAATTGAAGTTAAAAGGCTTCAATGTCTTTCGGATTGAGGAAGATGGCGCTGCGGTGCGTACCTACAGCAGGAAGGATTTTTACAAGATCTGCCTTACCACCGGCAAAAGTGCTATTCACTATGCTGACCGCAGCTTTGAGGCCCAGGGGACGGCGTTGTTTTTCGGCAACCCGCATGTGCCCTATTCCTGGGAGACCTTATCTACTACCTATGTGGGCTATACTTGTTTGTTCTCAGAAGACTTTCTAAAGGTGTCCGAACGCGACGATATGTTGCAGCAATCACCTTTCTTTCGGATCGGTGGTACGCCCATATTAAATATCACTGAAGATCAGCGCCTTTTTTTAAATACCCTGTTTGAAAAAATGATCGACGAGCAAAAAAGCGACTACTCCTATAAAGATGATCTGATCCGTAATTATATTAACCTCATCCTGCATGAGGCTATGAAATTGCAGCCATCGGAAAACTTTGACCAGCAAAAAAATGCCGCGTCCAGGGTCACCGCAGTTTTTCTCGAACTGCTGGAAAGGCAGTTCCCGATAGAAAGCCCTAACAAGCCGCTCGGCTTAAAAACCGCCCAGGATTATGCGCAATACCTGTCCATTCATGTGAATTATCTGAACCGGATGGTCAAAGAAACTACAGGCAAACCGACGACCAATCACATTGCCGAGCGCATTATCCATGAAGCAAAAGCGCTGTTGCAGCATACGGACTGGAATATTGCAGACATTGCCTACGCTTTGGGTTTTGAATACCCCAGCTACTTTAACAACTACTTTAAGCGCATGACGGGCACCAACCCTAAATCACTCCGCACTGCCGAGGTTTGAAACTCTTAATCATTGGTTTGATTGTTATAAACTACTAAAGGCCGGCGTGCCGACCTTTGTGGTATGAAAGATATTTTTGAAAGATTAAGGTCGGGCGAGTTAGTTGAACTTACCGATCCGGAATTTTTTAAGATTGATGAACTGGTTGCACGTACGCTGGCACTTACGCCTGCCCTGAACAGCGCTATCTCCATCGAGGCGGTTCGTGAAAAGCTGTCGGGGATCATTGGCGCGCCGGTTGATGAAACCACCGTCATCTTTGCGCCATTCCACACTAACCTGGGGCGTTTCATTAAACTTGGCAAGCACGTTTTTATCAATCATGCCTGTTCTTTCCTGGACATGGGCGGAATCACTTTGGAAGACCATGTACTGATAGGGCCGAGGGTGAACCTGGTCACCGAAAACCATCCCTTAAACCTGGCAAGTCGCCGCGGCATGCTCTGCAAACCTATCCTTATCAAACGCAATGCCTGGATTGGTGCTGGTGCAACCATACTGCCTGGCGTAACTGTAGGTGAAAATGCCGTTGTTGCGGCAGGTGCTGTAGTATCAAAAGATGTCCCTGCAAATACTGTTGTGGGTGGTATTCCGGCCAAACAAATAAAAAGCTTTTAATTAAATGAATGCTATGAAAATTTTAATCACAGTCGTCTCCTGCCTGATCTGCACGCAGCTTTTCGCTTGCAACAATAAAAATAATGGGTTAACAAGCAGTCCAAATAACATTTTAAATACAGAAAGCATGAAACTGAAAATAACCATTGGCGCAAATGCTTTTACTGCTACACTTTACAATAATGAAAGTGCTGCCGCATTTAAAAAGAAGCTGCCAATGACAATTAATATGAAAGAATTGAACGGTAATGAAAAGTATTTTGACTTGCCGGACGATCTGCCCGATAATGCTTCAAATCCTGGCACTATACAAGCTGGAGATTTGATGTTATATGGCGCTAACACCCTGGTGCTTTTTTATAAATCATTTTTAACACCATATAACTACACCCGGCTTGCACGGATTGATAACCCTTCAAAATTGGCGGCTGAGCTAGGTTCGGGAAATATATCTGTGAAGTTTGAATTAGAGTAAAATTGATAAGTAATTAATAGAATAATAATGAAAAGAATAACAATCACAGCATTCCTGTCCTTAATGTTCCTGGGGCAATTATATGCGCAGAATAAACAAAAAGGGGCACCGGTAAAAACAGTAATTATGGAACAAATATCTCCAGCTGCATATACCACCTTTAAGGTAAGCAGCAACGTTGCAATGTATAAGGTTAGTTTCCAAAATCAATACAAGATGAAGGTTGCAAGTCATCTTTTTATTCCAAAAAGTTTAGATGCCAATAGTAAACATGCAGCTATTGTTGTAGGGCACCCTATGGGTGCTGTAAAAGAGCAAAGTGCTGACTTATATGCTTCAAATATGGCTGACCGTGGGTTTATCACATTGGCAATCGACCTATCCTTTTGGGGAGAAAGCGAAGGGCAGCCACGCAACGCTGTTGCACCTGATATATATGCCGAAGATTTTAGTGCCGCAGTTGATTTTTTGGGTACCCGTTCATTTGTTGACAGGAACCGCATTGGTGTGCTTGGCGTTTGCGGTAGCGGCAGTTTTGTAATTAGTGCCGCCAAGATTGACCCAAGAATGAAAGCCATTGCAACGGTGAGCATGTACGACATGGGATCGGTTAACAGAAACGCTCTAAACCATTCGCAAACCCTTGAGCAGCGCAAAAAAATACAGGCAAAAGCCGCCGAGCAACGCTACATTGAATTTACGGGGGGCAAAACTGAATACACCAGCGGAACTCTGCATAAACTGGATGAAAATACGGATCCGATACAGCGGGAATTTTATGAGTTTTACCGTACACCAAGGGGAGAATACACGCCAAAGGGTAGTTCACCGGAGCTTACGACGCATCCCACACTTTCAAGCAATGTTAAGTTCAATAACTTTTACCCGTTTAACGACATAGAAACAATTGCTCCCCGTCCGATGCTTTTTATTACGGGCGATAAGGCACATTCAAAAGAGTTTAGTGAGGATGCCTATAAACGTGCAGCCGAACCCAAAGAATTAGTTATCATTCCGAATGCAAGTCATGTTGATTTATATGACAAAACCGATTTGATCCCGTTCAATAAGTTGGAAACATTTTTCAAAAAGTATTTAAATGAATTGTTATAAAATTTTGGAGCGAATTCAGATAATACTGGCGCTGCAGATGGGATAAGTGGTGAACAAACAAGCACACTACCGCCACGTTAAATGCAGCAACCATCTGAAAATAAATAATTAAACATAAAAACAGAAGAGCCATGAAAGATAATATCGAAGGTAAAGTAATAGTCATTACCGGGGCAAGCAGTGGGCTGGGCGAAGCCGCAGCAAAGCACTTATCAGCACTTGGGGCAACGGTTGTACTGGGCGCAAGTGAGGTAGAGCATTTTGATAGTGCAGGGAACCGTAAAATTGTTCATTCGGGTGGAATACAAGTTCAGCCGGATTTAGTAAAGATCAATGAAAATTCCGCCCTTTATGAAAAGCGCCCTCGGTGGAGCGCCCGTCATAATTAACAGGTTGGGTGGTTTCATCACCCCGCGCCAGGGTTTGCGGCAGATCTGTTTCAGTGAGGCAACGCAGCAAAGCGGTGAGGTTGAAGCATTGGTGTACGACGAGGTGGGTAACGCCGTTGGCTATTTGTAATTTACCGGCGACCATTAATAACTTGGATTGCACGATTTCCTTGCGGTATTTATCAAATAGGGCTTGCCAGACCACGAGGTTGGCCGAGCCGGTCTCATCTTCCAGGGTCATGAACAATACGCCTTTGGCGGTGCCGGGGCGCTGGCGCACGGTGATCAATCCTGCCAGCCGGACAAAGTCGCCGTCTTTATAGTTGGCCAGGTCGCTAACCCTGACATTGCGCAGGCGCGTAAGCTGTACACGTAGTAGGCCTACCGGATGATCTTTTAGCGAAAGCCCGGTAGATACATAATCCTGCACCACATGCTCGCCGCGGGTCATCAATGGTAGTGGCACGGTATCTTCCAAAACCGTTTCCGATACTTGCCCATCAAATAAGCCGATGGGCCGGTCGGCTAGAGCTGAAACTTCCCATAGCGCCGTCCGGCGGTCAGCGCCTAAGGAACGGAAGGCATCGGCATCGGCCAGTCTTTCGAGCGCTGCCTCGGGAACACCGGCGGCACGTAATTGGTCGGTATGCCGGTAACCATTTTCCCGCATGACGGTCAGTACCATCACATCATCTTCGCGCAGCCCTTTGATCTGGCGGAACCCTAGCCTCACGGCGAAGTATTTACCGTCGTTGCTTTCCATAGTATTATCCCATTCGGAATAATTGACGTCTACCGGTAAAACCTGTACCTGGTGATTACGGGCATCCTGTACGATCTGTGCGGGCTGATAAAAGCCCATTGGCTGGCTGTTGAGCAGCGCCGCGCAAAAGACATCGGGGTAATGGTATTTTAGCCAGCAGGAAATATAGACTAATAGGGCGAATGAAGCCGCGTGGCTTTCGGGAAAGCCATAGCCTTCGAAACCTTGCAATTGCTTGAATACGCGCCTCGAAAAATCTTCCTCATAACCCCTTGCGACCATACCGTCCACTAGTTTCTTTTCGTACATATGCAGTTTGCCATTAGCTTTAAAAGAAGCCATACTGCGGCGTAACTGGTCAGCTTCCGCTGGGGTAAATCCCGCCGCCACAATGGCGATCTCCATGGCCTGTTCCTGAAACAGCGGTACGCCTAAAGTACGGCCCAATATTTCCTCCAGTTCTTTGGATGGATAGATCACGGGTTCCTCGCCGTTCCGGCGTCTTAAATACGGATGTACCATGTCACCTTGTATCGGCCCCGGTCTGACAATAGCCACTTCGATCACCAGGTCATAAAAACATCGGGGCTTTAGTCGCGGCAACATGGACATCTGTGCCCGGCTTTCGATCTGGAATACGCCGATGGTGTCGGCTTTACAGATCATATCATAAACTAAAGGGTCGTCCTGCGGCACATTGGCCAGCGTCAGTTTGATGCCATAGTGTTTCAGCACCAGGTCAAAAGCTTTGCGGATCATGGTGAGCATCCCCAAACCCAGCACATCGATTTTAAGAATACCCAGGTCTTCCAAATCATCCTTGTTCCACTCTACCTGTGTACGTTCTTCCATACGGGCATTCAACACCGGGCAGAAGTCGGACAATTTACCTTCGGTGATCACAAATCCGCCGGTGTGCTGGCCGAGTTGTCGGGGAAAGCCCATGAGTTCGCAGGTCAATTGCAATACTTTAAGAATGACCGGGTCTTTGGGGTTTAATCCCTGACCGCGCAGTCGTTCTTCATCAAATCCTTCCTCGTAAAAGTCCCAAATAGTGGCACCGATACGCTTGATGGTATCTTCCGATAAGCCCATCGCTTTACCGACATCGCGGATCGCGCCTTTATGCCGTTCTTGAGTAACCGTGGCGACAATAGCCGCCCGGTCACGGCCATAATCGCTATAAATGAACTGTATGATCTCTTCGCGGCGTTCATGTTCGTAATCCACGTCGATATCCGGCCATTCATCGCGTGCGTCCGACATAAAGCGGGAAAACAACATCCGGGACTTGGCGGGGTTAACCGCCGTGATGCCTAAGCAAAAGCAAACGGTAGAATTTGCCGCCGAGCCGCGGCCCTGGTGCAGGATACCCAGTTCTTCGGCTTTCTGGGTTTTGCGGTGCACCCGCAGGAAGTACCAGGCCAGGTTGCGCCATTTAATAAAGGTCAGTTCAAATTCGATCTGCCTCCGGTGTTTCTCCGGGACGGGGTCACCGAGGACAGCTTTCGCTCCGGCCCAGGTCAGTTTTTCCAGCCGTTCCTGCCGGGTCATACCATCGACCAATACTTCTTCCGGTTCCAGGTATTTGAGCATATCCAGCGAGAAGGTGCAGGCACCGGCAATAGCATTGGCATTTTCGATGGCTTGCGGATAACGATTGAATAAGCGCTCAATTTCGTCAAGTGCTTTCAGGTGTCTTTCGGCATTGGGATGCAGCAGGTAGCCGGCGGTATGTATGGTGCATTTTTCGCGGACGCAGGTCAGGACATCCTGCAATTCCCTCCGTTCGGCAATATGGTAATGCACATCACCCGTAGCCACTAAGGGCACACCGGTTTCGGCTAACCGAAAAAGCCGTTTGGCATCCTGGCCCTGGTAATTGAAGGAAGCGGCGACGTATAACGAACGGCCCAATTGCTTTTTATATTCGGTCAGGTCTTTTAAGAATGAGCTATCAAATTCAAAAAGATGATTGAGCCTATCCGGTGGTACCGCTATAAATAAGATGCCTTCGGCATGGGCATACACATCGGCTTTATACAATTCACATTTGCCTTTTTCAGTACGTAAATTGCCGAGCGTCAGCAGCGCAGACAAGCGGGCGTAAGCCGCATGATCTGTCGGATAAGCCAATAAACTGGTACCATCTATCAGGTCAAGCCGGCAGGCCGGGATATAACGGATGCCGACGGCTTTGGCGGCCATATGCGCCCGCACGATCCCGGCCAAGGAATTCCGGTCGGTAACCGCGATAGCCGTATAGCCCAAAGCTGCCGCCTGTTCTGCCAGTTCATGGGGATGCGAACCGCCGCGCAGGAAGCTAAAGTTTGAAGTGACCTGTAGTTCTACGTAATTCATATGATTTAAGCGAAATAGCCATGTAAAAACCATTGCGCGTCGCCGCCGTCATAATGCCCTGATCGAAAGACCCAGTAACGACAGCCCTCGCTGTCCTCTACCACATAATAATCCCGGTGTTCGCCGCTGTCCTGCCACCATTCCCGGCCAATACGTTCGGGGCCGTCCGCTTTGGCGATGTTGTGCCGTTTGCCATGATGTACAAAAACTTTTGGCGGATGATCCGGCACAAGTGCCATCACCTCGATCAGTTCTGGTGTTTGCAGTAGACGGATCGGTCGTGGTAGTTCCGGCCAGGCGCATTGCGGAGTTTCGGTCAAAGAGGTAGCCAGTTTGACCGAACGCTCCGGCCAATGGTGTTCGGCAGGTAAATAACGGTGGATGGCCCCGGCACCCACCTTACCGGCTATACGGTCGAGCAGTTCAGCAAGGGCATTATCCGCCAGGCCTTTGGCCTCGGCCCATAATTGTTCCTGCACGGTTTCCATATCCTCGGTACGCGGCGCTTCCAGGATAAACAGCTCAATACCTAAAGCCGGTTCGATCTTATCAATTTGTAATTTGAACAGCCGCATCAGATGTGAGACGCTATGCGAACCTTTGGTGGTGGTAATCCCCACTTGTACCTTGCGGCCGTCGATGCGGTGGCATTTCAAAATCGCTTTGCGGATGCCTTTTCCTTCTTCCTGTAAGCGCCGGCAAAGCATTGCCAATAGATTTTCTATCGCAATTTCAATACCCGGTACGGTCCGGATCGGTTCCATCGAGGGTAAACGCTCGGCATAAGGCACGGGTGGCAGCAATATCTCCCGGTATTCTTCCGCTTTTCCCAAAGCCTGGTCGATCCGCAATAACAAACCCGTTCCGAAACGGCGGCGCAAGGTTTGCGGCGGGATCTCCAGTAAAGGGCCAATGGTTCTAAAGCCAAGCTTTTGTAAGCGTTCCAATACTGCTGGTTCCAATCGCAAGGCCGCGGGCGGCAACCCTGCAATAGCTTTAGCTTGTTCGCCCGAAGCGATAATGGGGCGCTTCGCTGCAAAGCGCGCTACCGCCCAGGCCGCGCCCGGCGTATCGGCAATCGCCGCCCGTGCATCAAAACCCCCGGCCCGCAGCTTCAATACCAGTTCTTTTAAGTAACCACGTTCGCCACCCCACAGATGCGCACAGCCTGAAATATCCAGTATTAACCCGTCCGGCAGGTCCAGCGAAACCAGGGGCGTGTAACGGATACAGCCTAAGCCGATTAAATATAATAGTTTGGCTGCCTGACCGGGCGTATCATCGATAGTAATCAGTTCGGCCACTGCGGCCCGCGCATCGGCTACCGCCATGCCGGTAAAAGCGCCCTCTTTTTCTGCCAACGGACTGGACGCCGTAATTACAATTTTATTTTTGACCGGAGCGGCCAGCACAAAAGGCAGGTCTTTCAGTTCGGGCCGCCGCCGTGCCAGCCCGTCCGTCAGCAAGTGCCGGAACCATATCGCCATAAAACGCTTTTGCATCACTCAACCCGCCTGCCTTTCTTTCTGGTGAATGACTTCCTGAACCGGGACAAAATGCCCGTTCCGCCATTCCAGGATATAGCTGCCCGTTTGCCCGTTACGCACTTTCAGCAGATCGACCTGCCAGCGCAGGAAACCCAAACCCGGCAATCCGTTCAATTCGGTACTCGGTAAGGACCGTACCTGCCAGCGCGCGGCACAAGCGGTCGAATTGAGTTTGGTGATGGCATTACGCAGTACAAAACCCGTTACGCGGCTATTTTCCACGGCTCGCTGAAAGCGTTGCGATTGTTTAAAATCCATCTCCCGCAATTCACAAACCACCGCGGTCAGGCCCGGGCATTTCAGCGCTTCTTCCATCACCCACAACGTGTCTTTGTCTTTATGCAGACTAATAAAAATAACCTGGTGCGGCTGTACCCCAAAAGCAGCCAATGCCGGCGCATACAACCGCCGCGCCCGCCCGATCCAGACACAAACGCCGCCTTGCCGCATCAACGCGGACAAAATACCCGTCACCAAACCACCCGAAGCCGCCGCCTGCTCACTGCTGGCGCAAACCAATTCATGCACAGCACTTTCCGGAAACACACCGTTTGGAAAAGCACTCTCCAATAGCCCCAGACCCAACCGGCTGCGCTGCCCGCTGACGGGCGGCCTATAGCCTTCCCATTGCAAAATATCCTTTTGCAGCCTCTCGATCAGTTCTCTTTTCGCTCCGGCCATATCCTGTAATTTGGGACAACAAAGTTATGCTAAAAATATTAGCATTTTACAAATTATTTCTACATTTGTTTTTATGAACGCGTGGTTAAAAAGAAAAAATGGCCCTGATGAAGTGGTTAGTGTTATCCCCGATACGGGATGTAGGGATGCAACGCTGGTCTATGGTTTATATACGGCTTATGAAAATGCGTATTTGGGCCGGATTTTGTTTGATGATCAAGGCTATCGGATCTATGATGGCAACGAGTTGACCGTGGCCGAGCAAGAGCAGTTAGGTAAGTTTATTCAGTATAATATGGAGGTTTTATGGAGCAGTTGAGTTTTTTTGCGGAGGCAGGACAGAGCAAAGGATTGCCGGCGGAATTATTGGAATATCATCCTGGTTTTATTGATGAACAGACCAGTAAACTACCTTATCCCACGACCATAAATGGCTGACTGCTACTTATACCAGGGAAACGGGGAACCTCTGGACCAATCCGGAACGGACCTGCCAGCATGCCGACCCGGCTGTTAACCTCGGCCCCGGTGAAACAAAAACACTCGAATTAAAGACTTTTATCATAAAAGGCAGCCTTGGCCAGTTGCTGGCCTTAGTCGATCAGGAAATGAAAACACGCTAAACTTATTAAAAAAAAAACTTTGAAGTATGGCTTGTTTTGGTATAAATGTACTTGTACATTGTCCGGTTAAAGCAAAGCTGATGGCGCTATGGTCCAATATTTTACGATCTTTATTTTGCAAAGATCCATTATTTAGCAGGGGCATAGGCTCCCGTAGTGAGCCATGTTATCCATGCTTTTTTGAATGCTGCATGGCTCATTGGCGGAAGCTTGCGGCCTTCGCCCGGGTTCCAGCCAGATAACACCAAGCCATCATCAGCGTGTGCTATGAGTTTTTTCAGGTCTTTATGGCCGTTTTGTTTTGGATCGATCAATTGCTTAGCCAATTGTCGCGGCGTTCTGCCCTGGAAAATCATCTTCATATCGGCCGGCGGTAAATGCCAATTGGGGTTGCCCGGTGGCGTATGCTGGCCTGGCGTGTTGGCTGGTTGATGACAGTTGGAACACTTCATGGCATAAACACCTTTACCATCAATACCCCTTTGAGGCGACATGGTATGCGGATGGCTATCGTCGCCCTGCAATGGAATGTTTCCTGAAGGGTGGCAATTCATACAACGGGCACTCATTAGTACCGTATACACCTGCTTGAAGGCTTTGACAGAGGCGACACTATCTTTGATGATCATCGGGCCAGTGACTGATTTAGCATCGTCGGCCTTAAACGATAATACCGCTAAGCCTGCGATAAATAACGTAAGACTGATAAAAATTAATTTCTTCATGCCTGGATTAGTTTATGGTTCATGATGGGCAAGTTATATATCCGTTTACCGGTGGCCGCAAAAATGGCATTGACAATAGCCGGTGCGGTAGGTGGTACAGCGCATTCACCTGCACCACCCATTTTCTCGTTGCTGTCAGCAATAAACACGTTTATTTCCGGCGACTCATTCATCCGTGCAATACGGTAATCATAAAAATTGTTTTGCTGTACTTTGCCGTTTTCCAGCGTTATTTCGCCATATAGGGCCATGGTAAGACCGAAGATGATACCACTTTCCATTTGCGCTTTTACACCATCGGGGTTAACGGCCAAACCGCAATCTATAGCGCAATCAATTTTATGTACGCGTACCTGCCCATTATTAATACTAACCTCGGCAATGACGGCTACGTAGCTGCCAAAAGCCTCATGTACGGCAACTCCTTTATACCGTCCCTGGAGTGCCGGTTTTTCCCAGCTGCCCTTATCGGCAACCAGGTTAAGTGCTGCCAGGTGGCGGGGATGATCTTTAAGCAGCGTACGGCGGTAATCTACCGGATCACGACCTGCTGCGTGTGCCAGTTCGTCCAGCATGGTTTCCATAACGTATCCTGTATGGGTATTCCCCACAGAACGGAACCAAAGGATAGGTACTACTTCTTTGGTGGTATGCAGTCCTATGTAATGATCAGGTATCCCGGCAATATAAGGTGATCCTTTAACCCCTTCTACAGATGTATCATCTATCGGCGGTGGTGGCCCAAACATTGGGGCGCCAGCCATAATAGATTGCCCTACCAGGTTGTGCTTCCAGGCAACAGGCAATCCCTGCTCATTTAAACCAACCTTAACATCATGCACACAAAACCCGCGGTAATAACCACCCTTCATATCATCTTCGCGTGTCCATACCATTTTCACCGGCTTACCACTGGCTTTGGCAATATGAACGGCTTCGGTCACAAAGTCGGAGGTTGGCGTAGCCCGGCGACCAAAACCGCCGCCCAGGAAAGCAACATTTATCTTTACCTGTTCAGGCTTCATGTTCAATATTTTAGCGGCAGCTGCCTGATCAACTCCAGGCAACTGCGTTCCGGTCCATATTTCACAGCTATCTTTTTGCAGGTTTACGGTGCAATTCATAGGCTCCATAGGGGCATGTGCCAGGTATGGGAATACGTATTGAGATGAAATTACTTTGTTTGCTTTAGTTAAGCCCGCTGCGGCATTTCCTTTTTGCTGGGCCGCCAGTCCATCGGTAGCTGCCAGCTTCTTATATAAATCAGTTTGTTTGGTTGTGAATAAATCAGCACCGGTTCCGTTATCCCAGGTTACCAGCAGGGCCTTGCGCCCCTGCTGTGCCGCCCAAAAATGATCGGCGATTACTGCAACACCCGTTGGGATCTGTACCACCTGTCTTACACCGGGAACGGCCTTGGCTTTGGAAGCATCATACGACTTTACTTTGCCACCAAAAACAGGTGCGTGAGCTACCACGGCGGTTAGCAAGCCCGGAAACTGGATATCCATACCAAACTTAGCTTCTCCATTAGTTTTCACGGCCGCATCCATGCGGTTGGCGCCTTTGCCAATGTATTTCCATTCTGTTTTCGGCCGTAAAGGAACCTTCTCGGGAACAGGTAATAGTGCGGCTTCTGCTGCCAGTTCGCCGTAGGTATATTTCTTGTCTCCGGCAATAACAAGGCCTTTTTCTGTTTTGCAATTCCCGATGGCAACTCCTGAGCGTTTAGCCGCCGCCTGTGTTAGTAATATGCGGGCGGTTGCACCTGCATTGCGGTACCTGTCAAACTCCGACCAGGTGGAACTGGAGCCACCGGTGATCTGAACACCGTAGATCGTATGGTTATAAGCTTTGCTGACACCACTGTGTTTAATGGTTATCTGGTTTAAATCTACATCCAGTTCATCAGCCAGGATCATCGGGAGCGTGGTCCAGATGCCCTGGCCCATTTCTACGTGGCTGAGAATAACCGTAATGGTATTATCGGTGGCAATGTTTAAAAAAGCATTCGGTGCGAAGCTCGCGTCCCCAGCTGTTTTACCCAGCGTTGCCAGTTTATTGGCCTGTGGTATGGTAAATGAAATGAGCAGTCCTCCGCCCAAAACGGCACCTGATTGTATAAAGCTACGGCGGTTCATGATTTTACTCCTTCCCGCTGCAATTTCGCAGCTTTATGGATAGCGGCCCTTATTCGCGGATAAGTACCGCAACGGCAAATATTGCCAGACATGGCATCATCAATATCCTGGTCAGTAGGGTTGGGGTTCTCCCGCAGCAATACCGCAGCCGACATCAGTTGTCCCGACTGGCAGTAGCCGCATTGCGGTACATCAAATTCGGCCCATGCTATTTGCAACGGGTGGTCATTACCCTTTGAAAGTCCCTCGATGGTTGTCACCTGCTGCCCGGCAGCACGGCTTACTTTGGTTACACAGGAACGTACGGCTTCACCGTTCAGGTGAACAGTACAAGCGCCGCATTGCGCTACGCCACAGCCAAATTTGGTGCCGGTGAGTCCTAACAGATCACGAATGACCCAAAGCAGGGGCATATTAGGATCAGCATTCACCTCCTGCTGCTTTCCGTTAATAGAAATGGTTAACCTATCCATATGTATAAGTTTTTGGAGTACATTGAAATACATAATAAAGATAGGCAATTGATAATGCAATAGATTACAATATTCAAACCAAAAAGTACAATATTCAAACAAATTGAGCGTGAATTTTCGTAGAGGAAAGGCATGCGATTTATCTATCGTTAAATACAGTAAAAACGATTGTTTTTGGGGATCCAATCACATCCAATTTTTTATCCGGCAGGTAACTTCAAATCAGCGGCATCCGGATTTTCAGATCGCTCCACTCGAATGATAATAGGAAAGCTCCGGAGATTAGTGACTACGTTTTCTTCGCCTTTAAAAATGGGAATAAGGTGCGTTACGCGTTATCATGAGCCAGTGATGATGGCAGCTCACGGTAGGCATCGGTCTGCTCCTGATTTGGCAAAATTTAGCAGGGCCAGGTAGATTTCTGCCAAAACGAGGTTCGAGCGGCTTTCAGGGCAGACATATCCTCTAATTTATTTTGAAAGGAGCTGCCTCATTTATCAAAGTATCCTCGTTTTAATGAAGCATCTATTATTTCCTTCAGAACTTTCAAATCGATATCCTCCAACTTATTTATGTAGAGGCAACCAACACCAGTTTTATGCTTCCCCAGCTTTTTAAGCGCAGCGGCATACTGCTGGTTAATATTTCCGCTGATGTATAACGACAGATTCGCTTTACGGGGAGCGAAACCTATCCGGATCCAATCCACTTCTCTACCGGTGGCGGCGCTTTTTATTCTTACATTCCCAAAACCGATGAGTGAACTGCCCCACATTGTCGGCTCTTCCCCGATTGCTTTTTTCATCATTTCCAAAATCACAAAACTATCTTTTCGTTTTTGTTCACCCTCAACGCTATTGATAAATTCCTCAACACTTGCGGAAGTTGGTTTTGTTTTTATTTCGGCCATTTTGATTATTATTATGTTTGATACTGGTTTCGCATTTTCAGTGCACAATGAAGGGGAGCTTTTAAAAAAAACTGAGGTTATGCCGGATTTATTTTCTCATCGAATTTACTAATCATTTAACCCCTTTCCATTAAGAATTTGCGGAATATGTTTTTCAACCCTTGCTTCCCGGGTTTTGGATTGTTTGGGTGCAGAAAAATGTAGCATGTAAGCTCTTTGCCGTCCTGGTGTTAATGCATCAAAAGCGGTTTTCAGGGCAGGCATCTCCTCTAATTTATTTTGAAACTCTTCGGAAACTGCGAATTCTGCAGTCTTTTTTAAATCCACTTTTAAACCGGCTTTTTCCACTTCAATGGCTTCAAAAATATAGGCTTTCAGGATCGGTTTCATCTCAATTATTTCCCCAACATTGGTGAACCTGATCTGGCGCGCCGCCTGCACATTCTCCGTTTGTTGGATCAGGATACCATTAGCATCATTTAACAAGGCGCCTTTGAAAAACAAAAGCGCACAGTATTCTTTAAACACATGTATTAACACTATGTTACTTGTCTGAAACGTGTAACAAGGAACACCCCACTTCAATTCTTCGGTTAGTCCACAGTCAAGAACGATCATTCTCAATTGTTCAATTTCTTCCTGCCACGTTTTGGCTTTGTTAAAATAAAAATCAACCTTAGGATTCATGATACTCTTGGTCTTAGTTAATTAACTATCAATAAAAAATTAAACCTTTAGCGAGCCGCGGAAACCCCTGGCGGCGTAATAGGATTCTGCTCCGTTATGATAAACAAAAACAGTGTCGTACCGACGATCGCAAAAGATAGCCCCGCCAAGTTTCCTGATATCGGCGGGAGTTTTTATCCAGCTGGATGTTTTTAAATCGAACTTTCCAAGTTTCTGCAACTCCCGGTATTGTTCTTCCGATAAAAGCTCAATATTGATGGCAGCTGCCATATCAATGGCGTTATTTTCTGGTTTAAATTCTTTCCTTGCCTCATGCGCTTCGCGGTCGTAACAAAGACTTCTGCGGCCTTTAGGACTTTCGGCTGAACAATCAAAAAAAATGTATTCGCCTGTTTTTTTATCATAACCAACAATATCCGGTTCGCCGCCGGTTCTTTCCATTTCATTTAGCGACCACAATTTTTCGCTATTAGTTTCAAGTTTTGCTTGTACATTAGCCCATTCAAGACCATCATGGCGGCTCATATTTTTCTCAAAACGAGCTTTCAATACTTTGAGTAGTTCTTCACGTTGTTCTGCTGACAATTTAGGATTCATGTTATTTATTTATTAAAGTTAACTGAAATAATTTTTCTTTCACCGGGCCTGAAATACCACGATACCATAGCAAGGATCAGCAATAACAACGAAGGAAATATTTCATTAACGGGATTTCCAGATGCTATGTGTGAAAATATCGCTCCCGACATGGCAAAGAAAAAACCGGCATAAGCCCATTCCTTCAGTAAAGCCAATTTAGGAATAAGGACTGTTACAACCCCTAAAACTTTCCAAACGCCTAATATTGTTAAAAAATAGACAGGATAACCCAAATGCGTTATACTATCTACTCCTCCAGATCCCGCTTTCGCTTTGAATAACTGTACTGCTCCGGTTGATAGCATTCCTAATGCAAGCCAGATGGTAGAAACCCAATAGATAATTTTGTTTCGCTTTGTCATAAGGTGTTATTTTAATTTGCTTACTATGTTTTGTAATCGGTTATGTGCCATATTCATGCCCTGGGCAAAAGGTAGTTGCAGCATCCGGTCCCTGTCTGCAACTGATTTATATACTATATGTATATTGAGTTTGCTTGTATCATGAGTGAGGTGTTCAAATTCCAGGAACTCAAGCTGAATGGGAAAAGTTGTGTTCTCCATTTCAAATGTCCGTGTGATTTTCCGGTCGGGAACAAATTCGTGGATTACTCCATTGGCCCGGAATACCACATTTCCCTGAGCATCTGTGGTTTCAAATTGCCAGCCGCCGTGCTTTTTATTTTCGAGTTTCAGCACTTTCGTCCCCATCCATTGCTCAACAATTTCGGGCTCTGCATAAGCTTTAAATAGTAATTCCAATGGCAAATCAAATTCCCTGGTTATTACTAATTCCTGTTTGCCATCTTCAGCATCGATCTTTGTTTTTCGTTCCATATTATATTATTTTTTTGATTGGTAGTTTTTCATTATGGTTTCCAATTTATTAAACCTGTCATCCCACATGTTGCGGAATGGTTCAATAAAGTCTGCTATTTCTTTCATTTTTTTTGCGTTACTATGATAGTAAATCTCCCTGCCGTTTTGGTCTTGTTTAAGCAATTCGCACTCGGTTAGTATTTGCAGGTGTTTTGAAACTGTGGGTCTTGCTGTGTTAAAATTCGAGGCTATTGCACCTGCTGTCATGGATTGCGAAGCTACCAACAGCAGTATAGCCCTTCTTGTCGGGTCGGCTATGGCTTGAAATACGTCTCGTCTTAAGTTCATCGTGTAGCTATTTGACTACAAATATAAATGTAGTTATTTAACTACGCAATTTTTTTTCGTGATTTTTTTAAGAGATTATTTTGCGTGGTGTTAACCTAAGGCATTGCACAATAGTGCAAATTGTAAAAACAGGTTAGTAATAAGACATTATAGTTTACTTCTGCCTTGTTTTTCTCCACTAAATTTAGCGTAACTAATTATAAGCATTTCCCAACCGCAAATGCGCATATCAAAACCTAATGAAAGATGTTAAATATTGACATTAAAGATCTGTTATTAAAAGTTGCGCATGATAATGATCTGGCATCCTTTAAAAAGATTTATTTTTTATATTATGAAAGACTGCTAAAATTAGCCTGCTCATTTGTGAGATTGACAGAGGTGGGAGAGGAGATTGTGGATGACGTATTTGTGAAAATATGGTCAAACCGGGCCCGGCTAACCGAAGTGAGCAATTTAACGGTTTATTTATATGTAGCCGTTAAAAACAGGGCCATCAATTATAATTTAACAAATCGCATAACCTGCGTTGATATAGAATCTGTTAGTTTTGAGCTTAAGGATATGAGCGGTTCTGTTGAGGATGTGTTAATTACCGATGAACTTGCAAAAATTATTAATTACACCATTCAACGGTTACCTGATGAATGCAAAATAGTATTTAAACTTGTTAAAGAGGATAGCCTCAAATACCGGAAGGTGGCTGAGATATTAAATATCTCTGTTAAAACCGTTGAATATCATATGAATAACGCCCTGAAAAGAATAGCCGCTGCAATTTCTGCCTCACCAGATCACCATAAAAGAGCAATAAAAAAAGCGTCCTCAAATTAATTTCATTTTTTCACTGGGGTGTTTTCATTTTCTCCTGTCCTTGTTACTGAAGCAAAAAAATGGATCAGGACACTATTTGGACACTTGTTGGAAAAAAACTTAATAATGAGGCTACCCCCGAAGAGCTTCGTCAGCTACATCAGTTGCTAAAACAGCCCTGGGCTGATGTTTATTCCATTCAGATATTGGAGGCTATGTGGCGGCAAAATCCCAATCAGCCGCCCCGTTTTATTCCATATAAACTTCAGCAAAAATGGGACAAACTCGAAAGTAAACTCGAAGCTGGTGATACCCAGGATGATACTTTTCAAGGCCCTGCGAACGAGGCAGACCTGCCAGTTGGCACTATGAGGCTAAGATTTATTCCGGCGCTTATGGCAGCGGCCGTTTTGGTTTTTGGCCTGCTGTCTTTTTTCTATTGGAAAAATTACTCCGGTAGTTATAATGTTAAAAACTACCAAATTACAGCGGCGAGAGCAAATGTCAGCAAGATTGTATTGCCTGATGGTACTAAGGTTTGGCTTAATGCCGGCAGCGAAATTTTTTATAAAACAAATTACGGCAGCAAATACAGGGAAATACGCTTAACCGGCGAAGC
Organism: Mucilaginibacter sp. P5_A6; assembly: GCF_056400585.1. Classification (NCBI taxonomy): domain Bacteria; kingdom Pseudomonadati; phylum Bacteroidota; class Sphingobacteriia; order Sphingobacteriales; family Sphingobacteriaceae; genus Mucilaginibacter; species Mucilaginibacter sp. P5_A6. Next base: position 44,970 of record NZ_JBFUKZ010000030.1, on the reverse strand, counting down.
TTTTTTTGACGTTGTGAAGGATGCTGAACATCCGTTTATTGTAAATACTGCTACAATGCGCATAAAAGTACTGGGCACTGCCTTTAATGTTCGTTCTTATGCAAATGATAATGTTTCTGAAACATCACTAATCCGGGGAAGAATAGAATTAACCACAACTTCGGGATCCGATCACCGGATTATATTAAAACCCTCCGAAAAATTAACCATTCTTAACAAAAAAGGGTCTCATAGCAATGAAGGCGATGCCCTTATTACCCTAAGTACCCTGCATACCACAAAAACCGATTCTTTGCCATCAGAAGCGCAATGGCTGGAAAATAAACTGGTATTTGATAATGAATATTTTGATGAGGTTGCAAAAAAAATGGAAAGATGGTATGGTGTTTCCATCTCATTTAAAAATACTCAGTTAAAGGAAAAAAGATTTAGCGGAAAATTCGCAACAGAGTCGCTAAGTACAGCTTTGGAGGCGCTTAGGGCAACCAGCAATTTTAACTTTTTGATAGATAATAAAGAGGTGGTTATTTACTAACCCAAAATGTTTAACCTAAAAATATGCGTATGATAAAATTTGAACCATAAAATTATTAAACCAAAAAAGCGGAGAATGTTGTCGCATTCCCCGCAATAATTGGTACCACAACTACGAGTCTTCTTAAACCAATAATTAAAGTAACCTAAATACTAAATTATGAAAAAAAATGCTTGCCGCATAAGTAATATGCGGTTGCAATGCCTATTAAAAATATTACTCATGACAAAGTGTATCCTAATCCTGATAATTATATCTGCATTTCAGGTTTTTGCAAAAGGCTACGCCCAGGATAAAGTTAATATTAACCTCCATGATGTTTCCATAAAAAAAGCGCTCACTGAAATTGAAAAAACAAGCAGTTACCGTTTTGTTTATAATGATGATGCCTTAAATGCAAAGCATATTGGTAATGTGATCCTTAATAATGCTTCGATAAACGAGGTAATGGACATATTATTAACTAAAACAGATCTTATATATAAACTGGGTAGTAACAACCTGATTATAATTTCTGACAAAAGATTACAGGTGCCTATACAACCCGTTACCGGGCGGGTAACGGATAATAAAGGTGGTCCGCTACCTGGTGTAAGCATAAGAATAAAGGGCGCTCAAACAGGGGTTATAACTGATCCTGACGGGAAATTTACAATCAATGTGCCGGATAACAATGCCGTGTTGATGTTCTCGTTTATCGGCTATGTTTCAACTGAAGTAACGGTTGGCGACCGCAAAACCATCAACGTGATACTAAAGGAGTCAGCTACCGACCTAAACGAGGTAGTGGTAACCGGTTACGGTCAATCGGTAGTAAAGCGCGATTTAACCGGGGCTATATCAACGGTTACCGCCAAGCAGATTGAGGAACGCCATCCTATCAACCTGATTGATGCTTTACAGTCGCAGGCATCTGGCGTACTGGTAATAAACGATTCGGGCGAGCCTGGGGCAACCGGCTCCATCCAAATACGCGGCGGATCAACCTTTTCAAGCGCGGGTAACTCACCTCTGTTTGTAATTGATGGTATTTTAAGCCAAAGCGCGGATAATGTGAACCCTAACGACATACAATCTATTGAGGTATTAAAAGATGCCGCGTCGGCGGCTATTTATGGTTCACAGGCTGCCAATGGTGTTATATTAATAACCACTAAACGGGGGCAGGCCGGTAAGCCGCTTATTAACGCTCAATATGCCCGCATTTTTGGTGTAATGGCTCACAAGCTGGAGCAGCCAAATTCACAGGATCTGCGTGTTGAAAGAAATTTATATAATGGTAACAGTCCCGATAAACCAACTACCACAAACGATTCATTAAATGTGGTTTTTAACTCAGACAATGATAACCAGAGCGTAATTACCCAAACAGCCAAAAGAGATATTCTTGATTTTGGTGTTAGCGGAGGCGAAAAAAGTGTTCAATATTATTCAAGTATAAGGTATATTAATGATGAAGGTTTGATAGTTAACAGCTACTCAAAAACACTGCAGGCCCGTTTTAATTTGGATTACCAGGTGTCGCCAAGGTTTAAATACAGCAACCGTTTATCCTTTGGTTATAATACCAACAATAACATTAATGAGGGTAATACCATTAACCAGGCATTTCAGCGGCCGTCAAATTTAGCTTTGTATTATCCAGATGGTACCTTAACCGGCTACATTAGCGGGCGCCGCAACCAGTTATCGGTAGCCTTGCTCGAGGTTAATGTTACCAGTACGTATACCGGCGATTTGTTTAACCAGGTAGATTATACCATTAGTAAAGATTTGCGTTTAACCAATAACTTTGATTTTGGTTTATCAACGCCGCACAATGTTTTCTTTGACCCTAAACTATTGAGCAGCGCCAGCCCCACGGTTAATTCGGGGAGGGAAAGTTTTGCCCTTAACACCAACTGGGCATACCAGGGATTTTTAAATTATAATAAAACATTTGGCCAAAACCATTCCATATCTGCTGTGGCAGGGGTAAGTGCCGAGAAAACGCAGAACAATAGTTTTAAAATAGCCGGGTCGAACTCTGCCAACGAAACTATCTACACTTCAAATGTGTATGGTATTATTGACCAAACCAATACTGGTACCGATGCCGGATCAACCAGCCGCGAATCATTTTACACCCGCGTAGGTTACAACTATAAAAGCCGGTATATATTTAGTGCGGTTTACCGCAGGGACGGTTCATCAAAATTTGGTTCATCCAATCAATTCGGTAATTTTTATGGCTCATCTGCCGCCTGGCGTTTCTCCGACGAATCGTTCATGGACTGGTCAAAAAAATTCCTGGGCGATGCCAAGTTGAGAGTAAATTATGGGCAGGTGGGTAACGATCGTATCCCGGCCAACTCCAATTTGTTAATCTATACTTTTGGATCGTCCTTTTACAATGCGGTAAACGGGGTGGTTTTAAGTAACCAGTTCGGAAACTCGCAATTAAAGTGGGAAAGCAATATTCAGAAAGGCCTGGGGTTAGATCTGCAATTCTTTAATTCCCGCCTGAATATAACCGCCGATTATTATCAAAAGGTAACTAAAAACCTGCTTTATCAGCGCAATATCCCCGTGGAGACGGGCTTTACTACTGTATATGTAAATGTTGGCGATGTTACCAATAAAGGATGGGAGTTTTCTGTGAACGCAACGCCTGTTGCCAGTAAAAAATTCACCTGGAATATTAATGCCACCTTATCTGTTGAGCGCAATAAGGTCAAGAGCCTTTACAATCATCAGTCATTTTTGGCTACCTCGGGAGGCGCTACCTACCTGGTTCAGGAGGGTGGAAAGATCGGCGATTTTTACGGATATAAGGGACAGGGGGTTTACCAGTACGATGCATCAAATGCTTATGACGGTAATTGGAACAGGCTGACCCCGGTAGGCGTTTCTGCCGATGGTAAAACTGCTTCGGGCTATGTGCTGAATGGTAACACCTATACAGGTACCGTGCACCATATGTACGCGGGCGGCGCTTTACTGCTGGGCGGCGATATGATATTTGACAATGTTAAAAAGGATAGTGTGATTGATGCTAATGACCGGCAGATAATTGGCAATGCGCAGCCGTCATTTTATGGAGCCATCATTAACACGTTTACTTATAAACAATTTAGTTTATCGTTTACGCTTAATACCACCTGGGGCGGCGAAGCCTATGATAGTCCAAGGCAAACATTAAATAACCTGGCTACATCAGGCATTGTTGCCGATAACAATACTACTTATAATTCATGGAAACAGCAGGGGGATATTACAAATATACCCTACATGGGCCGCAAAAACTCAACCGCGAATTTTCCGGGCACGCAAACCAGGTTCCTGGAAAATACTTCGTTCATCAGGCTTAGTTATGCAAAGTTCACCTACAACCTGCCGGCAAAGATAGCCTCGCGCATTAAACTGAAAAATATTGGGGCTTATATGTATGGCGCAAACCTGCTCACCTGGACAAACTACTCCTGGTACGACCCTGAATTTTCTTCAAGCTCGGCCTTAACGCCGGGTAATGATAGTGGCCGTTATCCACGCAGGCGCGAATTTGGTTTTGGAATAAATGTTAATTTCTAATGAATTTAATCATGAAAAAAATATTAAATGTTGCTTTTTTGATGCTCTCCATTTCGTTGTTTAGCTGTAAAAAGCTGTTGGAACAGCCTCCAAAAAGTCAGCTGGCAAGTAGTAAATTTTGGAAAACATCTGATGATGCCAAGGCAGGTATAGCGGGGATATATGATGGAATTCAGGATATGTTTAACACCCAGTATATTTATTGGGGCGATGGCCGGAGCGATAATCTTACTTTTCACCCTACCTATAATGATGGCCTGCCCCTGGCAATAAACGTATTAACGCCTACCACCACCGGGGCCGATTGGACGCTGATATATGCTGCAATAGGCCGGGCTAATTTTGCCATAAAATATATCCCTGCTATTGAGGGTATTGATCCTGTTTTGTCAAAAGACCTGCAGGCGCAAGCTTTGGGAATAAGGGCATATTGTTATTTCTGGCTTATAAGGCTTTGGGGAAATGTACCTGTATGGACAGAGCCTTATGAAGATCTGAATACAGATCCTTACAAGGGTGTAACACCCGCGGCAGATATTGTAAAAAATGTTATCCTGCCCGATCTGCTTAAGGCCTATGACCTGTCTGACCACACAGCCGCGGTAGTATGGAATTTAAATTCAGGTGGTATTGCAGCCATGTTAATGGATGTTTACATGTACAACCATGATTATACCAATGCTTTGTTGTGGTGCGACAACCTATTCAAGCTAAACCGCTATAGCCTGGAAACTACTGCTAACTGGAAAAATAACTTTATCGCCCCAACAAATACCAAAGAGAACATCTGGAGTTTAAACTGGGATTTTACGGTTGATGGCGGCAATAAAACCTCGCAGGAGATAGGGGCCGGTGATACCAATAGTGATTTTGCTGTCGATCCTCCGTTGTGGGCATACTATACCACAACAACCGCTGATATCAGGGGTGCTCAAAGTATTGATTTTAAGGTAAACAATCACGATAAAATATTAAAGTACTATGCGCCCAACCTGGATAAGAACGGTAATCAGATTTATCCTACCTCCCCGCAGGCAAATCTGTATTTTCCACTATATCGCCTGGCTGATATTTACCTTTTACGGGCCGAGGCATTAAACAGAACAGGCGACCTGGCCAATGCGCTGCTTTACCTGAATAAGGTACATACCCGGGCGGGCTTGCCAGCCTACCAGGCAAGTGATTTTGCCAATGCGGATGCTATGCTTTATGGCAGTCCTGTTAATGCCAACGGAATCTTGCGGGAAAGACAGCTGGAGTTTTTCTGCGAAGCTAAACGCTGGTTTGATTTGCAGAGGAATGACATCGTCATCAGCACGATGGATCCGGTGATTAAGACCAGGCAATTGTTAAAAGGGTTTCCGTCTACCGGTTTTGGCGACCCAAGAAAGGTATTCTGGCCCATCAATCAAAACGTATTAAACGCCAATACCAAACTAACTCAAAATCCACCTTATTAATCAATCAGATAGCATTTTAAAAAAAATATCAAAATGAAAAAGATAAAACAAACATGTTTATGGTTTGCTTTTGCAGGCCTTGTAATAAGCATGGTCGGCTGTAATCTGGCTGGATTAAAATTACAGGAAAATGCTGATTATCATCCCTATGTGCTGGATCCGCATATTGATAAAACCACCTGGCAGTATATTAAGGACCGCAGTTACAATTTTGCCGGCAAGGATACCATTTTTAAACTGATGCGGCAGGCTATTGAGTATTCGGGGATAGATACAAACCTGTATATTAAAACCAATTGTACATTTATACTATTGCATAACGATGCCATTTACAGAACAACCCTGGTGAATAAAGTACCCACTATAACTGCTGATTGTTATTGGGGGAAATACCTGGTAAATGGTGTGCCAGGCAAAAAGTGGAGCGATTACCCTAAAGAACAGGTAAAAAACTACCTGTTGTATTTAATTGTTCAGGGAGCATACTCATTTAATAATTTAACGCCCGGCAACGTGATTGCCACTACGCTTCAGCCATTAAATTATGATCCGTTAAATCCCACCTCGGTGATGACACTGCGTGTTAACGACGATCAGAATTTTACCATGCGGTTAAATGATTTCTCAAATTCTGTGGGTTATGTAAGTGTACGAACAAGCAATATTTTGCCCGTAAACGGCGCCATACAGGTAATTGACAGGGTACTTTTCTATCAAACTAAATAATACTAACCTACTTTAACTCCTGTTGCGGCGGGTTTTTCCCGTCGCAATGGGTTATTTTAACAAACTAAAATTGAGTAACTGATGATAAATCCGGATGATAAAACAGTATCCCGTCGCAATTGGCTGGGAGCAATGGGTAAGGTATCTATAGGTACAGGCTTAATGGCTTTTACATCAAATGCGTTTGGTTCTGAGCGATCAAATTCGATAGAAAAAACAGGCAACGATACAGGTGCACGCATTTACAACATCCGTGATTTTGGAGCAAAAGGCGACGGAAAAACACTGGATACAGCAGCTGTGCAATTGGCAATTGATACCTGTAATAAAGACCATGGTGGTACGGTTTTGGTACCCGCGGGTGTATTTGTTATTGGAACCATTGAGTTAAAAAGTAATGTTACACTGCACATAGTTGCACAAGGGAAACTGTTAGGCAGCGCCGATGGCAAACAGTACCACGCCAGTGACGTTATTCCACTTGACAGCGGGTGGACAATGAACGATGGGAATGTGGGGCTGATATTTGCTGTCAATGCCGATAATATTACAATTGAAGGCAATGGTATTATTGACGGGCAGGGCGCGCAATTTCGCAGTGATACCAAGGGCGTGTTACCTCCGGCTGGGATTACAGGTAATCATCGCCCATACCATTTACTTTTTTATCAATGTAAAAACCTAACTGTTCGTGATATTTCGCTCATTAACAGTGCTTATCATTCGGTGCGGGTTTGTCTTTGCTCTTATGTAAAACTCGAAGGGTTATATATTCGCGGTAAGGTGGTGCATAATAACGATGGCTTTCATTTTATTGGCAGTACCTATGTGCATGTTAGTAACTGCGATGTACAATGCCAGGATGATGCCTGCGCTTTATTTGGCAGTTGTAAGTTTGTAACCATATCCGATTGCTCCTTTAGCACCCGATGGTCGGTGTTCCGTTTTGGAGGCGGCGAGGCCGAAAATATCACCGTTTCTAATTGTCTTATTTATGAAACCTATGGATGCCCTATAAAAATGCGTTGCTCGCCCGGATCAAGGTTTGAAAACATTTCATTTTCAAACCTGGTGATGAAGGATGTAACAGGACCCATTTCTATAGGCCTGGGTAATGTGCGGTCATCAAGCGAGAACAAAGAAATTGCTACTCCCGGAATTATCCGGAACATTTCTTTTAATAATATTCACGCCACAGTAGTAAAACCAGTTCCGCTTCGCGATGCGGAGTTCGCGAGCAAGTATAACCCGGGTGAGATATTTTCATGCGTTGTACTGAATGGTGTGGATAAGGGATTTTTAGAGAACATTTCCTTTAATGATGTACATATTACTTTTCCGGGTGGTGGCACAGTTGAGCACGCAGCGGTAAGGGATGTTCCAAAAATTGCGGGAGAATATTACCAGATCGGTATTCCGCCGGCCTACGGAATATATGCGCGCAATGTGCGTGGATTAACGCTTCACAATATCCGGTTAACAATGGCCAGCCCGGATATGCGACCGGCTTTGATCCTGGATAACGTAGAAGACGTTGCCGTGAACGGCTTAAGCGCACAGGGACAAAAAGATGCCGAATCGTTATTGCGTTTCATTAACACACGTGATGTTTTAATAAGTGCCCTGCGTGTGCTAACTCCCGTGGCAAATGTGTTACAGGTAGAAGGTAAGGAAAGCCATAATATCAAGATAGATGGCGGTGATCTTTCAAAAGCCGATAAGCCATCTATACTTGCTGCCGGGGCTTACGCGCAGGCAGTACGGTTACGGGATTAGTAATCAGGCTTTAGTTTAATTGAAACATTTGCTGGCATCTCCATTCAGAGTAATATTGTTTTTATGGTGACCATCGGCGCAGATTCAGAATATATCTGTCATACAATAGTTATAAGGTTTTAATCAATACGCCAATTATCGCTGCGATGCCGATGATATAGGGTTCTTGCATTTTTTTAACATATAGTAAGGCCAATACCGCGGCTATTGCAATCAATGCAGTAGGGGCATCCACAATAGAACGTAATCCAATTATAATAACAGAGCCAACCAATGCCCCGATAACTGATGCGGTTATTCCGTCTACAAAAGCTTTAATGCTGGCATTTTTGGCGATTTTTTTAAATGAGGGTGCCAGCGCTACGGTGAATAAATAACACGGCAGGAAAGTGGCTAAAGCAGCTACGGCAGCACCCGGAAAACCGGCGACTAAATATCCTATGAATCCTACTGTAATTACGACAGGCCCCGGTGTGATCATTGCTACAGCCACAGCATCCACAAATTGATGCTCTGTTAACCAGCCAAATTCTTTAACTACCCCGCCATGCAAAAAAGGCACGATAGCAAGCCCGCTGCCGAATACAAAGGCCCCGGCTTTGGCAAAGAACCAGGCAATCTCCTGCAATGTTTTGCCCTCATATTTCCAAAAGCCGGTACTGATTAAAATTCCGGTGGGTAATACCGCAGGTTTTTTGATCCATTGCGGTGGAGCTTTGATCAGCATATACAAAATACCACAGGCCAGGAATAGTATTATTTCTTCTCTTTCAGTAATAACTGTTATAACAATCCCCGCAATATAAAACAGCCATAATAACCATTTGGATTTTATGGCTGTTATCTCCAGCTTGCTGATGGATTTTACAGTAAGCTTATAAGCGCTCATCGCAATAATACCGATAACTGCAGCGCCTACTCCATAAAATACCGCCTGCATCCAGGCTAAGCCACCGAAAAGCTGGTAAGCCATACCTAATAAAACCACCATGATAAAAGAGGGCAATACAAAAGCCAGCCCGGTTAATGTTGCGCCAATAAACCCGTAATGCACAAACCCAATATAAATACCCAACTGAGCAGCTAATGGGCCAGGGGCCAGCTGCGCCAGTGCCAATCCTTCCTTATATTCTTCTTCAGTTAGCCATCCTTTGTTTTCAACCAGGTCGCGGTGCATATAGCCAACTAAAGCTACTGGGCCGCCAAAACCCCAGGTGCCAAGTTTCAGGTAATATTTAGTAATATCCAGCAAAGAATAGGCAGGTTTGTATTTGTTTAATTGTTCTTCCATGTGTGTTTTTCTTCCTGTACATATTTGGCCCAGCTATACAGGGCATCATAAATAATTAATCCGATGGCCAGTTGTTCATGGTCATCTTTGAAGTTATAAGATAACCCTGCAGATATGGCCCAAAGACCAGCTGCCTGCTGCGCCAGGTTAAACCTATCTGTGTCTGCACCCCTTACAATCTCCGCGATCTGTAAGATAGCCGGATCGGTTAGGTTGTGTTTTTTGATGATATAATCAAATGTGCAGCGTTCACCTTCGTGCGTATATTCTGCCCCCGCAATGTCATAGGGTATCGCATTTAAAAGTTTTGCTTTTTCAAACACATCCTCTTTAGGCACAAAAATAAATTCAGCCCTGGGGTCAACAAAGTTTTTTATCAGCCAGGGACAGGCAATACGGTCAATTTTCGGCCGTTCACGGGTGATCCATTTCATAAGCTAAAAGTTTAACAGTTTGGTTTACATTTTCATACCACCCATTTTATCGGCTTTTTGGCCCAGCACATCCAATGCCGCCCGGAAACCGTGTGCCAAAGTCGCGGCATTGCCACGGCCATAATAATGCAGGAAAATCATATGCGGATCATCACCCAGCATATGGTTGTGCACCGCCACAACTTCCAGGTTATGCGCCCGTAAGGTTTTAATAACGCCATTCACTTCACTTTGCAGCATAGCTATGTCACCTGCAATATGGGCATCATCCTGTTTGCCGGCAAAAGACGCCCAACTGTTCAGGCCGATATTGGTGGTCATTTCAACGCCCATAGCTATTACTTTCAGATCGCTTCTGCCAACCGTGTATTTATAGGTAGGGCCGTTCACTGTACCTTTATATTTTACAATGGCGTCCAGGGCAGGCAAATCAAAGTTTTCTTTCCCGGTAACCGCAGACGGTGCGGACGGAGCCGGTTGATTAGTGGGGAAAAGTTTGCTGTCCCTGATCGTATCCGCATATTTTTTGGCCAGCTCAGCTACTGTACCTACACCATGAATGTGCATATAAAATATCCGTGGTTCCTCGTAAAAGAAGTGATTATGGATGGCAGCTATCTCCAGCCCATTTGCATGGGCAGCAGAGATCAAAGGATTGACTTCTTCCATTTGTAATACCGTATCACTCATCACCATGGCCGATTTACCATCAACCGTTTTTTTGAATGATACCCAACCGCCAAAACCAAAAGGAATGGGCACCGGTTCTCCCTTAATTTTCATTTTCAGGTCGTTCCTGGGTAATGGGGTTGTGTAAACAGCTTCTGCTTCTTTGTAACTGCCCTTTTTGCCTAAAGCGCTGTCAATGGCGGCCATTTCTTCGGCCGTTAAGGCAGGTGTTTTGCCCTGGGCAATTGGAATAGCTAGTAGTTTATTAACAGGTAACAGCAAGGCTGTTCCTAATACGGCTGAAGCCTGCAGGGCCTGCCGGCGGCTGAATTTCTCTGTTTCCATGTTGATATTGCGATGCTTATGCAATATTAACTAAACATTCGTGCTGAGAATAGTATGGATTTAACTATTGGTATCCGTTTTACTTTTCAGGATGTTTTTTTTGTAGACGGTAGGTAATTGCCCTGTCTGTTTTTTAAAGATCCGTGTAAAATGGCTTTGGTCGGAAAAGCCGGTAAGGTAAGCAATCTCTGTTAGGGAATATTGGGTAGTCTCCATCAGGTGCATCGCTTTTTCGATACGCATTTTGCGGATATATTCCCCAAAAGACAGGTTCTCAAAGTATTTTGAAAACTCCCTTGATAAGTAAGCGGGGTTAATCTCCAGTTCATCGGATGCCTGTTGCAGGCTTAGCGTTAAATTGGTATCTAACTGGTCCTGTATCATTTCTTTTAATTCCCTGGTCCATTCGGGTGCTTTTTTTGAATGCCCCTCTTTCAGGTACTTATGATACACCTCCAGTAAAAGCCCTTCTACCGGCGCCTGTGTATGTTTTTGTTGGTGCAGATATTTGGCCCAGGTGTAAAGCCCGTCATACACTTTCATGCCCAATTCCAATAGTTCATAGTCGTCGGTGATGTTTTTGGACAAACCCATAAATATTGCCGATAAACCTGCCGCCTGTGGTGCAAAATCGTGCCGGTCTGTATCTGCCCCCCGGATGATTGCCGCCATCCGGTCTAAAGCCACATCTTTAAGTTGATGTTTTTTAAGAAAATAATCAAAAGTGCAATGATCTTCGTAATGGCTGTATTCTACACCAGGCAGATCAAACGGCACAGCATTTAATTCCTTCGCCTTTATAATCACCTGGTCAAAGGGAACATAGACAATTTCCGCTTCTGCATCAATGAACCGTTTAATCAGCCAGGGGCAGGCGATGCGGTCAATTTTAGGGTGTTCACGGGTTATCCATTTCATGATTTACAAGCTGGTATTTTGACTCAAAGATATTGTGTGAAAGAGCAATAACACAATAATCATATTTATATCTATAAAAAATAGTTATTGGCTACAGGGATTATCTTTTACCGAATATATGATTAACGAGGTGAGGTAGTTACCGTGGGTTAGCCGCAACACGAATTTCCCAGCTGAACAGGCGGGCATTTAACCGATCCGTAGCTACAGAAAACACAACAATCTCCCTGGCGAGGTTTCAAATAAGCTTCACATTGCTCACAGGTATAAAAATACTGACACGCATTGACCGGCATTTCCTCTTCTTTTTGATAGCCGCAATTCGGACACGTAATTACGGAATTAAGCATTATTTTTTTTGCCATCATGTTAATTATTGTAACCTGATAATCAATTTTATTGTTTTCAACAACACTATTTGCACTGTTGGCAATTACATTTTTATTTCTTCCATTTGTTCATTGCCATTTTTAAAGATAGCTTCGCTGTTTAACAGGTAGGCGCCATTAGTTACCACCACCTCCCCGGCATTTAACCCCGAAAGAACAGGTACATAGCTTTGGTTTCCGGAGCCTGATTTAATAGCTCTTGGCGAAAAGCTACCATCCGTATTTTTAACCCAAACTTTGCTGCCTTTGCCATTTGATAAAACAGCCGATGCAGGTACAGCCAATAAACGGTTATCCCCATTTGCGACAGAAATATAGGCAAGCATGCCGGGCCGGATCAATCCCTGTGCATTGGAAATGCTAATTCTCACCAAATCAACTTTCGAGGCATCCGATAGTTCAGGGTTGATAAATTCAACCTTACCGCTAATCACCTGGCCCCCCAAATCAGGAAAGGCAATACTTACCTGGTCGTTTTGCTTATAGTTTCCGGTTTCGCCGGCATAGATCTGGGCCTGTACCCATAAATTGTTTAATGCCTGTGTTTTCAAAATGGTCATTCCTTCTGTTACATAATCGCCCTCATGTACAGCTATGTCACTAACGGTTCCGCCTATCCTGCTCAATATAGTTGTTGTGGCTGATACTTTGCCGGATGTTGCCAGGCTATTGATCTGGCTTTTTGACAGCCCCCATAATTGCAGCTTGTTTTCTGCGGCGGCAATCAATTGCCTGTAATCTACATCCGGATTGTGCAATACCTTTTGCTGTTGCCTGGCCAGCAGGTACTCCTTTTCAGCTTCCTGTAAGTCCTCGCTGTAAATAGCATATACGGGCTGACCGACGGCTATTTTTTCGCCAACAGTTCTGATATATAATTGTTGTATCCGGCCTGCTATCCGTGCGCTAAGTTCTGCTGCATTATTTTCATCCGTAGTTACTGTTCCGGTGATTGTTTTTTCGCTACCGGTATTTTGTTCTTTTACCGTATCCGTTGCAATACCGGCCAGCTGGATTTGCCTTGCGGTTAATGTTATTTTGTTAGCTGTATTATTGCCGGTACCGGTAAGTTCCACTTTAATCAGTTTCATACCACAGATAGGGCAGTTACCCGCATGCTGCTCATGTACCTGCGGGTGCATAGAACAGGTATAATAAGCTTTATTTGATGTTTTAACCACTTGCGGTTTGTTTTTTTGCCCGCAGGCGCTAAATAGCACAGCCATTAGAATTATATAACATAGAATGCGGGCCGATTTTAATACAGAAGAGTGTTTTTTTATATTAATCATTGCCTTGTGTTTTGATGAAACTTTCACTGTCTGTTAAATATTGGGCATTTGATGCAAGGCTGTCTGTTACGGATAAGCCTTTTATAATTTGTATATCATTGTTGTTTACAGCACCTGTTAAAACCTGGCGAGCCTGGTAGGAGGGACCTTTTTTTAGCCAGACGACTTTTGTGAGGCCTAAATCAGTCAATGCCGATCTGGGGATCCATAATCCGTGGCTCGTGCCGGTTTGTACGGTGGCCTTAACCAGGCTGTTTACTTTTAAAGCATGGGCCATATTGTTGATATACACCCGGATGCTGATGGTTTTATCACCAGCCTGTAAAACAGGTTCAATAAAATTGACTTTACCATTGATCATTTTGCCCGGAATATCCGGTAAACTGATCTTCACCCGCTGGTTCAATTTTAACCCGGAAACAGTCGTCCTGTCAATTTTTATAACAGCCCATAAACTGTGCGGGTTAACTACGTTAAATAAGGTTTGTCCTTTTTCAACATACATGCCTTCCCTGGTAGATAATGGCAAATTATTAGCAAAATCAGACGGTGGTTTTGTATCCGATACTCCGGCCATTTGACTGTGCGCTACATCATGTACATGCCCCTCATAAGGGCTATAAACCGGGAAGCTGTAAAACGCTTTTCCTGTTTTAATTACCTGGTTTACCTGTACTTGTGTCATACCCAGCAGCAATAGTTTTTGCCGGGCCGCATTGATCAACTCCGTTTCCCGGACTGAATTTTTTGTAAGATAGATCAGTTCCTGTTGAGCGGTTACCATATCGGGACTATAAATATCAAAAATGTGCTGACCGGCATGTATTTCCTGGAACGCATATTTGATGTATAGTTTTTCTATACGTCCCGAAAAGCGGGATGCGATGTTATTAAATGTCCGGGTATCAAAATCCAGGTAGCCATCACCGTAAATGTCTGTAGTCACTTCTTTTTGCCGGGGTGTAATTGCCCGGGCCGAAGAAATTACATTGCTGTTAACCGGCTGTAAAACCGTATTAAGGCTGATACCCGCCCCCTCACTGGCCTGGGCGGATTTTTTTACCAGGGTCATGCTACAGATTGGGCAGCTGCCCGGATGATCTTCTATTACCTGCGGGTGCATAGGGCAGGTGTATTTTACATCGCCCGAAGATTGTGTTATAATAGCAGGCTTTTTTTTATCAGAACAAGCAGCGAGCAACATAGTGCTCAACAGTAGGCTTGTCAATATTAGCTTAATACTTTTCATATTCCCTTTCATAAGCTACCTGTAAGGTTAAAAATTCCTGTAAACGATCTAAGGCCGACATCCTTGCCATTTGTAATTCTTTAATGCCGTTGAGTACAGATGGCAGATCACCTGTATTTTGATCATAAGCAAGCAATGCTGTTTTGTAAGCATTTTGCAGCGCCGGAATAATGTTTTGCTGATAGTTTTTCAGCTGCCTTTTTTTACTGCTCATATCTGTTCTCAAACCGGCTAATTGCCCTTGTGCCTGGTTGAGTATGGCTGATCTTTTCTGTTGTAGTTCCTCCACTTCGTAACGGATACCTTTTAGATTGGCCTTGTATTCTTTAGAGGCCCAGGGGACAATGGGTAGGGTAACAGAGCCCATTAAAACATATTGATTGGCATATCCGCCGTAACTGAGCATGTGTGCCGCCTGGATGCCAAAGTCGGGTTTACGCTTGCTGTATTCCATTTTGGCATTTAATTGCTGCAATTCAATGTTTCGGCTTATCTCTTTAATATCACTGCGGTTTGTTGTAAGGGCAGCTGTATCAGTAATAGCCGATTCATAATCTTTCAACACAATATTAGTATCCACCATAAATACAGTTTGTTTATCCCTGTTCATCAGGGTATTCAATATGATATTCTTTTGGCTGATCTCATTATTCAGCTGTTCGCGGGTGTTATCCAGTTCATACAAGTCTGCTTTGGCTTTGTAAATATTACTCAGCTTTTCTTTACCATATGTTAGCCGGATATTGGCATCCTTGAGCATATATTCAAAAAGGCTTTGCGTATGCTGCAATAATGCCAGTTTCTTTTCCAGTACCACCCGTTCGTAATAATATTGCTTTGCCTGAGCAACGAGCTGGTTTTTCAGGCAATTTTTTTCCTCGGCCGTTACCTTCGATATTCCTTTCATATAATCCTCCTTGGCCCGGAGCTTGGCCGGGTTGGTGAACGTTTGCTCGCCACTTATCATAAAAGAGCCCATGTTTGGATTTGCCTGGTAAGGCGTCTGGTATTGCCCCGCGCTAATCTTTGGTGCATCCAGGCTTTTGGCCCCGGTTGCATAAGCATCCTGAGAGCTGATCTTAGCATCATATGCCTGCAAAGCCGGGTTAACGGCAATTTGTGCCAGGACACTATCCAGCGGTAATCGTTGCGCCTGTACTGTTATGCAGCTAAGGCAAATCAGCAGGGTATATATAATTTGATATTTCGTTTTCATGATATTATTCCTTTACCTCCAATACTTCCAGCCTGCCATATTTCTTTAATTCGTATTCCTTTACCATCAAAAAGATTAGCGGGGTAACCAGTAAAATATGTGTGGAAGAGGTTAATACACCGCCAATCATCGGCAGTACAATTGGCAGCATCACATCGCTGCCGGTTCCGGTTGCCCAAAGCACAGGCACCAAACCAAACAGGGCTACACAAACGGTCATGAGTTTAGGCCTTAAGCGCTTAACCGCGCCGTTCATTACATAAACCCGCAGGTCTTCCCTGGTAATAGTTTCTTTTGAATTGCCTTTTAAGGCAACCAGTTGCTGCATGGCATCGTTCAAATAAATCACCATAACTATCCCGGTTTCCACAGCAATACCGAACAGGGCAATAAAGCCCACGGCTACAGCGACTGATAAATGCACGCCAAAAAAATAAACCATGTAAGCACCGCCTATAAGCGCAAACGGAATACTGATAAGGCTAAAAAATGCTTCGCGGATAGAATGAAATGCAAAGTACAGGCAGGCGAATATGATAATGAACACCACCGGTAAAATTAATTTCAGCGTATGTTCCGCGCGGATCAGGTTTTCATACTGACCGCTCCATTCAATAAAATAGCCCTTCGGCAGTGATTTAACCATCGTGTTTAATCTGTTCTGTGCTTCCTGCACGGTACTTCCTAAGTCCCGGTCGCGAACATTGAACAATACAGTGCCGCGTAATAAAGCATTTTCAGACTGGATCATTGCCGGGCCATCGCTAATCCTGATATCGGCAACAGAGGATAATGGCACCGGACCGTAAGATGGTGTTTGTACCAGTGTACGTTTAATCTCGTCTAAATTGCTCCTGTAATCCTGCGCCAAACGCAGGTTTACGCTGAAACGCCTGCGCCCTTCAATGGTTGGGGTAAGGTTCATGCCGCCCAGGGCGCTTTCTACCACCTGGTTTACATCATCTACACTTAACCCATACCTGCCAATGGCATCTTTATTCGCCTGTATGTCCAGGTATTTGCCGCCTGTAATGGGGTCAACATACAGATCTTTTACCCCGTTGATACCCAACAGAGCCTGTTTCATTTGGTTGGATAAGGCATAAATAGTATCCAGGTTTTGCCCGTATACCTTCAATCCAACATCGGTACGTATACCCGTTGAAAGCATATTGATGCGATTGATGATTGGCTGTGTCCAGCCGTTCACTACGCCGGGTATCTGTAGCTTGGCATTCAACTCATTAACGATATCTTCCTTTTTAATTCCCTTGCGCCATTCGCTGGCAGGTTTTAACAGGATAATAGTTTCCACCATGCTGATGGGCGAATTATCGGTAGCTGTATTGGCACGTCCGGCTTTACCCAACACATTCTTAACTTCGGGGATGCTTTTAATGATCCTGTCCTGTACCTGTAAAAGCTGCTTCGCTTCGGAATTGGAAATATCCGGTAAGGTAACCGGCATAAACAGGATTGTACCTTCGTCAAGCGGTGGCATAAATTCGCTGCCTAAACTCAATAATAGTGGTACGCTAACGAGTAATGCAATTACGTTAATGCCTATGGTGGTTTTGCGCCAGGTAATGCACCAGTGCAGTATTGGGCTGTATAGCTTTTCCAGTGTACGGTTCAGTGGGTTATGCTCGTCTGTTCTTAATTTACCTTTCAGAAAAAAGGAGATCAGCACAGGCGCCAGTGTAACCGCCAGGATTGCATCAATAGCGAGGATGAATGTTTTAGTCCAGGCCAGAGGGCCAAACAGTTTACCTTCCTGTCCTTCCAGTAAAAATACCGGCAGGAATGATGCAACGATAATCAGCGTAGAAAAGAACACGCCCCGGCCAACTTGTTTGCAGGATGCTTCTATGATTTTAATTCGTTCTGTTGCGGTCATGATCTTTCTTTTTCTTGTGCAATGGATAAATTCCGGTGCGAGTTTTCAACCATCACAATACCGTTATCTACTATCACCCCAATGGCTAAAGCGATGCCCGTTAATGACATGATATTAGATGATATGCCAAAAGCGTTAAGCAGTATAAAGCTGGCTGCTATGGTAATAGGTATCTGTATAATAATACTCAGGGCGCTTCGCCAGCTAAACAGGAACAGGATAACAATAATGGATACCGTGATCATTTCCTCAATCAGCGTACGCTTAACGGAGCCAATGGCATTTTCTATCAGTTCGCTACGGTCATAGGCGATCCTGAATTTTACACCAGGTGGTAAGCCTTTTTGGATGTCGTTCATTTTATCCTTAACCGCATGAATCACCTTGTCGGCATTTTCTCCATACCGCATCACCACAATCCCGCCAACGGCTTCGCCTTCACCATTTTGGTCAAAGATTCCTAAGCGTTCATCGCCGCCCATTTGAACGGTGGCAATATCTTTTACCCTCACCGCAACAGTTTTAATAACGCCGACGGAAATATTCTCCACATCGGGTAACGACTTGATATAACCCAGGCCGCGAACGATATAACCTGTGCCATTCATTTCAAACTTTCGGCCTCCCACATCATTGTTATTGCTTTTTACCGCTTTAAGTACCTGCGATAAGGGAATATTGTAATAGTTGAGTTTATGCGGGTCTATATTGATCTGGTATTGCTTTTGAAAGCCGCCGAATGAGGCCACTTCACTAACGCCGGATACTGTTTGCAGCCCCAGTTTAATATACCAGTCCTGCAAGGCCCTCTGTTCGCCAAGGTCAATCCCTTTTGCATCCAGTGTGTACCACAAAATATGGCCCACCCCGGTTCCGTCTGGCCCTAATGTTGGTGTAATACCTTTGGGTAATAAACGCTGAGCATAGTTAAGCCGTTCCAGTACCCGGCTTCGCACCCAATACACATCGGCCTTATCCTCAAAAACAATATAAACAAAGCTCATCCCGAACATGGAGGTAGCGCGTATAGCTTTTACTTTTGGAATGCCCTGTAAATTACTCACCAACGGGTAAGTTACCTGGTCTTCCATGATCTGCGGGCTGCGGCCCTGCCACTCGGTGAATACGATCACCTGGTTATCCGAAAGATCGGGGATGGCATCAATGGGGTTTTCCTTAACCGCGTAGGCTCCCCAGCAAAAAAGCATAATCGCGATAAGCAAAACAATATACCTGTTTTTTAAAGACAGGGTAATAAGTTGATTAATCATCTTAATGGTTTTGATAATCCCGGTGCTCATGCACCGGGATTAAATGAATTACATTTTCATTGATGCAGCTTTCTTTTTAGCAGTTTCCTTTTTTACTAAAGCCATACCGCATTTAGGGCATTTTCCGGGTTTATCGCTCAATACCTCTGGGTGCATGGTGCAGGTGTATTGTACTTTAACAGGCTTAACCTTTTTGGCTTTAGTGGTGTCGGAAACGGCTGTAGTTGAGTGGGATGCAAATACGGTTGCAGCCGAAAACAAAATGGCCATAGCCATCAGCATTACTTTTTTCATGATTATAAAAAATTAAAAATGGATAAATGGCACAAGACGTTATAAGCCCTGCGGGTTGATTATAAATTAAGATGATGGATTTTCAATCTAAAGATTAGCCAGACTACAGATTGTAAAGGCTAAAGAGAAAAGGTACAAGTCAGATCCTGTAAGTACAGTTGCGGGTATAAATAGGTATATCGCTGCTACCCGGAGGGGCATTGCTTTGATAACTGGTATTTTGATTATGATCGTTAACAATAACTGCCGGATTCCATGAATTGAGAAATGGAAGAATTACAGGTGATAGCTCATTAAAAACAAAAGAATCGGCACTTACATGCGTATCCTTGATCTTGAAAGATTGTTTTTCGTTTTTACAGCAGTTCTCGCTTCTTAACGATTTTTGATCCTGCTTATCAGCTGCACCATAGATAAAGGTAACCGAAGCCAGCTTACCGCAGCAGTAAAAACGGTTAACCCCAATACCCACACAGGATAAAAGGTAAATGGCCGTTAATATGATGAGTGCGGAA
Organism: Mucilaginibacter sp. P5_A6; assembly: GCF_056400585.1. Taxonomy (NCBI): domain Bacteria; kingdom Pseudomonadati; phylum Bacteroidota; class Sphingobacteriia; order Sphingobacteriales; family Sphingobacteriaceae; genus Mucilaginibacter; species Mucilaginibacter sp. P5_A6. The sequence continues at coordinate 25,123 of NZ_JBFUKZ010000030.1, read as the reverse complement.
CGTTTCACACATCGAATATACTTACTTTAATTAAAAAAATACATAATCCGATGGTTTAAGGCTAAAATTTTACTTTTAACAAGCTTGCATTTATAACTAAAACAACCGTGCTATCACCCTCAATATAGCCTCCAACTGCAGCAAATAAAACCTTGCAAGAAGAAAACCTGGCTTTACTTTATAATATAATATTATTGTTATTTTAACACTTATGTTTATTGGAAATTAACATGGGGCATAAAGAGTCATTTGTTTCATTATGTAATCATACGAGGTTTAAACGGGTTGTTTTTGGCACATTTTTTTTCAGGAACAAAAAAATGCAAATTTTTTGTCTGAAAATATAATTGTTCTTTATACATTTATAAAATAAATCAACCCCGGTAGAGGTCGGGGCAAACCAAAATAAACTTAATAACGCTATTTCTTTAGCGTGCTAAAACAACCTATTGATAAATGAAAAAAGTAACTTTTATCTCCATTGCACTATCGTGCTTTTTTATTGCAGCGCGCCTGAATGCGCAAACTGTTAAATTAACATTGGATCTGGGCAAAGATGGGGTAGATGTAAGTTCAAAATTATATGGATTAATGACAGAGGAGATCAACCACTCCTATGATGGCGGGCTGTATGCAGAGCTGGTAAGGAACCGGGTTTTTAAAGACAATCCTAAAGCGCCTGATAATTGGGCAGTAGTGGAATACGGGGGCGGAAAAGGAAATATTCAGCTGGATGAAAAGCAAGCCATTAACGCTTCACTAAGTACCTGTTTAAAGCTTGATGTGACCAAAGATGGCGGACGGGTTGGTATAGCTAACGAAGGTTACTGGGGAATACCGGTAAAACCGCAAACCACCTATAAAGCTTCGTTTTATGCCAAAGCTACAGACGAGGCTGCCGGACCTTTAACTGTAAGCATTAAAAATAATGATGGTACTGTAACCTATGCTTCGGCGCCTGTTACATTAAGTAAAGGCGAATGGAAAAAGTATGAGGTACAATTAAGTACCGGTAATAATATTAAACCAACCTTACAAGCCCGTTTTGTGATCTCTGCCAGCCATACTGGCACCTACTGGTTTAACCTGGTTTCATTATTTCCACCTACCTTTAATAATCGCCCTAATGGCAACAGGACCGATATTATGCAATTGATGGCAGATATGAAACCTACATTTCTGCGTTTCCCGGGAGGTAATTACCTGGAGGGCGACTGGTTTTCTACCCGTTTTCCATGGAAAAATACATTAGGGAAGCTTGAGGAACGCCCGGGGCATGCCGGTTGCTGGAGTTACCGTTCATCTGATGGGATGGGTTTGCTGGAGTTTTTAGAATGGTGCGAAGATTTGAAAATGGAACCCTTACTTGCAGTTTATGCCGGCTATACGCTTAAAGGCGACCATATTGATGCCGGTCCGTTTTTAAAGCCATTTGTTGACGATGCTTTAGAAGAGATTGAATATGTAACTGGAGATATTAACACCAAATGGGGGGCAAAGCGTGCGCAGGATGGGCATCCCGAACCATTTAAGCTTACATATATTGAAGTGGGCAATGAGGATGGTTTTGACAAATCGGGAAGCTATGATGGTCGTTTTACCCAGTTCTATGATGCAATAAAAACAAAGTATCCGCAATTACAGATCATTTCGACAATAGGCGGAAGGGATCCCCTTGGTGCAAGATTTGAAATTAAAAGCCGCAAACCAGAGGTGATTGATGAGCATTATTACCGTAACGCATGGGAGATGGAGCAAGATGCAGCTCATTATGATAATTATGACCGTAGCGGCCCAAGGATATTTGTTGGTGAATGGGCAACCCGCGAGGGAAGTCCAACTACTAACATGAATGCAGCATTAGGAGACGCGGCCTGGATGACCGGCATGGAACGCAACTCCGATCATGTAGTTATGTCATGCTATGCGCCGCTTTTTGTAAATGTTAGTCCGGGAGCTATGCAGTGGAAGTCTGATTTGATAGGTTATGATGCTATCGCAAGTTTTGGCTCACCATCATATTATGCGCAAAAAATGTTCAGTAATTACCTGGGCAATAAAGTTGTTCAGGTAAGCGGAGAGAATATCCCTACGCAAACCAATAAATCGGCAAAAGATAAAAATGCAGCTATACCGGCATTATTTTATGTTGCTACTAAAGATAGCAAAACCGGGTCTGTGTATCTTAAGGTAGTAAATGCATCGGGTAAAGCCCAGTCTGTTACAATTGATATGAAAGGCGCCGGAAAAGTATCCGGAAACGGAACGCTTATAGTATTAAAGGGAAATAGTCCTGAAGATACCAATAGCATAACCGAACCGGAAAAAATAGTGCCTGTAAGTAAAAAGATCAAGGGGATAGGTAAAACATTTACGCGGGTTTTTGATGCATACTCTGTTAACGTACTACAGGTACAAACCCGGTAAGGTTTAATTTAAATCCCTCATTATTCACTAACCGTAATCAGAACAAAAACAAGGGAGATCGACGGTTCATCAAAAGTTATAAAATGAGTTGTGCGGTTTAATCAGCCGCACAACTATTTAATCAATCATTACTTAATATAAAATGAAACAACTTATTGCTATTTCCTTCATGCTGTTATTCTTGCATCATTCGTCTGCAGGGCAGGTAAAAGATATGGATACTACAAAGGCGCCGGGGCCTGTTTTACCGGGGAAATATGCCGACCCAGATATTGCCGTTTTTAACAACCGCTTTTATATTTACCCTACTACCGACGGAACAGAAGGGTGGATGTCTGATTATTTTACCTGCTGGTCATCTGCTGATATGGTGCACTGGAAAAATGAAGGAACAATCCTTAATCTGAAAAAAGATCTTCAATGGGCCAGTGAGCGGGCCTGGGCTCCGGCAATTGCTTATAAAAACGGGAAGTACTATTTTTATTACTCTGCAGATACCAATATTGGAGTAGCAGTCTCAGATCGCCCTGAAGGTCCTTTCAGAGATCCGCTGAACAAGCCATTGGTAGCGAAGGCCGCTTTTAAAGGCCAGATGATTGATCCAATGGTTTTTGTGGATGATGACGGGAGCGCTTACCTGTATTGGGGGCAGGGGAATTGCCATATGGTAAAGCTTCATGATGATATGATTTCATTTGATGCTGATAAGGTTACTACCATTCGTCCCGAAGGGTATAATGAGGGCCCTTTTATGATTAAACGGCAAGGTACTTATTATTTGATGTGGTCGGAGTACGATACGCGGGATCCCCGTTATTCTATTGCTTATGCTACAAGTAAATCACCATTGGGGCCTTTTGTGAAGGCCGAAGGGCAAGCCATCCTGAAAGGAAAAGGGGGTGTGAAGGGTGCAGGCCATCATTCGGTAGTGCAGGTGCCAGGCAAAGACGAATGGTACATTGCCTATCACCGTTTTGCCATTCCGGATGGAAATGGCTACAACCGCGAAACATGTATTTCGCCAATGAGGTTTGATACAAAAGGAAATATAATACCGGTGAATGTATTTGAGCGAATAAAACCAGTTAAAATTAAAACTCAGTAGCATGGTATAACCGCAACCCTTTGATACATTGCCAAGATTATTCTTTCATCTTTAAAAGTTAAATTAAAATAGCCTCTTTTCCGGGAGCCTTCATTACTGTTCAAAATAAATCGCAAAAAATAACTGTGGTTTTTACACTTTTTAGTTTTTATTTATACATTAGTGCTGCCAACACTAAATTTTGTAATTCAAACCAATTATGAGCAATGACCGATTTGGACGAAGATTCATCCCGGTTTTTTGACGGAATGTTTGTATCAAAAAAAACACTTGTTTTTAGCAAATGGAAAACCCGGTAGCGATGACTGATGAAGATATCTGGCTTCAATTAAACACAACAAATGATACTGTTGTATTTATTGAAATATACAATCGTTATCATGCTCAGTTGTATGCTGCTGCCTGCAAACGTTGTTCGTCAGCTGAAATTGCGGAAGAAATAGTACAGGACCTTTTTATCAATTTGTGGAGAAACAGGGCTACCATTAAAATAAATTCTTCCCTAAGCGGATATCTGTTCACGTCAATCCGTAACCTGGTATTGAATCAAATTCAAAAAGAGGCTGTCAGGAAAAAAGCTTATGAATCGCTTATTCTTGAAAATACCGATTATGATAACTCTACCGAGGAAATACTCATAGCTAACGATTTAAACCACCAGGTGGATATAAACCTGGGTTCGCTTCCAGATAAATGCCGCTCGGTATTCGAGCTTAGCCGCAAGCAGTATAAAAGCAATAAGCAAATTGCCCACGAATTAGGGATTTCCGAAAAAACCGTCGAAAATCATATCACAAGGGCCTTAAAATATCTACGTGTCAGCCTTCATTATATGCTGCTATCTCTGGCCGCTTTTGTTTTTTTTAATTAAATAATCGCCTGTTTATTTATCCCACCAACTGCCTGTTGAGTTTTATCATTTCCCGCGTACGGCAAACACCAACTACAATGATGTCGGCATACGCTTAAATATCTTTTTTCTATAAATATTTTATAGCAAGTAGGGGGCTGGGGCATCGACAACTGTCATATCTGTATAACCACTAATTTTAAACCCATTAATCCAATTAAATGGAACCTATTTCACCCGAATTAATACAGAAATACCTCAGTGGGGCCTGTTCACCCGAAGAGGAGCATATTGTGCTTAATTGGTATAATTCTTTTGAAATCAAAGCCGATCCATATGACCAGCTAAATATTCACCAGCGGCATGAATTAAGGTTAAGAATGCTGGCCAATATTGAATCTGGCATTAGCCCTGCTCAAAACGGCAAAACAGGAACGTTAAAAATCATAAAATACATTGGTTATGTTTTGGGAGCGGCAGCTACAATATTACTATTCATAAAAGTCCCCGGTTTTTTAAATAATCAAAAACAGCATCAATCAGCCAGCTATGTGCTGAACGAGGAAGTAAGCATTACCAACCGTACACATACTATTTATAAACAAGTATTACCCGATAAAAGCATTGCCTGGCTTAGCCCGGGGGCACACATAAGCTATCATAAAGTATTCAGCAAAAATTTAAGGGAAATTAAGTTATCAGGAGAATCATTTTTTGAAGTAACTAAAGATAAGGCACATCCGTTTGTGATTTACAGCGATCATATCACTACAAGGGTATGGGGTACCAGTTTTAGGGTGCATGATAGCAAAAATGCGGCTACAGCAGAGGTGGCTGTGGTTACGGGCAAGGTATCTGTTGAAATTGCTGCCGGAGGGAAACGGGAGAGTTTATTTGCAACTAAAGCCGGTTTAAATAACAATGTGATGTTATTACCCCGGCAAAAGGTGGTTTATGGAAAAATAAACCATGATTTAAAAGTAGGCCGGGTAGCCGAACTTTCGTCTTTAAATATTTGGCAGAAGGCCGACCTTTCTTTTGAAAAAACGTCGCTGCATGATGTGATACAGGCTCTTAACAAACAATTTAATGTAGAGATAGTGCTGCAGGATAAAACTTTAAACAACTATATATTACAGGCAGATTTTAATGATCAAAGTTTGCCCGACATTATGGAGATGTTAAAAAAGCTGTTAAAGCTAACCTATGTAACGGATGGGGAGAAGTTTACGTTGCAGAAGGAATACACTAATTAACCAATTATTATTAAACTTAAATTTCGCGCTGTATGAAAAAATAAAAACAAACTCTCCATGCTAAAGGAAAGAAAGAGTGCTTGCGACACCCTTTCTTTTAAATCCCCCATGATCTCGGAAAAGAACACCTTTACTAAGGTGTAAGGGGTTTATTGTCTCATTTTTTAACCAAATAAAACATTCTAATGTATGAATATTAATTTACAAACCTCCATCGACTGGTGTAGAATCATGAAAATAACATGTAGTCAGCTCTTAATAGCAATTGTGTTTACAGGGGTTTCCCTGGCTAAGCCCGGCCATGCTCAGGGTATATTATCACAGCAGGTAGATATCTCTGCCAGCAATATGGATTTGGGCAGTTTTTTGAAAAAACTGGAAAAAAAGGCTAATGTGAGATTTGTTTATTTCCAGGATATAATTGAAAGCTCAAAAAAAATAAATATAGATGCACACCAGGAAAAACTTAAAGACCTGTTAACCGAACTTTTAAAGCCTTACGATATTAGCTACGATGTTGTTAATGATCGCATTGTGCTAAGCAAAACCACCAACGAATCATCAATAACCACAGCGGAAATTAAACCCGGTGTTGGGGAGGTGCAGGCAGTTGCCATTAGTGGTAAAGTTACTGATGAAACGGGGCAGGGACTGCCCGGCGTGGTAGTAAAATTAAAGGGAACCAATACAGCTGTAAGTACAGATTCACAGGGAGCTTATACAATTAATGTTCCCGACTATAATGGTACTTTGATATTTTCATTTATAGGTTACACCAGCCGCGAAGTAGCGGTTAACGGGCAAAAAAACATTAATGTTCAATTACAACAGGAAAATAAACAGTTAAATGAAGTTGTTGTGGTTGGTTACGGTACTCAAAAACGATCTGATATCACCGGTTCTGTAGCTTCGGTGCCTAAAGCCCGTTTATCGGAGTTACCGGTAACCAACGTTTTACAGGCTTTGGAAGGCGCAGTAGCAGGTGTTACCATTTCAACGTCATCATCTGTACCAGGTAGCCAGCCATCATCAATTGTAAGGGGGCAAAACTCTATAAATGCCGGTACAGGTCCTTATGTTGTTGTTGATGGTATTCCGCTAAGTAAAACCGGGGGTTCTCTTAATGATATCAACCCCAATGATATAGCATCGATGGAAATATTAAAAGATGCATCAGCGGTAGCCATTTACGGAACCAACGGATCAAATGGCGTTATATTGATCACCACAAAAAGGGGCAATGGCGGTAAACCGGTTATTCGTTATAGCGGTTATGCAGGTGTTGAAAATCTGGCACATATCCTTGAGCCACGTGATCCGGCATCTTATATACAAAAATATGCCGATTATATGTCACAAACCGGGCAACCCCAAACAAGCCCGGTGCCTAACAGCTTCGAGCTGCCAAATTACCAGGCCGGTAAAACAATTGACTGGATTAAAGAAGTAACGCAGCAGGGTGTAATGCAGGATCATAACCTTAGCGTATCTGGCGGTAGTCCTGACGTTAAATATTATATATCGGGCGATTATCTTAAACAAAAAGGTGTAGTAAAAGGATACCAGTATAATCGGGTAAGCATCCGCTCAAACCTTGATATTAATGTTACTAATTATTTAACGGTGGGGATGTCATCCTATTTCGCTAATAATAATTATGACGGAGGCCGGGCAAATTTGTTATTTGCTACAGCCATGAGCCCTTATGGCAATGAATATAATGCCGATGGCACTTATACTATTTACCCAATGAAGCCGGAGTTGTTATATACTAACCCGCTATTAGGTTTAACTACCGATCAAGTTAACCGGAGCGTTAACCTGAATGGTAATGGCTATGCCGAAATAAAATTCGGCGGTGTGTTAAAAGGATTAAAATACCGGGTTAACGCAGGCTACACTTATTTACCAACCCGTGTAGATAGTTATAGCGGCCGATTGGCAAATACACCTTTAGGATCTGCCAGTGCTGCAAGTTCCGAAACAAGTGCCTATACTATCGAAAACCTGTTATACTACAACAAAGATATTGGCTTGCACCATTTTGATTTTACCGGATTATACAGCGCGCAACGCCGCAGGTATTTTACGGCGACAGCCGCTGCAACGGGGTTTGTTAATGATGAGCTTTCGTTTAACAACTTAGGTGCCGGGGCAACGCAGACTTCAACATCTTACTCAGACAGATACGCGTTAAACTCTCAAATGGGGCGTATAAACTATTCCTATAATGGCCGGTACTTATTTACATTCACTGCACGTCGGGATGGTTCATCAGTTTTCGGAGCTAATACAACTAAATATGGATGGTTCCCATCCGCAGCTTTAGGCTGGAACATTAGCGAAGAAAATTTTCTTAAAAACTCAAAAATCGTAAACAATTTAAAGCTTAGGGCATCCTACGGTAAAACCGGTAATGAAGCTATAAGTGTTTATCAAACAATTACAACAGATGGTACGGTCAGATCTCCTTTTAACGGCGTAAGTACCGTTGGTTTACAGGCAAGTAACCTTGGTAATGTAAACCTGCACTGGGAAACCACTGTGGGTACCAATATCGGAGCCGATTTCTCTCTTTTCAATAGCCGCATCAATGGTTCTGTTGATGCATATAAGACAAATACTTCGGGCTTATTATTAAAAAGAAGTCTTCCGCTCATTACCGGTTATTCATCGGTATGGGATAATATTGGTAAAGTAGCCAATAAAGGAATTGAGGTTACGCTTAATACACATAATATTGATGGTAAAAACTTCCGTTGGGAATCAAATATAGTATATGCGATTACCCGTAATAAAATTGTTGACCTGTATGGCGATGGGAAAAGCGACCTGGGCAACCGTTGGTTTATTGGTAAACCCATTGGCGTAATTTACGATTACAAAATGACAGGCGTTTGGCAAACCGGCGAAGATGCTTCAAAACAGGATCCGGGAGCTAAGCCTGGTGATTTAAAATTTGCCGATATTAATGGCGATGGTAAAATTACTGCCGATGGCGATAGGGTTGTACAAGGGCAAACCACACCCAAATGGACAGGCGGTATTACAAATACTTTTCATTACAGACAGTTTAACCTGAGTGTATTTATACAAACCGCGCAGGGGATGCTTAAAAATAATGCCGATTTAAATTATGCCGATGAGTCTGGCAGAAGGAATACACCATCAGAAATTGGTTACTGGACTCCAACTAATGGCAATAATTCTTTCCAGGCATTGTCATATACCAATACCCGTGGTTATGGATATCCGCGCGATGCCAGTTATACCCGTATTAAGGATGTAACCTTTAGCTATGTAGTTCCGCAAAAATTATTGGATAAAGCGCACATAAGTAGTTTAACATTTTATGTAAGCGGCCGCAATCTGCACACTTTTACCAAATGGATAGGCTGGGATCCTGAACAAACTTTTTATACCAGGGGAACATCAAACTCTAATGCTAATCAGTCAGCATTTACCGCCGACTGGACCAATAACTATCCTGTAACCCGCACAATTGTATTTGGTGCAAATATTTCATTAAAATAAACTGATAAAATATATAAACATGAAAAAGTATTCAATTATATTGGTTTCGGTATCAGTGCTTATTATCGCATTTGCATCCTGTAAAAAAGCTTACCTGGATGAAAAACCATATTCCGCATATACACCCTTAACGGTAACAGATTCGTTAGGCCTTCAGGCATCATTAGTGGGTTTATATAATTACACTACCGGTATCCTTACTTATTCCAACGCGCAGGGATGGCCAAGCGTTTGGCAGGTTGGTACAGATGTAGCCAACGCAACTGCAAATCAGCAGGGAATTGAAGTGCCGTACTACAATTATGCAACCTTAACTTCAACAGATGCTGCCGCTTCCTATGTTTGGGGTAAATATTATGCATTAATTAATAATACAAATATTATAGTTGATGCTGTAGAAGGAACTGGTGTTAAGGGGCTTACCGCAAACGGAAAGAATGCTGTTGGTGCAGAAGCCAAATTTTTCAGGGCTTACGCATATAATAACCTCGCTACACTTTTTGGTAAAGTACCTTTGATTATACACGCCCTTACCGGCCCTAAAACAGATTTTGTACGTGCATCTCTTGATAATGTTAACGCGCAAATTGTAAGTGATCTTACTTTTGCAGCAGCCAACCTTATGGATGTTGGCGGTGTATCATCAAAATTTGATGCAACAGGTAAACTGCCCGCCGGCAGGGCAAATAAATACATGGCTATGCAGCTGCTTGCAGAAGTATACCTGCGTATGGGTAAAAACGACCTGGCCGAGCAGCAGGCACAAGCTATTATAAGCAGCGGCAAGTTTAGTCTTGTAAAAAACCGCTATGGTGTTAGAGCAGCAGGTGCCGGTGATTATTATTCAGATATGTTTGTTTACGGCAACCAAAGGCGCGCACAGGGAAGCAGTGAGGCAATATGGGTGCTTGAACAGGAAAACCCAAGTACGGTAGTGGGTGGTAATGTTGATAATGCCCAGCAACGCCGTGTTTGGGGAGCTGCCTATTACAATATCAGCGGATTGGCGATTTGTGATTCATTGGGCGGCCGTAGCATTGGCAGGCTAAGGCTTAGTAACTGGGTTTTATATGGCTTATATCCAACCGGCGATATGCGCAATTCTCAGTACAGCATTAAAAGGCAATATTACTATAATGATCCTGCCAAGCCCGCGCTGTTAGGTAAGCCGGTGCCATTTACCGGACCGGATACCTTGTATAAAATATGTCCAAGCACAACCAAATGGGGCGCATTTGATCCTAATGACACCTTTGGCTATGCCATGATTAAGGATTTTATCATGATGCGTTTAGGCGAAACCTACCTGTTACTGGCAGAGGCCCAGGTAAAGCAGGGTAAAACTGCAGATGCAGCAGTATCAATAAATGCTTTAAGAACCAGGGCAAACGCACCGCAGGTTACAGTAGACCAAATGACGCTGAACTTTGTTTTAGACGAACGTGCCCGTGAGCTGATCGGTGAAGAAAACCGCAGGATGACCTTAATGCGAACCGGTACCTTAGTTGACCGTGCACTGCGCTTAAATGCCAACGATGTACAACACCCAACAACCGGGCTGGCAGCTAAAAATTTATTGTTACCTATACCTTTAACAGAAATTCAGTTAAATAAAGATGCTGTTTTAGAACAGAATCCGGGTTATTAATATGTTTACATTAGTATGTGGCAATTTACCATTGCCACATACTTTAATTTTATGATCAAAAACCTATTTAAACATCTCCTTATTTGTGCATTAATCTGCGGTTACAAACCGGTAAATGCACAGGTAAATACGGTAAAAATCAGCACCATTGGATTGGGCTGGGCTAATAATTCGGTCAACACCGTTATCTTTCGTAAAAACTCCCTCGTTACTTTTAAGGGCGAACAATATGCTGCCTACTATAACAATGACCAATACATTGTATTAGCAAAAAGAAAAAGCGGGACAGTTAAATGGCAAACCAAACTTACGCCTTATAAAGGCGATGCAACCGATGCACATAAAGACATCAGTATTATGGTTGATGGGGCAGGCTATCTGCACATGGCCTGGGGGCTTCATAATCAGCCGTTAAATTATGTAACAGGCATAAAACCCGGAAGCCTTACTTTATCGGCTCCCAAACCTATGACCGGGATTGATGAAAACCGGGTAAGCTACCCTGAATTTTACCGGTTGCCTAAGGGCGATCTGTTGTTTCTTTACAGGGACGGCGCTTCGGGAAATGGTAACCTGGTGTTAAACAAGTATAGTGTAGTTACCCGGGAATGGGTAAATATTCAAAACAAATTAATTGATGGCGAAGGCAAGCGCAATGCTTACTGGCAAATGGCCATTGATGCTAAAGGAGCCATCCACCTATCATGGGTATGGCGCGAAAGCCCGGATGTATCCAGCAATCATGATATGTGTTACGCCCGCTCAAAAGATGGAGGCTTAACCTGGGAAAAGTCGACAGGCGAACGGTATACTCTGCCGATAACGGCTGCTACTGCCGAATACGCGTGTACAATCCCTCAAAAAAGTGAATTGATTAACCAGACATCCATGTTCATTGACGAAAACGGCACCCCTTTTATAGCTACTTACTGGCGGGAAGAAGGACAAACCATCCCGCAATACCACATTATTTATAAAAGTACGGGCATGTGGAAATATAGTGATATGGGTTTCCGTAAAACTGCTTTTAGTTTAAGCGGAATGGGAACCAAAAGCATACCCGTATCGCGCCCGCAGGTTGTTGCCTGGAAACAGGGTAAAGCCCTTGCGGCAGCCCTCATCTTCAGGGATGCCGAGCGTGACGATAAGGTTTCTATAGCGGTAACGCATAACCTGGATGAAAACAAGTGGACTGTTAGTGATCTCTCTCCATCTGACGTTGGCGCATGGGAGCCAACTTATGATACCGAATTGTGGAAGGATAAAAAAATACTCAACCTGTTTGTACAAAAAGTAGTGCAGGTAGATGGAGAAGGCAAGGCCAACATACCCCCCCAGCCGGTGCAGATATTGGAATGGAAACCCGCTGATAATTAATATTAAATTATATGAAATTTAAAAATATATTAAGCTGTTGCCTGGCCCTGTTAATATTCAACCTGGTTAGCGCGCAAACTAAACCATCAAACGGTCTTGCCGATAGAAAACTATGGCTGGCTTACATGGATAAAGTTGCCCGCCCGGTGCTATCAAACCTGGCTGAGGATAAGCTTAAACAAAATATGCCGGTAAGCCTGGCCGAGCATATTGATAATAAGGAGAGTCGTTCAAAAGTGGCTTACCTGGAGGCTTTTGGCCGTACCCTAAGCGGCATCGCCCCATGGTTAAACCTGGAAGGCGGAGATCCTGCCGAAGTTAGATTACGCAATCAATACCGTAGCTGGGCATTAAAGGCCATAGCCAATGCGGTTAACCCGCAAGCCAAAGATTACCTGCAATGGAGCGGGGGGCAGCCTTTGGTTGATGCCTCTTTTGTAGCCCTCGCCCTTGTCAGGAGCCCCTGGTTATGGGAACACCTTGACGAAAACGTAAAAAAGCAGGTGGTTGATGTTTTAAAAATAACCCGCAATACTGTGCCGGTTTATTCAAACTGGATCCTGTTTTCGGGGATGGTAGAGGCTTTTTTTTGTAAATACGACCTGGGCGATGACCCTGTACGTACCGAATACGGCATCCGCGAATTTACCCAGCATTGGTATGTTGGCGATGGTATGTTTTCGGATGGAATGAGCTTCCATCTTGATTATTACAACAGCATCGTGATTCAGCCTTACCTGGGGGTAATATTGCAGGTGCAGGCCGAAAAAAAGAAAACCTACCAGCACGAAGAGCAGCGGGTAAAGCTCATAGGCCAGCGCTATGCCGAAATATTGGAGCGTTTGATTAATGCCGATGGCAGTTATCCGGTGATCGGGCGTTCTATTGTTTACAGGGCAGGGGCGTTTCACCATTTGGCCAATATGGCCTATGCCAAACAACTCCCTGCATCATTACCACCCGCGCAGGTACGTTGCGCCTTAACCGCTGTTATAAAAAAAACTTTGGAGTCGCCATCTACGTTTACGGCTGATGGCTGGCTTAACATAGGTTTGTATGGTAAGCAACCCGGGCTGGCCGATTTTTATATCACCACAGGCAGCTTGTATATCTGCAGTAATGTTTTTGCTCCGCTTGGATTGCCAGAGACGGACGAGTTCTGGACTGCGCCCCCCCTGAAATGGACCGAAGCCAGGATCTGGAACGGCGACGATGTAAGTGCCGATCATGCGCTGGATATCAAATAATAAACACGTATATGAAATTTATCATCTATATAAAACAAAACCTGGTTATTCTGTGCCTGATTGTGGTACTAACGGGCATTTCTGTCAATGTTAAAGCCCAGCAAAAAGAGTTTCATCCGGGGCAAATATGGCCCGACGATAAGGGCGTACACATCAACGCGCACGGCGGTGGTATCCTTTACCAAAATGGTATTTACTATTGGTTTGGCGAACATAAAATTGCCGGTGGTGCGGGTAACAGGGCCATGGTTGGTGTACACTGCTATTCATCAAAAAACCTGTATAACTGGAAAGATGAAGGCATTGCACTCAGCGTTTCTGATGATCTGCAAAATGACATTGCCAAAGGCTGTATATTGGAACGCCCAAAGGTTGTATACAACAAGCGCACTAAAAAATATGTCATGTGGTTTCACCTTGAATTGCTGGGTAAAGGCTATAGCGCCGCAAGGGCCGGTGTGGCTGTAAGCGGCAAAGCTACCGGGCCGTATAAATTTATACGAAGTTATCGCCCAAACCCGGGTCAAATGCCATTTTATGCGGCTTTGACTCCTGCCAGCGAAAAAGTTAACTGTGTAAACCCGGGCAGCAAAAGCGATGGCTTTTTCTGCCGTGACCTGCCCGGCGGCCAGATGGCGCGGGATATGACCGTGTTTGTTGATGACAACGGTAAAGCCTACCACGTGTTTTCATCCGAAGAGAACTTTACACTTGACCTTGCCGAACTAACCGATGACTACACCAGCCATACCGGCAAGTTTATCCGCATTTACATCGGTCATCAAACAGAAGCTCCTGCATTGTTTAAACGCAACGGTATTTACTATATGATCGGGTCGGGATGTACCGGCTGGGACCCTAACGCGGCGCGCTGGTTTTCGGCAAAATCAATATGGGGACCGTGGACTTACCACGGCAACCCATGTAAAGGCTCGGGAAGCGAGATCACCTACGGTGGGCAAAGTACCCATGTAATACCTGTTGCCGGAAAAAAAGACGCATTTATATTCATGGCCGATAAATGGACGCCTAAGGATGCAATTGATGGCCGGTACCTATGGCTGCCAATAACTTTCAAAGGTGATGATATTGAAATAAACTGGTTTGACAACTGGAACCTTGACACCTTTAAAAACTAATATGAAAAAACTCATCACTTTATGCAGCCTGTTGCTTACCGTTTATGCGGCACAGGCCCAGGATAGTTTAATTACCAATATACAAAACCGTAAGGCCTTAAGTCTTAATGGTACATGGCAGTATATAGTTGATCCTTATGAAACCGGCTTTTATGATTACCGGTACAAAGAACTGAACGAAAACAACGGCGATGCCTACTGGAATAATGGGATCCCAGCCAATAAAACTGAAAAAAAGGAACACGGCTATAACGACAAATATTCCATTGAAGTCCCCGGCGACTGGAACCATCAAAAGGCGGAGTTTTTATACTATGAGGGTACCATCTGGTATAAAAAATCATTTGACTATGTTAAGCCGGCAACAGGCAATAAGTGCTTTGTGTACTTTGGCGCTGTAAACTACCGGGCTGATGTTTACCTGAACGGTAAAAAACTGGGCATGCACAAAGGTGGTTTTACCCCCTTTAATTTTGAAGTACCTGCCGGTTTGCTCAAAGAAAAAGATAATTATTTAGTAGTTAAGGTTGATAATAAACGCTACGCCGATGAAGTGCCCACCCTCAACACCGATTGGTGGAATTACGGTGGTATAACCCGCGATGTAAAGCTGGTAGAAGTGCCTGAGAGCTTTATCCGGGATTTTGTGATCCAGCTTAAAAAAACGGTTAATGGCGAGGCACCCGGCAGGCAGCCGGAAGTAAGCGGCTGGGTGAAGTTAAGTGGCAATACGGTACCGGCACAGCGCATAACTGTGCAAATACCCGAACTTAATTACAGTAAACAGTTTGCTGCTACGGGAGCAATTACGCCGATCAGTTTTAAACTGCCGAAGGTGCAGTTATGGTCGCCGCAAAACCCCAAATTATATAAGGTTATCATCAGCAGCGGGACGGATAGAACAGAGGATAACATTGGTTTCCGTACCATTGAGGCACATGGCGCACAGTTATTGTTAAATGGTAAACCTGTTTTTATGAGGGGCATCTGCATCCATGGCGAAATACCCCAGGATGTGAGGCGTGCCTATAGTGAAAAAGATGCCATGCAATTGTTAGGGCAGGCCCGCGAGCTTGGCTGTAACATGATAAGGCTGGCCCATTATCCGCATGATGAAAAAATAACCCGCCTGGCAGATTCTTTGGGCGTACTGGTATGGTCGGAGATCCCGGTTTACTGGACTATTGACTTTGGTAATCAGCAGGTTCTTGAAAAAGCTAAAGTCCAGTTAAATGAAATGATAACCCGCGATCATAACCGGGCCAGCATCATCATCTGGTCGGTAGGGAACGAAACGCCCATAAGCGCGGTACGTACCAATTTTATGCACAATTTAATCATCCGTGCAAAACAACTGGACGATACCCGCCTGGTTTCGGCGGCCCTTGAGGTAAACTATGCCTCGGGTAAGGATGTGAATATAATTGACGACCCGCTTGGCGAGTTTGTTGATTTGGTGGCATTTAACGAATACCTGGGATGGTATGGCGGCTCGCCCGATAAATGCCGCACCACCAGCTGGAGCACACCTTATAATAAACCATTATTTATAAGTGAAACAGGTGCCGAGGCAAAATACGGTTTTCACGCCGATTCATTAACCCGTTTTGATGAAGAATACCAGGAATGGTATTTTAAAGAGCAGGTAGCCATGTTTAAACGTATGCCAGCCAATTTTGTAGGCCTGTCGCCATGGGTAATGGCCGATTTTCGCTCACCTAAACGTAACAACCCGATGTACCAGGAGGGCTGGAACCGTAAAGGATTTTACGATGATAAGGGCAACAAAAAGAAAGCCTTTTACATACTGCAAAACTATTATAATCAAAAAAGCGCGGAGGTCTTGGCAGGGAAATAGCTTTTAAAATATTTAATGAGTCAAACGTCAGAAAAATCTATCAAATGAACTGTTTGGCACAGAATATTGGCAAATAGCGATGGGTTTCAAACCCATCGCTATGGTGAAAGTCTTAATTTTAAAAGCGATGGCGCGGAGGCGTTAGTCAATAAACATCAACAATAAAAGTACATTATACCTACCTTGACTTTGTTATGATAAACAAGATAATTTTTGTTGGCTTATTAGCCTTAACACCATATGCAGCCAAATGCCAGCAAAGCGGACAGGATACGTCGGGTGGTTATAAATTGGTTTGGGCGGATGAGTTTAATATAGATGGAGCGCCCGACCCAAAGAACTGGAAATTTGAACAGGGCTTTGTCCGTAACCATGAAGATCAATGGTACCAGGCAGAAAATGCAGTGTGCCATAACGGTTTACTGGTGATAGAAGCGCAAAAGGTACACCAGGCTAATCCTGCCTATAAGCCCGATAGTACCAACTGGAAAGCCAACCGGCAGTATATTGAATACACATCGGCCAGCATAAACACCAGCGGGCTGCAAAGCTGGCAATATGGCCGTATGGTGATGCGGGGCAGGATAGATACAGATGCCGGCTTATGGCCCGCCTTTTGGACGCTTGGGGTAAACAAGCCATGGCCATCAAACGGCGAAATTGATATTATGGAATATTACCAGGATAAGCTATTGGCCAATATTGCCTGCGGTACTTCGGTTCCATATAAAGCAAAATGGTATAGTAATACCAAAGCGCTAAATACCTTTGATGCCGGCTGGAGTAAAAAATTCCATACCTGGCGAATGGACTGGGACGAAACATCCATCAGTTTATATGCAGACGACCAACTGCTTAACCGCGTGGAGTTAAAAGACCTGGTTAACCAGGATGGCAGCGGCTTTAATCCCTTTAAACAGCCGCATTATATACTGCTTAACCTTGCGATTGGCGGCGATAACGGCGGCAGTCCCTCTGCAACAATGTTTCCTAAGCGTTTTGAAGTTGATTATGTAAGGGTGTATCAAAAGAAATAAACCTTGAGAAAAAGGACAGGTATGGTTCTAAGAAGCTGTTTTAAAATAAATAAACAGGCCGTCATTGTCTGCTCATGACAAGTTGTAGAATCCCAGACTTACGAAGTTTTTAAAACTTCCTAAGTCTTTCACCTTGCAATAACGATCTATTCATCTATTTTTACACAGGAAGCAAAAGCCATATAAACACAAATTAATAACAGTAAAAGAGTTATCGGGAAGATGATTTTAGGATTTAAAGGTAAGATGTGGTGCATAGTACTATTTATGATTGGCAGCGGGGTACAAGCACAGGATGTGGTTAAATATGTACAACCAATGGCAGGCAGCGGAGTAGCAACTACGCCGGCGGCGCTTAAACATGGTGCCGGAAGCGAATTATTTGCCAATACCATACCTGCAGTTACAACGCCTTTTGCCATGACGCAGTGGACTCCGCAAACCCAAACATCCGAAAATAAATGCGTACCCCCGTATAGGTACAGCGACGATAATTTTAGCGGTATCCGTGGTTCGCATTGGTTAAGCGGCTCCTGTACACAGGATTACGGCAGCTTAACTGTGATGCCCATCAGCGGGCATTTAAAAACCGCAGCGGCAGATTATGCAGTTAAATTTAGCCATAATGATGAACAGTCATCACCTTACCAATACAATATAAATTTAAAACCTTACAGTTTAAATGCGTCAGTAACATCAACACCCCGTTGCAGTATTATGAAATTTACAGCGGGCAAAACAGACAGTGTTTATTTGCTTATTACGCCCAACAGCGACTATAACCAGGGTTTTGTTAAAATAGATTCCACCAATGGCGAAGTACAAGGCTATAATACGGTTCATCGCATTTACCAGGGATGGGGAAAAGAGGCCGGCTTTAAAGGTTATTTTGTAATCAGGGTTGAAAAAACAATAGCTACCGGTGGCACATTTGCCGATAGTAAAATATTTAGCGTTAAAACTATCGGTAATCAAAAAAACATAGGTGCTTATTTAGGTTTTAAGCTTAAAGCAGGCGAAAGTATTGTAATACGTATCGGCACGTCGTTTAGCAGTATGGAAGGAGCCCGCAAAAACCTGGAAGCTGAAATTCCGGGGAGTGGCTTTGCAGCCATTGCAACTAAAAATAAAGCCGCATGGGAAAAGGCGTTGTCGCAAATTTCCCTGCAAACCACTGTCGAAAAAGATAAACGAATATTTTACACCTCGTTTTATCATGCAATGCAACAGCCGCGTTTATATAACGATGTTGATGGCTTATACCCGGAATTTGCCTCGGTAAACAAGATAGGCAAACTGCAAAGCGGCAATTATTATGATGATTTTTCTTTGTGGGACATTTACCGCGCTCATTTACCTTTATTTGAAATACTAAAGCCCTCATTAATAAACGACATTGCCCATTCACTGGTTTTGAAAGGGCAGCAAGGCGGGTGGCTGCCTATATTCCCCTGCTGGAATAGTTATACCTCCGAAATGGTAGGCGATCATTGCAGCTCGGTTATCGCATCGGCCTATTTAAAGGGCATTACCAATTTTGATGTAAAAGAGGCTTACCGCCTCGTTCGTCAAAATGCTTTTGACACCCCGGCCAATAAGGCCGATTATGTAGAAGGAAAAGGCCGGCGCGCGCTAAACAGCTATTTACAATACCACTATATACCGGTAGAGGATAGCGTACCCGATGCATTTCATAAAAAAGAACAGGTGAGCCGCACGCTGGAATATGCCTATGATGATTATGCTACAGCCATAATGGCCAAAAAACTGGGTAAAACAGCCGATTATAAACAATTGATAAAAAGAGCAGCCTATTACAGCAATGTGTTTGATAAAAGCACGGGTATGGTACGCGGGCGTCATGCCGATGGTAGCTGGGTTAACCCTTACTTACCGGATAATAAATCATATTACATTACCGAAGGCACTCCGCGTCAGTATACTTTTTATGTGCCACAGGATGTTCCCGGACTTGCTAAACTGATGGGGGGCAGCCCTAAACTGGAAAGCGCGCTGGATAGCCTCTTTAACAAAAACGAATACTGGCATGGCAACGAACCGGGGCACCAGGTACCCTTTATGTACAACTTTACGGCATCGCCCTGGAAAACCCAGCAACAGGTACGTAACATACTGGCAAACGAATATGGCGATGGGCCGGGTGGTTTAAGCGGCAATGACGATGCGGGGCAAATGTCGGCCTGGTATATCTTCGCGTCGATGGGTTTTTATCCCCTAAACCCTGTTTCGGGCCAGTACCTGTTATGTTCGCCCATTTTTGATAAAGTTTCAATTCGTTTGGCAAATGGTAAAACCTTTGCGGTAACAACTCATAAAACAAGTAAAGTTGCGCAATACATATACGCTGTTAAATGGAACGGCAAGGTATTGCATACTAATTATATTACTTATGCTGCTATTGTTGAAGGTGGTAAACTGGATATTTATTTACAGGACAAACCAGATAAACAATGGGGAGCTAAGCCTGCCATGCAACCGAAAGGCTTATAGAAAACGTTAAATAGGATGATAAAAAGATTATTGATCATATTTCTTTGCAGCATTTGCTTGTCGGCATCTGCCCGTCAAAAGGAATATAACATTTTGGATTATGGCGCGGTTGGCGATGGTAAAACAGATAATGCCATAGCGATACAAAAAACTATTGATGCGGCTTCGGGTAACGGCGGCGGCAGGGTAGTAATTCCATCCGGCTATACTTTTATGAGCGGACCGATCAATCTGAAATCAAATATAGAATTTGAGGTGGAAGTAAACACCACGCTGTTAGCCAGCCCCAGCGAAAGCGTATATACTAAAAGCGCTTTTCGCGAAAATAAAGGGGAGGGCACTATCTGGATAGGTGGGGAAAACCTTAATAACGTAACAATTTGCGGAGGTGGCACTATTGATGGCAACGGCACATCATTTATGGGTAAGGAGTTAGCGGATTCCTATGAGCTTAAACCTTTTAATGTTATTGATCCGCGGCCGCACCTGTTAACGGTAGTTGGGGGTAAAAACATTCGGATCCTCAACCTTACTATCCGTAATTCGGCCTATTGGACCGTGCATTTAATCGGCTGTGATGATGTGGCTATTGATAACCTGACACTATTAAATAGCCTGAAAGTACGAAACAGCGATGGCATCGACCTGGACCACAGCAAAAATGTGCGGATCAGTAATTGTTATATAGAATCTGGCGATGATTGTATTTGCCTGAAGAACCGCCGTGAATACCAGGAGTTTGGTGCCTGCGAAAATATTACCGTTAGTAATTGCACCATGACCTCGCGCTCCTGTGCCATCAAGATAGGTTCTGAGAATATGGACAGGATAAGCCACGTACTGATAAACAATTGCATCATCAAAAACAGTAACAGGGGTATCGGGATCCAAAACCGGGATGAAGGCACGGTTTCGGATGTGATATTTTCCAATATACTGGTTAATTCGCACCTGTTTTCGGATGTATGGTGGGGCAAGGCCGAACCTATTTACGTTACCGCTTACCGGCGTGCAAACACAAATAATAAGGATGCGGGCTGGCGCCTGCCCAAAGGCGCAACCGAAGGCCGGGTAGGCGAAGTAAAGAATATTTATTTCAGCAATATCAAATGTGTTAGCGAGAACGGTATTTATGTGGGCGCCGAAACAGCTGATAAAGTCTCGGGTATCGTGTTTGACCAGGTTGATGTGCTCATCAATAAAACAACAGAAGTGCCGGGAGGAGTATATGATCGCCGGCCTGCCCAGGTAGAAGGTTTGTTAAAAGGCCGCACCTCGGCGTTTTACCTGGATAAGGCCAGTCACATCACCATTCGCAATAGCTCGGTAAACTGGGGTAATGGCCGTCCTGCTTACTTTGCCCATATACTGGAAACTCATGAGGTTACCGATCTGAAAACGAGTAATATCGATGGTGCATCTGCATTTCCAGATAAATTAGGGGCTGTAAAGCAATATTAAAACAGCAGAAAGCTGCGATCTTGAGAATAAATAAACAGGCCGTCATTGCGGGGGTGTTGTAGAGACGCATAATTGCGTCTCCCGCAGGACATTCAGGATTTGCAAGGCCGATTTGCAAGATCAATTTGTATGTGTGATTTGCACGCGGGAGACGCAATTATGCGTCTCTACGTTGAAAACTTAAAAAAAATATATTTGATAATCAATAACTTACAATCACGTCATTATAAGGTATGAAGCAATGACGATCTGTTTATCTATTTAAACAGCCTCTAAGAACTTTTTGGTGCTGTAGTATCGAAAAACGAAAATAATTTAAGTACAGTAGGTATACCCACGGTTATAATTGTAAGGTACTTAATAAGTGTGGAATAAGCCTCTTGTTGCGAGGTGAAAAGAAAGGCCAAAACAGCAATGATCAATATAAGGAGGGGAGTTTTTAGTTTGTTCCAGTTGCCATTATCCTTAATCT
Source organism: Mucilaginibacter sp. P5_A6 (assembly GCF_056400585.1). NCBI lineage: Bacteria > Pseudomonadati > Bacteroidota > Sphingobacteriia > Sphingobacteriales > Sphingobacteriaceae > Mucilaginibacter > Mucilaginibacter sp. P5_A6. Next base: position 3,201 of record NZ_JBFUKZ010000030.1, on the reverse strand, counting down.
GTTCTTTTATTTTCATTGCTTCTGATCGTCCTATTGCAGTAAGTATAAAATACCGGAAACCCCGGTTGAAAAGTTTAAGAGTACTTCCTTCTTGTACAATTAGCCCCTTGCTAAGCAGTAAAGTAAGGTTATACTCATCAAAAGGATTTACCAGGCCGTCCTGCGCAAGATCGTAAAGCAGAAACTTTTCCTCTTTAGTTAATGACTGCCACATGTACATATAAAAATAATGTGCTGTGATCCCTATTTTAAATGAAAGCGCATCGCAATCTGGCGGCACATTTCCTTTACTCTCGGTTTTAAGCAGAGTTATTAATGGTTTTTGCAGCTTTTTAAAAAAGTGACCATTGTTTGTTTCATACAAAAGTGTTTTTTCCCATAAGGCCATATGTTTTTCTATTTGAAGTTTACCCGGGTCTAATTTTTTTATCACGATCTTAAAATGTCCTAATAATACATGCCATCTTTCCAGGTCATGTTCGGGTAGTCTTTTTTCTTCATTCTTATATTTTTCCAGGTCATTTAATGAATCCAGGAAATCAACAGGGTGCACTGTAGAAATTATAAAAACCTTGGCGCTGTTTCTTTGCATAAGATCTTCAAGGAAGTTTAGTTTTAAACGATTGGTGGCCGGATTTTTTATATCATATTCAAAATGGTTTACAATGATCAGCGAGTACCTTGTATCCCTTACCGCTGTTTTTAAATTGTTCCAGTCCATTTGGGTCAGATTGTTGTCGTCATTAGGAATATGAATCATATCAGCAATCAAACAATTATTTAAGGTTTCGTCGGTGTAAGAGTAGGTTATGGCAGAGGCATTTTTTCCTTTAATTTTATGTTCGTGTATTAAGCTCATAACACTATCCAGCTTACCAGAACCGGGAGAGCCGATTATAAAAAGTAATGAGTTAAGCTTATTATCGGTTAAAAGAAGGTTATCAATGTTTTCCCAATATGTTTCAGAAGGCAGGTTTAATGCAAATAGCTTTCTTAAAATACGATGAAACACATAGCAAAAAAGCAGGAGTGAACCCAAAAAGCCACTCCAGTAAGTTACACCCAGGTACCATTTTTTATCCATTGTAATTCCCGGCAAATTATATTGAATAGGGAAGGAACTGGCCTGGATATAGGAATTGGCCGATTGTTTATAATAAGTATAATTCTGGCCCGAAGTAAATAATCCATTGTAAATCCATAAGCTATCTGCAGCAGAGTGATATAACTCATTCATGCCAGGTATAAGGTTATCCTGATCAATAGTTAACTGATCAAATAAGGTTGTTGAAAAATAGTTTTCTAAGGGCGGGGATATGCCTGGCTTTCCGGATAAAACATTGTACCTGTAAATCCAGATACCATCGGGGTAAATATTTTCAAATGTAGATTTTTTTGATAGCAAGGGGTTTTGTGTTATGATGTTTTTAATAAATTGTGTGTGCCTGTAACGCGTAACCAGCTTTGTTTCGTAATTAAATGCCGTAGTATAAAACAGGGCTACGGGCAGGCCACTTGTTATTATAATGCGGGTAAACGTCATTACCGAATAGCTGGTGCTAAAATCCCATCCCTTATATTTTTTAAGCAAATCTTTATCGCAAAGTAAGGCATGAACTCGCCTGGTTAATATTAAAAGAAGGAATAAGGTGATTTCATAAGTTAAAAGGGGAAAAATATCTGTTGAAATACATGTTGCGACATTTATAAGGCCAATAATGATGCTTAGCGCAATTGATGCGTTCCTTTTTTGTTTGTATAACTCGGGGTTAGTTTTTTTATAAAACACAGCATACAGATTGTTTATGAAAAGTATTGCTGCCGTGCCCGACACTAAAAGAATAAAAAAGGACTGTAAAAACGTGGTGTAATTACACCATATGATGAGCAGGACGATGGTAATAAGGTTACCGAATACTGCTAAATTATACTGATGATGAAGAAAACTGTTGGGGCCGATCCAGGAGATATCAAAGAATTGTTTTTTATAGTAAGTTTTTTTGATAGAGACCAAAAAGACGGCCAACAGTATTACTGCTATGATAAAGAAAAAAGCAAATAACATTGAAAAACTGAAGAGAAAATTATTGATATCGCGAATGTTTTTATACGATGTATCTTCAAGTATTACAAGGTAATAAGGAAGGTCATGTATCGGGCTTGTATAAGCTATGTATTGCTTGCCAGCGTACCTTGTTACAAAATCCTTTTCGGTATGTGCTTCTATGCTGGCTTTCAAACTTCGATAATCTGAAAACTCATCAAACAGGTTTTGATTAAGGTTTTTGGAAGCATTGGCATGATATAATACCTTGCCCCGGTTATTAATGATACAATAAAGATAGCCTGCTGATAAAATGACATGATCGAGACTTTTAAAATTAACAGATAAAGCTACATACGGGGCATTTTTGTTTATTGATGGTTTGGATATAACCGAAGTGAATACCCCTGATGTCCATGATATTACCTGGTCAAAATAATAAGGCTGCTTGGGGTCGTTATTTACATAAAACGACCTGTTATCACGTAGTTTGGTAAAATAATCCCGGTTGGCGTAATTACCCGGCGGCGAAGCTTCTGATTTTGCGTACCAGCCGTTTACTTCTGTCCCTTTATTATTTAGCCAGAAAATCTGGTTAACATCCACATCCCGGGTAAGGAGTTTTAATTGCGTTTGAATATTGGGAGATATCGCTTTTTCATATTGATCCCCAATAGCCCTTTGCGCACCAACTCCGGGATTATTTATGTTGGGTGTGTTGTTTTGAGAATTTACTAATAAATCTGCCTGGGTTAAAACACGGTAAGCCTTAGCAATCTCCATATCGAATCGCTGTTTCAGGTTATTGGCAATATTCCTGCTGGTTAATTTTGATGCAGATATGCCCGGCCTAAAGGGTAAATTGTATTTAAAAAAAGCGAAGAACAGTATCGACATCAACAGCATGGATACTGCAAATGAAAATATGCCATCAGTTGCAGTTAGCCGGTCTTTATTTCCCATCTGGTAAAGTTTTAACCAGGGTAAAGCAAGTATGGAAGCGGTAGCAATGGTTAACAGTAAAATGACGATGTTTTCTGGAAGTTTATTTTTTTCCTGCTGGTATTTTTTATTGGTAAGCAAACCTGATACGGTGATAACAGAATCTGCATTTAGTTTTAGCCTTTGCGAAAATATTTTGTTGATGGTCCCGCTCT
>NZ_JBFUKZ010000029.1:0-72851 GCF_056400585.1 Mucilaginibacter sp. P5_A6 | reverse complement strand
GGGAAAGAGGAGTGTATTTGGGCCTCGCAAAGGCCCAGGTAAATGCAGTACCATGATATCATCTGTAAAATAAGCAACTGTCGGTGTTTTTTGTAGCCCTGGGTTTCAAAGGCAATGGCTTCATCGCCGGCGGTAACAAAAAATCTGACTTCGCCTTTGCAAGGTTTAAACTTTGATTTCAGCATATCAAAGGCTTTAACTTTAAGCTTGCTGTGTGGATCGTGAATTGTACCATCCATCAAAGCCTCGTTTTTTGAAATGGATATCAGGTAATTTGGCATAAGTACATGTTTTTCTGGATGAAAATCATGCAACAATTTTTACTCCAAAAATTTAAATAAAAGCAGTATTAAATTATAAACGTCATACTACTTTTAAATTTTTACAAATGTTTCCTTTTATTAAATATTGTTAATCAATATTTAATAAATATAACTGATATAATTTACTAAAAGTGTAGTAATTAGTGTATTATGAACCTGTATGTGTAAGGTTTACAACACACATTTGTAAAACTACACAGCTAAAGCACTTTTATTGCGCAGTTCCTCATAAAGTAAAATCACTTTACGCTGCAGATTTGCAATCTCGCTTTCGCGGTCAACCAGTTTCTTTTGAGCAACACTCAGGTTTGATGGAGTAAGGTCAATTTCTCCGGCATCAAGTGCAAGCAGGTTCACTACATTGAGTTCAAAAATATTTGCGATTTGCTCCAATCGCGATAGGTTGATATCTGTTACACCGGTTTCAATTTTTGAAAATGCAGGAATAGAAATACCTAAGCGGTTTGCCACATCTTCCTGGCTCCAGCCATGCTGATGACGCAAGGTTCTGATGTTTTTACCAACAAATTTGTTGGTTTGTTTTTTACTAATGTCGCTCATTTTGGATTCTTCTTAATTGTAAATTAATTAATACAGTACATCCAAACGTTATGCCATCGTTAAATTAGCTTTAAATGCGACTCATTTTGACATATTTTAAGTAAAAATGGGGAAAGTGTTCCACGAAATGTGGATTAACTATTAGTTCATATTGTTGATTATATACAATTTAGCAAATTTAAGTAGCAGTTGCTTTTGGCCTATTTCTTTAAAAAATATGGTAGCCTTAATATCAGGTTTGTGCCCCTCTAAGCTAAGTACCTTACCAAATCCAAAGCGCTCGTGCTCAACTTCCATACCTACCTGCAGGTTTGATGTATCAGACGGTTTAAAATTTGCCGATACCACATGCGCCTTTGCAAGTATAGATGTGGTTTTTACAGGCGCGGATGTTGCCGGTTTTGGTTTCGAGAAAGCATCTGCCTGTTTACCACTGCTCCATGCCTTACGATCATCATCAAAAAATGGGTTGTTACTGGTAGTTGTTGTTTTGGCGCTGTAATCAAGTTCAAGGTATTTAGCATCTATCTCATCCAGGAAGCGGCTTGGCTCGCAGCTGATGAGTGTGCCAAATTTAAAGCGTGAAGTAGCATAGCTTATAGTGAGCTTACTTTCGGCACGGGTAACAGCTACGTAAAACAGGCGGCGTTCTTCTTCCAGGTCGCTGCGTGAGTTGAGGGACTTCTGCGACGGAAACAGGTTCTCTTCCAGGCCTACAACATGTACCTGCGAAAACTCCAATCCTTTGCTGGAGTGAATGGTCATGAGTGATACCGTATCGGCATCCTGGTTTTTGTCTTTATCATCGTTGGTAAGCAAAGCAATATCCTGCATAAATATATCCAGGCCTTTTTCTTCAATGTCTTCACGCTCGCTAAACTCCTTAATCCCATTCAGCAACTCCTGTATGTTTTCGTAGCGGTTTAGTCCTTCTACCGATTTATCCTCGTAAAGGTCTTTAAGTAAGCCCGAGTGCTGGGCAATATACAATGCCGATTCATAGGCCGACTTTGTTTTTGACAGCACCTGGAAGCTTTGGATCATGGTGGCAAAGTTGCTGAGAGACGGAGATGGTTTACCATCAAAATATTGAACCGGATCAACTATTACCTCCCATGGGGTAACCTTATGATGATCGGCGCTTACAATGATCTTGTCAACCGTGGTATCGCCAATTCCCCTTTTAGGGTAATTGATGATGCGTTTCAGCGCTTCCTCATCATTAGGGTTAAATGTAAGGCGAAAGTAGCCTATCAGATCCTTAATCTCTTTACGCTGGTAAAAAGACAAACCACCATAAATTTTATAAGGAATTCCCAGCTTACGCAGGGCCTCCTCCATGGAGCGCGACTGGGCGTTGGTACGGTACAGGATAGCAAAGTCATGCCATTTTTTACCCTTCAGGCTCCTGTCCTGCATAATGGCTTCGGCCACCATTTTACCTTCTTCGTTATCGCTGAAGGCGCGCATTATCTTTATTTTATCACCCGCTTCCTTTTCGCTGAAAACATTCTTTTTAAGCTGCTCTTTATTGTTGCTGATGATGCTGTTGGCCACATTCACAATGTTTTGTGTCGACCGGTAGTTCTGCTCCAGCTTAAATACTTTCAAATCCGGGTAATCCTTTTCAAAGTTGAGGATGTTTTGGATATTGGCTCCGCGGAAGGCGTAGATACTTTGCGCATCATCACCTACCACACATAGGTTCTCGTTAACGGCGGCCAGTTTTTTTACAATAAGGTATTGCGAAAAGTTGGTATCCTGGTACTCATCCACCATCAGGTATTTAAACTTGTGCTGGTATTTGTTCAGTACATCGGGGTGTAGCTTAAGGAGCTCGTTGGTTTTGTAAAGTAAATCATCAAAATCCATAGCGCCGGCACGGAAGCAGCGGGTGGCATACATCTCGTAAATTTTACCCAGCTGCCCACGCCCTGTCGACATGTCGTCGGCCTGGATCTGCTCATTCTTGTTATATTCCCTAAACGATATCAGGTTATTTTTTGAGGCCGATATGCGGTTAAGCACAAAATTCACATTGTATAGTTTATCATCCAGGTTCAATTCTTTTATAATCGCCCTTAGTACGCTCTTGCTATCGTCGGTATCATAAATGGTAAAGTTGCTGGGGTAGCCAATTTTTTCGGCTTCCACACGCAGTAGCTTGGCAAAAACCGAGTGGAAGGTACCCATCCAGATGTTTTTAGCTTCACCGCCAACCACGTGGGTAATACGTTCGCGCATTTCGCGGGCGGCTTTGTTGGTAAATGTTAAAACCAATATGTTAAATGAATCCACACCCTTACGGATAAGGTGGGCCACCCTGTAGGTAATAACCCTTGTTTTGCCCGATCCGGCACCGGCGATGATCATCACCGGCCCTTCAGTTTGTTCTACTGCTGCCCTTTGTTCGGGGTTTAAACCCTGTAAATAATCCAAAATCTTTTCCTCTTTTCTTGAAAAAGCGAAATTAAGGTTTTGAAGCGAAAGGGGAAAGTAAGATTGAAGGTGGACGGGATAAAAATATTAACAATGGGGTAGGGCGTGGAAAAGATGGAAGGATGTTTTGTAATTTCCGGGTTTATGTTACAACAATGGCTTATGTTAAAAAGAATAAAAATATATAGCCCATAATTGTATTTTTAAAAAATATATAATTATTGCTGCTTATGATGGATTGGCTGAAGCGTAACGGGATACATTTTGCTGTTGCTGGTGTTTTTTTGGTATTGTGTTTTCTATATTTTTCGCCCGCTTTCCAGGGGAAGACCTTAGGGCAGGGGGATGTATTGGGTGCGCAATCAACCCAAAAAGAGATCATGGATTACCGCGCCCGCGATACCACCATTTTGTGGACAAACCAGGTTTTTGGCGGAATGCCTGCGTACCAGATCTGGGCACCATACAAAGCCAATATTGCAACGCATATTATATATGTAATTGGCTATGCGGTACCCAACCCGGTGGGTATGGTGCTGGTGTTTTTGTTTGGCGCTTATTTTTTACTCAATGTGTTAAAACTTAACCCCTGGTTGGCGGCTGCGGGTGCTGTGGCATTTACTTTTACATCCTACAACATGATATTGCTGGCGGCCGGGCATACCAACCAGGCCTTTGCCATCGCTTTTTTTGCACCTATACTGGGTAGTATGCTATTGACTTTAAGGGGCCGATACCTGTTAGGGGCCTCATTAATGGCCTTGTTCCTCGCTATTGAAATTAAGGTGAATCACCTGCAAATGACCTATTATTTAATGCTGGCAATATTGATTTTGGTAGGTATCGAACTTTATCAAGCTATCAAAAATAAAACGACAACGTCTTTTTTTAAATCTCTTGCTTACCTATTGGCGGCATCATTATTAGCTTTCGCTGTAAATGCGTCATCGTTGTGGAGTACTTATGAATATGGTAAGGATAGTTATCGCGGTAAATCAAACCTAAGCAATAATACCAAAGAGCCGCAAAATGGCCTGGCCAGAGATTATGTGTACCAATACAGCCAGGGCGTAGCCGAATGCCTTACCTTTTTGGTGCCAAATGCATACGGCGGCGCCTCGGGACCCGAATTGCTGAACGAAAACTCCGAAATGGTAAAAGTATTTACCGATAAGGGCGAACAACCGGAACAAGCCTTAAATTATGCTCAGCAGATCTCGTCTTTCCCGGGTTTGTCACTTTATTGGGGCGAAAAGCGGCCAGGCACTAGCGGGCCATATTATTTTGGCGCAAGTATTTGCCTGCTTTTTGTGTTTGGTTTAATTATAGTAAACAACAGGCTTAAATGGTGGTTACTGGCAACTGTGATGCTTACTATGCTATTGTCATTTGGCGGCAACTGGCCGTATGTGTCCGATGTGTTTTTAAAATATTTTCCGCTTTACAACAAGTTCCGCGCGGTTGAATCAATTTTGGCCGTGGCAGGTTTGTGTTTTCCAATAATGGCGTTCCTGGGCATACAGGAAGTTACCGCTACTCCTGATAAAAAAACGTTGTTTAAAAAATTGTTAATCGCCTTATACGTTACAGGCGGGCTTGTGCTGATATTGATAGTTGTGCCCCAACTGTTGCTGAGTTTCAGGCCAAACGACCAGGTAAGCGGTGTTGAACAGTTAACCCAGGCTTTAAAAGGAGATGCGGCTATGGCTAATGCCCTTGCTAATGCAGTGGTAAAAGACAGGGCTAATCTTGAACAAGCCGATGCTATTCGTTCGCTGGTTTTTGTGTTGATTACGTTTGGTATTGTTTGGGCTTTTATAAAGCAGAAGGTAAGCTTAACTACGCTTTCGTTGCTATTGTTTGTTGTTATACTGGTTGATCTTTGGCAGGTAGATAAACGCTATTTGAAGGACGCTAATTTTACCGACAAGCAGGAAGCGGCTGTACCTCCGCGAGAGGTTGATTTACAAATAGCGAAAGATCCCGATCCTGATTTTAGGGTATATGATGCAACTGTTAATATCCAAATAGATGTGCAAAATCCCTTCTTCCACAAAACGTTGGGAGGTTATTCGGCTGCACGTATGAAACGCTACGATGAATTGATAAATAATCAGTTTACAAGGGGAGCAAACCCGGCGGTGTTGAACATGCTTAATGCTAAATATATCATCACCGCCGATTCATCAAAACAGGGCCAAACCTTGATAACCAATCCCGATGCATGTGGTAATGCCTGGTTTATAAAAAGTATTAAATACGTGGATAATGCCGATGCTGAAGTGAAAGCGCTTACAGGGTTTTCGCCAAATAATGAGGCTGTGGCCGATAAAAGTTACCAAAGCATAGCCGGTAATTTACAGGGCAACGATACTACGGCTGCTATAAAGCTGTTAAGCTATAACCCCGACCATATGGTGTACAAATCGATGTCAAAAACAGGCGGGGTAGCGGTGTTCTCTGAAATTTATTATGATAAAGGCTGGAAGATGCTGATTGATGGGGCAGAGAAACCTTATTTCCGGGCCGATTACCTGCTGCGTGCCGCAGTTATCCCGGCAGGTGAGCATAAGGTGGAGTTTGTTTTTCATCCGGCATCATATTATGTTGGTGAGGATATTTCAATGGCGGGGTCGGTGTTATTGGTGTTGTTGTTGGGTGGGGCTATGTTTGGGGATAACTTAAATAAATATTGGAAGGGTAGGCGGGTTGCTAAAGCAAAGTAGAAAAGTGCAATATACTAAAGCGATCATTAGAACTTAAACTTCCCTTCAATAAACCAGTGAACAAATTTTATTATCTTCACGCATCACCCATATACACTGTCATGAAGAAAACCCTTACCCTTGGCTTATTAGCAATATCAACAGCAACTTTCGCGCAGCAAAAAACATTAACCGGCTTTACACCGGCATCGTCGGCCAAACAAATAGCTGCCGAAAAAACCTTTGACGAATCCCTGAGCGCCCAACGCATAGGCGAAACCATTAAAACCCTTTCGGCATTTCCGCATAATGTAGGTTCGCCGGGCAGCAAGGCAGTTGCCGATAAAATATTGGCCATGTATAAAAGCTACGGGCTTGATGCGCATATTGAAACTTACACGGTATTATTCCCTACACCTAAAACAAGGGTGCTGGAGCTTACAGGGCCAACAAGCTACACGGCTTTGCTTAAGGAGCCTGCGTTGTCAGATGATGCCACATCGGGCCAGTCCAACCAGCTGTCTACCTATAATGCCTGGAGCGCCGATGGCGATGTAAGCGGTCAGCTGGTATTTGTTAACTATGGCCTGCCGGATGATTACGAAAAGCTGGCCGCCATGGGTATTGACGTGAAAGGTAAAATAGTAATAGCTAAATATGGCCGCTCGTGGCGGGGTATAAAACCCAAGGTTGCCTATGAGCATGGAGCGATAGGCTGTATCATTTATTCAGATCCTGCTGATGATGGTTACTCTGCGGGGGACGTGTATCCTAAGGGAGCTTACAAAAATGAGTTTGGTGTACAGCGCGGTTCGGTAATGGATATGGTTATCTATCCCGGCGATCCGCTTACACCGGGTGTAGGCGCTACTAAAGATGCCAAACGTTTGGATAGGAAAGATGCCACCACAATATTGAAAATACCTGTTTTGCCTGTAAGCTATCATGATGCGCAACCACTGCTGGCTGCGCTTGATGGCCCGGTAGTACCGGCTGGATGGGCTGGCTCATTGCCTATAACTTACCATATTGGTGGCGGAAAGGCCCTGGTGCACCTTAAAATGGAATTTAACTGGGATATGGTACCAGCCTATGATGTGATAGCCCAAATTAAGGGTTCCACCTACCCTAATGAATGGGTGATGCGCGGCAACCACCACGATGCCTGGGTAAATGGCGCCAATGACCCGATAAGCGGACAAGCGGCTATGATTGAAGAAGCAAAAGCCCTTGGCAACCTGCTAAAAACCGGTTGGAAACCAAAACGCAGCATTATTTACTGCTCATGGGATGGCGAGGAACCAGGTCTGCTGGGCTCTACCGAGTTTGCAGAAGGCCATGATAAGGAATTGCAGCAAAAAGCCGTGGTTTATATCAACTCGGACAGTAATGGCCGTGGGTTTTTAGGTGCAGGCGGTTCGCAAGCTTTAGAAAGTTTTATTGACGAGGTGACCCGGGGCATAACCGACCCGCAAACCAAAGTAAGTGTGTTCGATCGTAAAAAGGCCATGGAACTGGTTAACGCCAAATCAACCAGTGATAAAAAGGAGATACTTGAACGCAAGGGCGAGAAGCTGGAAGCATTGGGTTCCGGATCTGATTTTTCGTCGTTCCTGCAACATTTGGGCATCCCTACGCTTGATTTTGGTTTTGGCGGCGAAGACGGCGGTGGCGAATACCACTCTATTTACGATTCGTTCGATGATTACAAACGCTTTAAAGATCCTGATTTTGCTTATGGCGTGGCCTTGTCGCAAACTGCTGGTCACTCGGTTTTGCGGATGGCCGATGCCGATGTGCTGCCCTTTGATTTCCGCAGCCTGCAGGCTACCATCAGCAAATATGCTACCGAACTTACCAAGCTGGCAGACGATACCCGCGAAGCCACTAAAATAGATAACCAGCTGATAAAAGCCAATAACTATACCCTCGCTGCCGACCCAACCCGCCTGTACAAGGCCCCGACAGCTAAAAGCGAAGTGCCACAAATAGATTTTAAACCATTAACCGGCGCGCTGGATTCATTAAAGAAAAGCGCGGATAAACTGGCCACCTATTGGGCTGCCGCCGCACTTAAAGATGGCGACCACGATAAACTAAACAAACTCCTTTACCAGGCCGAACAGCAATTGCTTACTGTTGACGGTCTGCCACGCCGAGGCTGGTATAGGCATACCATTTACGCGCCAGGCTTTTACACGGGTTACGGTGTTAAAACCCTTCCTGGTATCCGCGAAGCTATCGAGCAGCGTAGCTGGGATGAGGCTAAGCAGCAGATAGAGGTTGTGGCCGGGAGGATAAACGCGTTAGCGGGGTATTTGGCGATGGGAGCGAAGTAGGAAAGCTTAGTTATTACCGTAATCTTTATGAATATTTTTAATGGTGTAAATAAAACGGCTATACAGTAGTAGTGTTAAATTTCTTTAGCTATTTTAGCGTTCATAAAGCCTAAATATCACAATGACAATTCTCAGTATAATATTTTATTTTTTAGCTTTTGTAGCTATAGTTGGATCGATCGGAAATAGAATTAAACCCAACAATCCAAATCAACCAGTTACAAAGGAGCAATTAAAAGGCTCACTTATAATCGGTTTAATATTTTTAATTATCGGTTATATAACTTGGCCCAATCAAAGTGTGTTAGTCGATAAGCCTGAAACAGAGGATATCAGTAAATTGGATGTTGATGCATATGTAATGTCTGAAGAATTTATAAAAAAACAGCTTAAGGCTCCTGCAACCGCCGATTTTCCCGGAGGTTCAGATGGAAGAGTAAAATATTTAGGTGATAGTGTATTCTATATTGATTCATACGTAGATGCTCAAAATTCTTTCGGTGCGAATCTTCGTTCAAATTACAGCGGAAAAATCAAATATAAGGGAAAGGATCAATGGATAAATATCGACCTTATTTTGAGAGAGAATAATTAGATGATATGAACTAAAGTGTCGTTTAAATCTGTAGATCATGTCCTTAGATTGTTATCACTTAACAGATATTCGTAAGCAACACTTACTATTTCAGATAGAAGAATATGAACTTGACGAGATAGCAGAAGTATTATCAACGTTTAAAAAAGCTACCGGTCTTTACATCAACCTTTATGACGACGTAAAGCTTTACCAGGATCATGTTAAATTACTATTATCTCTCATCAACAGTAGTTTAAGTGGCATATGGGATAAAAATAGAAAACTTATAAGACAAGGGTTGTTGTCGAAATTTAATGTTTCTAAAGATGGTTTCTTAATGGTTGGGGATTAACAATAAAACATGAATCTGCTCTTAGACGATCTTACTATCAATATCTCACACATTGACTATAGCGATCTGATGCATAGTTGGCATTGGTTACTACCCAATGTTAAACAGATACTACTCATCTCCAAAATGGGAGATATGTTTTTATCAGCCAATAACGGATTTATATACTGGCTGGCCACAGATGATGGTAGCCTAAAAAAGATAGCGGATACCAAGGCTCAGTTTGAACAACGTTTGATGGATGATGATAATGTAGATAACTGGTTTTTGCCATCCTTGGTGACAGAATTGATAGCAGCTGGTAAGCTGTTAGGCGAAAAGCAGGTATATAGCTTTAAAAAGCTACCTATCATTGGTGGTGAGTACGCGGCAGATAATATTGATCCAACAGACATCAGTGTTCATTTTACATTGACTGGGGTAATTCATGAACAGATCAAAGATCTACCAGATGGCACAAAAGTGCAGATCAAATTGGTTGATTAAGTTGTCAGACTGCGGGATAATTGAAATTATTACTTAAAAAAATAGCGATGAGCCTAAAACACCCATCGCTATTTAAAATTCTCACTACTCACTACTCACTACTCACTACTCACTACTCACTACTCACTACTCACTACTCACTACTCACTACTCACTAAATTACTCCCCGTAATAAACGTTGTTTTTTAAATTAACATCCGGTAGCTCATGCTCAGGGTCAATCACTATGGATTTAATGGTTACAGTTGATGGATATTTAAACGTCCATACACCGCCACGTTGCCATACATTTACAGGTAAATGTATGGTTTCGGTTTTTCCGTTGGCCTGGGTGATTTTCAGATCAACGGGCATAGCCATTTTTTCGTTATTGGTGATAGTGATCAGCGCGCCTTTGTCTGCTTTATCATCTACGTATTTAACGTTGGTAATTGCCTGGTCAAGCTTCCAGGTGGTGGTAAACCACGCTTTCCAGAACCAGTTAAGGTCTTCGCCGCTGGCATCGTTCATGGCGCGGAACAGGTCATAAGGTAATGGGTGTTTAAATGCCCAGTTTTTAATATACTCATGGAAAGCATAATCAAAACGCTCAGGGCCTAATACTACGTTCCGCAGCATATCCATACCTAAAGCGGTTTTTACGTAATACTGACCGTAATCATTCAAGCCAATAGCTTCGGGGGCTGTCATCAAAGGGTCGTTGCTGTGGCGAAACATACCCAAAATACGCTGAGCCATTTTAGTAGTATCGTTATATTCGCCTTTATTGAATTGCTGGCTGGCATATTCATTAATAAAGGTGTTAAAACCTTCATCCATCCACATATACTTGCGCTCGTTTGATCCTACTATCATCGGGAACCAGTTGTGGCCTATCTCATGTGTCACATCGCCCCAAAGCTGGCCTTTTTTAAGGTTGTTTAAGCAAAATATAGCTCCCGGATATTCCATACCTAAAGCCACGCCCGATACATTTACTGCAGAGTTCCATGGGTATTCAAAATAAGCTTTTGAGTATATCTCCATACTGTTTTTCAGGTACTCGGTTGAGCGTCCCCAGCTATCAGCACCAGCACTTTCAACCGGGTAGGCCGACATGGCAATACCTTTACGACCCGATGGGAAGTTAACCATTGCAGCATCCCAGATGAATGCATTTGAGGCGCCAAAAGCAACATCGCGGCTGTTCTGCATTTTATAATGCCAGGTAAGGCAGCCTTTGAACGGACGGGTTGCCGCTTTGCCAACTTCGTTCTGTTTAATCAGCATTACGGTTTTATCGCTGTTTTTAGCTTCGGCCATGCGGGCTAATTGTGCGGGCGATAATACTTCCTCCGGGTTTTGCAGATCGCCGGAACCAACTACTACCATATTAGCAGGTGCGGTTATGTAATAATCAAAATCGCCGTATTCGCAATAAAATTCACCAAGGCCCATATAGGGTAGGGTGTTCCAGCCTTCAACATCGTCATAAACACACATGCGGGGGTACCATTGGGCAATTTCGTAAACGTAGCCTTGTTTAAACTTTTTGCGACCCATACGGTCGGCGCCATAAAACGGAATGGCGAAATCATAATTGATCTTCACGTTTATCTTTTCGCCTTTACCATCCATTGGCGCGTTAAGGCGCAGCTGCATACGGGCGTCAGTTATTACCGGGGTTACTTTATAGGTTTGACCTTTGTAAGTAACCTCAACCGAACCTATGTGATAGCCACCGCGATTAAAGCCGCGTACATCAAAGCGGTCGCCGGTAACCGGGGTAACTGCGGCTCCGCGCGAATCGGGTTTAAATAAGTTTTGATCCAATTGCAGCCACAGGTAGTCTAATTGATCGGGGCTGTTATTGGTATAAGTGATGGTAACCTCACCGGTGATGGTAGTATCCTTGCCCTCGTTAAGACAGGCTTTGATTTGGTAGTCGGCACGGTTTTGCCAGTAGGTTGGCGAAGGTTTACCACTGTTTGAGCGTGTTCCCTGCCCGGTAACCGGCCAGGTAATGGGGCCGAAAAGTTCCTGGTGGTCGTACTTTATAGAATCTGTTTGTGCCCATGCCGGGTTTGCCGCTGCAAACAAGCCAAAGGCGCATAAAATGTTGATCAGTTTTAAATAGCGCATTTTGTCAGTCAATAATAAAAACCGCAAATAAAGGGAATTAATTTGTGAAGTTGGTAATGGCCTTGATTAAATACTCTGTAAAAGAGCGATATTCATATTTAATTCACACTTTGTTTGCCGTCAAACTTTTAAGCAACGCTTAAAAGTTATAGCTGCTTATTTATACCTTTATAGGTATGTCTGCTAACTGCTACTATTTATGCATCAACCTAAACTTATAAAATGCATTGCGCTCCTGCTTTTATTACTATCAACCCAAACAGTTTTTGCTAACGCTATTGACGGTTTAAGAACTGATAAAGACGTGTTGAAGTTTGTAAGTAAACTCCATAAGAGTTTTACGAGTGAGAAGAAAGCACAGATCAGCATCATACCTTCGAATGAATTGCTCAATAAGGTGGGTTTTGGAGTCATTGGTCGTCAATTAGGAATAAGGACATGGGAAAAAGCCGACTTTAACGAAGATTGCAAAACTGATTTGTTGATTACTGTGATGTGGAATGTCAACCAGGCATTGACGTTGTTTGCAATTATCGACAATGGGAATAATACCTATAAACTTATAAATGTAATCAAAAACCCCTTATATGGTTACCAGATGGCTAAACCAACCATCATCAAACAAAAGCAGGTTCTGATATACTGTAACGAGGAGAATATTTATTCGAAGAAGCTGGGCAATGAAAGTAGATGTCGCTTTGATACACTAATTTACAAGTTTGGCAACTTTATAGAATTTAATTCCAATCATGGTAACTATAACATATCGTCAATACACTTTGAAACCACGGGATGCTTAGGAGAGTGTCCTGTTTTTGCTCTAGATATACCGGTAAACGGCTTAGCAACTTACAATGCCATAGCCTTCAATTCCCAAAGAGGGATTTTTAAAACTCAAATAGACCCACAAAAGTTAAGCGATATATATAATGTAGTCAACTATTTGAAAATTAGACAGCTTAAGGACAAGTATAGGGTTGACTGGACTGATGATCAAACCATTAAGCTGAAATTTGAATTTAATAATGGATATGTTAAAACAATTAGTGATTATGGTGCACAGGGTACTTTCGGCTTATTCTATTTATACGATCTCCTTTTTAATCTTCGAAAGAGTGAAGCGTGGAAATAACCATCCTCCAGTAAAACTTTTCCAATAAATCCAACTTTACCTTACAGGTACAATTATATTCGCACATTGCATTTATAACGCAATACATCATCAGTTATGAACAGTCTCGCAAATTCTACATCGCCCTATTTGTTGCAGCATGCCAATAATCCTGTAAACTGGTTCCCCTGGGGTAAGGAGGCGCTGGATAAGGCCAAAGCCGAAAACAAGCTGATATTGGTAAGCATTGGCTACTCGGCCTGCCATTGGTGCCATGTAATGGAGCATGAAAGCTTTGAAGATGAAGCCGTGGCCACGGTAATGAACGAATTTTTTGTTTGCATTAAGGTAGACAGGGAAGAACGCCCGGATGTAGACCAGATTTATATGAGTGCCGTACAACTAATGAGTGGCAGGGGTGGCTGGCCGTTAAACTGTATTTGCCTGCCCGATCAGCGGCCCATTTATGGGGGCACCTATTTTCGCAAAAACGATTGGACATCGCTGCTGTTTAACCTGGCCGATTTCTTCAAGCAAAAACCAGAAGAAGCCGAGGAATATGCTGTACGATTGACTGAGGGCATCCAGAAATACGAATCTATACAGTTTATAGCCGAACAGCCCGACTATACCAAAGAAGATTTAAAGCTGATAGCCGATAACTGGAAACGTTATTTTGATAAACAGGAAGGTGGTACAGGCAATGCCCCCAAATTCCCAATGCCTAATAACTGGCAACTGCTGATGCGTTATGCACACTTGATGGAGGACGGGGAGATTGCCAAGCAGGTAAAACTCACATTGCATAAAATGGCTTATGGGGGTATTTATGACCATGTGGGCGGCGGTTTTGCCCGTTACTCGGTTGATGGCAGGTGGCATGTACCGCACTTTGAAAAAATGTTGTATGATAATGCCCAGCTCATTAGCCTGTACGCAGAAGCCTACACCTGGCAACCGGATGAACTATACGCGCAGGTGGTTGATGAGATTATTCATTTTGCTACCAAAGAGCTTGCTTCGCCCGATCATGGCTTTTACTCGGCACTTGATGCCGACAGCGAAGGAGTAGAAGGCAAGTTCTACATTTTTACTAAAACGGAAATAGAAGAGATCCTGGGCGATGATGCCGACCTGTTTTGTATTTACTACCATATCACCGAAGACGGCAACTGGGAAGAGGAACAGTCTAACGTGCTGTTCCGCAAAGAAACTGATGAGGAATTGGCCGAAAAATTAGGCTTAGGGGTTGATGATTTGCTATCCCAAGTAAAAGCGTCCCGAAAAAAAGTTTTTGAGGTCCGCAGGCACCGCATCAGGCCTGGCCTTGATAACAAGATATTGGCATCGTGGAACGGTTTGATGCTGAAAGGATTGTGCGAAGCTTACCGCGCGTTGGATAAACCTGGGTACCTGGAGCTTGCTTTAAAGAACGCTGATTTTATTGTAAATAACCTTTTAGGTCAAAATGGCAGGCTATCACGGGTTTACGGCAGCACCATGGTGAATGGTGTCCCGGTGGCGTTTTTAGATGATTATGCCAATATCATTGACGGCTTAATTGCCCTGTACGAGGTTACTTTCAACGAAGACTGGCTGCAGCATGCAAAAGCGCTTGCAGATATAGCTATTGCCCATTATTACGATGAGCAGAACGGTATTTTCTTTTATACGGCCGATGATGATGAGCAACTGATAGCCCGCAAATCTGAGATTATGGATGGCGTTACGCCGGCCAGTAATTCGGTAATGGCACGCAACCTTAAAAAATTAGGCCTGCTTTTTGATAACGAAAACTATGCAGCGGTTTCGGCGCAGCTGTTACGCAACATAATGCCACAGCTGGCAAAATATGGTACGGCTTATTCAAACTGGACTATGTTATTGCTTGATGAAGTGTTTGGTATATATGAAGTTGCGGTAACCGGCCCCGAAGCTGAACCTGTAAGAAAGGAACTTGAAAATAATTACATCCCAAATAAAATAATCTTGGGCGGTACAAAAGGAAGTTTACCTTTGTTACAGGATAAGTTTGGTAAATCAACACAAATATTTGTTTGTAAAGATAAAACCTGCGGATTACCTGCTAATAACACGGCCGAGGCATTAAAACAAATGCAAGCCTGATTGCTTATTTATAAAAATACTTTACAATGAAGATTGAACCACAACACGTAGTGTCATTAACTTACGATTTGTATGTTGACCAGGATGGTACCGAAACCTTAACGGAAAGTGCCACAGAAGAACAACCTTTAACCTTTTTGTTTGGTGCCGGCCAGATGCTGCCCAAATTTGAAGAAAATTTAAGCACCCTATCAACCGGAGATGCTTATGAATTTCGCTTGTCGGCCGAAGACGCTTATGGCGAATATGATGAAGAAGCAGTAGCCAACCTGCCTAAGGAAATGTTCCAGGGCACTGAAGTTCCTGAAATTGGTAGCATTTTACCTTTACAGGATAACAATGGCAACCGTTTCCAGGCCCAGGTAGTATCAGTTGCCGAAGATGCAGTGATAGTTGACCTTAACCACCCTATGGCCGGCCAGGAACTTCACTTTAAAGGCAGTATCCTTAATGTACGCCCTGCCACACCCGAAGAATTATCGCATGGCCACGCGCATGGCCCGGATGGTCACCACGCTCACTAATAGCCCCTCTAAATCTCCCCTGAAGGGGGAGACTTTTTAATATTTTAGCCCGTTATGTGAATAGCGGGTTTTTTTATGTTCTGTTCAAAGATGAAATATTGAGGCTGCTTATTTAAAATATGAATTGAGTAAAGTTCCTTTTGGTTTTCAAATATTTTGGCATAACTTGCTGAAAATTAAACCTGAAATGAAATACCTATCCTTAATTGCACTGGCTATTTTATTTAGCGCGTGCAGCAATCCCGGTAAGCCCACTGCAATAAAATTATACTCCATTGAGCAATTGTATAACAATAAAGCGATAAATGGGGCCGGTTTTAATGCCGACGAAACGAAGGTGCTGGTTGATGATAACAGTACAGGGATATTTAATGTATACGCCATAAACATTGGTGATACCGCCTCAAAACCACTTACGCACTCTGTGAAAGATTCATACTTTTCAATAGGGTATGTGCCTGGTACCAATAACTTTTTATACAGTGCAGATCAGGGAGGTAACGAAAATAGCCACATCTACCTGCAAAAAGCCGATGGATCAGCGGTGAAAGATCTTACACCCTGGCCTAATACTGCGAATGGTACCAATGGATGGAGTGCCGATAAAAAGTTCCTGTACATTGTTAGCAATAAACGCAATCCTAAATTCAATGATATTTACAAGCTGGATGTAAATACCTGGAAGGACGAACTCCTTTATCAAAATGATGGCGGGTATTCGCCTGGCCCGGTTTCAAAGTCGGAGCGGTACATCGCCCTTACCAAGTCTATCACTACCGATAAAAATGAGCTTTATATTTACGACAGGACAACAAAAACAGTCAAAAAAATAAGCAACGATAATGAAGCTACCTGGTATCCGGCCGCGTTTACCAAAGGCGATTCGAGCCTGTATTACATTACCAACGACGGCAGCGAGTTTAGCTACCTGGTAAAATACAACCTGAATTCAGGAACAAGCTTAAAAGTTTATTCAACCAACTGGGACGTTGTTGGGATGGACCTTAGCGACCTGGGAAAATATTATACCGTGTACGTAAATACAGACGGCAAAACTAAAGTGTTGTTGTTTGATAATAATACCGGCAAACAACTGGATTTTCCGGAAGTGAAGGATGGAGAAGTAAAATCGGCGACGTTTTCACCCAGCGAAAAAAATATGATGCTTACAGTAGGAAGCAGCGTTAGTCCCAATAATCTTTATGTTTATAATTTCGAGAAAAAGGAATTAAAGCCAATTACACGTACGCTTAACCCGGCAGTGAGTACAGATGACCTGGTATCGGCCGAAGTGGTGCACTTTAAATCTTTTGATGGACTGGAGATCCCTGCCATTTACTATAAACCCAAAGATGCAACCAAAGATCACCCCGTACCTGCTATACTTTTAATTCATGGTGGTCCGGGCGGGCAAAGCAATACCGGCTTTAGCAATCAGGTTCAGTTCCTGGTAAATCATGGGTATGCTGTGCTGGCGGTAAATAACCGGGGCAGTAGCGGCTATGGCAAAACGTTTTATAAACTTGATAACAAAGACCACAGCAATGGCGACCTGAAAGATTGCATCTGGGGCAAAAAATGGCTGCAGCAACAGGCCTATATTGATACTGCAAAAATAGGCATTATGGGGGGCAGCTATGGCGGGTGCATGGTATTGGCTGCACTGGCCTTTCACCCCAATGAGTTTAAAGTGGGTGTCGACCTGTTTGGTGTGGCCAACTGGATGCGTACGCTAAAAAGTATCCCTCCTTATTGGGAAGCCGAGCGTAAGGCTTTATATAATGAGTTAGGCGATCCATACAGTGCCGATAGTGTACACCTTAAAAAAATCTCGCCGCTGTTCCATTATCAAACTATCAATAAACCATTGATTGTTTTTCAGGGGATGAATGATGTACGGGTATTGCCTATAGAAAGTAAGGAAATTGTAGATGGTGTTAAAAAGAACGGCGTGCCGGTTGAGTATATTACTTACCCCAATGAAGGCCACGGTTTCCAGAAAAAAGAAAACCTGGTAACAACTGCCAATAAAATACTTGTGTTTTTGGATAAGTATTTGATGGAGAAGAAGTAAGAGAAAAACATATCGCTAAAATAAAAAAGGTTTCATACTGAGACCTTTTTTATTTTAGCATATTTATTTGGTTTCAAAACGTTCCGGATCTCTTTTGGTATGAAAAATTGATGTGATAAATATAGTGGATAGTTGCTCATCATACCAGTAAACAATGATGTATGGGAATTTTCTTACCGGTACAAAACGTAGATCTGATTGGTGCCTTTGCATAGAGTTTAGGATTCAGATCAATAGAATGAATGATAATTTTAATTTCTCTTCTAAAATTTGCCGAAAGGTCTCTTTGCTATTTTTCGTACCACTCGCAAGCATCAATCAACTCAAGTTCGGCACGTTTTAGAAGTTTAATTGTAGGCACGGTTCAGATCTTCTTCTATGTCTGTCCAGTTTCGGGCAGTGGTTTTTCCGTCCAAAAAGTCCTGCCTGGTTTGCAGCAGATCCTTCATTTCATCTTCAGAAAAGGTGTGATCATTATCTGAATCAATATGATAGCTTAAACCAAACCTGTTTAGTATCTCTTGCAAAACAGGCAGATCTTTTTCGTTTTGAATATTTACTGTAAGCGTGGTCATAAACAAATTTACTAAAGATAAATTTCAAAATGTTGGAATTTGAAATATTTATTGATTCATTATCAAAATAAAAACGGCCTTTCTCTACAAAAGAAAAGCCGTTTAATATGTTGATTAGCCCCTACAAGGAGTTGGGTATTAGAAACTATTTCTTACGCTATTGCTGAAAGTTTTGGTTGTCCAATATCCGCTATCCAATATACGGCGTACCGTCATTAAAGGGTAATCGGGGTCGCGCTTATCAGCCAGTTGGAAAGCTATTTTGAAGCCTTTCTTCTGGATCTCGGGTAAAACCGGTTTTTTCCATATTCCAAAAGGATAGGCAAAATATTCTATTTTTTTACCGGTAATTTCTTCAAGTTTTTTGGTCGGCTTGTCTATTTGTGTAACCCAGTCGTCAACAGGTCTGGTGGTTATTTTGCCGTTTTTTCCGATGATCTTCAGTTCAGAATTATGCGAGTATTTATCAACCCTGTGATGGTCCCAGGTATGGCTTGCAATTACATTGCCCTCATCAGATAGTTTTTTAACCATATCAGGTGTCATGTAATGCGGGCGGCCTAATGATACCGTCATCACAAAATAAACAGCTTTAAAACCGTATTTTTTTAACGTAGGGTTAGCTATTGTGAACTGGTCAAGATCTGTATCATCAAAAGTAAGCATAATAGGCTTTTTGGGCAGGGGAGCCCCGGTTGTAAGATAAGCATACAACTGATCGGGCAGTATAGTATGGTACCCACTATCGGCCAGCATTTTAATATGTTCTTTAAAGGCAGCTATCTGTACAATATAGTCTTTAGCATTTTTTGAATCAGTAGGTTTCCAATCGCGTATTTGGTGGTAACAAACAACAGGTACCTGTTTGCGGGCCAAAATGGCGGCTTTATCCGCCGGTTTGCCAGCTACTGTTGCTGCTGCAGCTGTACCTGTGGCAGGTGTTCCTGCTGTTTTATCGGTAGGTTTACTCTGGCAAGACATTGTGCCCAAAGCACATACTGCTAACCATACAAAAGCTTGTTTAATCATAGTAAAATGATATTTTTTTAATTAATTCAACAACAGCGAAATTAGGATATAATATATGGAAGGTGATAATTATTTTGTTTTTTTTAATAGAAGCAAAATATTGGAATCAACGGGCAACAGTGAAACATCACATAGAGGGCGAAGGGGCTCATTGCTCATTTTGTCTCCTGATTCCAATATCTTGCTGTTTTACAAAATTATCCGCTTACCATCCCTGATAGATCTTTTGGCAGCATCCAGTATCTGCATCACAATCATGTTATATCTTAACGAGGAGCGATCATTACGGGATTTGATAGGGTTTTTAAGGGCCGCTGTAAAATAGGGTACCGGCGCATCGGCCGGTGAAGGCAATGCCGGAGCCTTAAAGCTGCGAACGTCATTATTGATCCTTACTTCAAGGCTGTCTTTATCAAAGGTGTGGATATATCCTTTAGCGCCAAATACTTCCATATCTTTTATGCTGAAAGGCCAGTTCCAGGAGGCTTCTATCAGTCCTGTGGCATTCGGATATTCCACAATAATGGTGGCATCATCTTCTACTTTAGGATATACTGATGGCTTGTAATGTTTGGCTACCGCGGTAACGGCTATAGGCCTTTGCCCCTGCATTAGCCAGGTCATCATATCGGCGCCGTAACAACCAAAATCGTTAAGTGCACCCGCGCCGTTAAGCAAAGGATCTGTAAGCCAGCTTAAAAAATCTTCGCTGCAGCCAATTTCCCTCGGTCCCTGGTGTCCGTCATGAAACACCATTTTGCGGATCATGCCCACACTGTCGGTTTTTATAGTATTATAAGCGCTTTGAACCGATGGGTACCAGGTAGTTTCATAATTGGTAAGCAGGTTGATATAGTACTTGAGTGCCAAAAACTCCATACGTTTAGCCTGTTCAAGCGTGGCGGCCAAAGGTTTTTCAACCATTACCGAAATGCCCATAGGGGCACAGGTTTCCACAATATCAATGTGTTTGGCAACGGCGTTGTAACCCAGTACAATAACCGGTTTACGGGCCACACACATGGTTTTCAGGTCTTCAAAAAATAAGGAATCGGGTACGCCGTATTTTTTGCCAAACTTTGCCCACAGTTTTTTATCGGGTTCGGCAATGCCTACAATGTTTACATTACCACTGCGGTATTCGCTTAATATCAGGTGGATATGATCGTGGTTTAACCCGGCGATGCCCACTTTTGGCCCGGTGGCTATTTTTCTCACCGGGACGGTATCCTTTTTTATTGTAACGGTGTCCTTTCTGAGTTTTTTTGCGGTATCTGCCGGTAATGCCTCTGGTTTGGTTGGCGCCATTGGCGAAGTGGGGGTAGGTATTGTTGTTTGAGCCCTGGTTATTGCCGCGAAACTTATAAAAGCCAGCACGAAGAATAATTTAAGACCTTGTTTTAGTTTTGTTTTCATGGTAGTATAGTAGATAGCTGATGTAATATTGGTTTTATTAAAATAAGGAAGGATTGCCCCCCAGTTTTATTTTCCCCAAATGTTTATAAGCACTCTCAGTTGCCTCCCGGCCACGGGCGGTACGCATTAAAAAGCCCTCTTGTATTAAAAAAGGTTCGTATACCTCTTCAATTGTTCCCTCATCTTCGCCCACGGCAGTAGCAATGGTTTTTAAGCCTACCGGACCACCTTTGAATTTGTCGATAATGGTGGTCAATATCTTATTGTCCATTTCATCAAGTCCGTGCTCATCAACATTAAGTGCATTAAGTGCATATTTGGCAATGGCGGTATCAATATTGCCATCGCCTTTTATCTGGGCAAAATCCCGGGTACGGCGTAACAAGGCATTGGCAATACGTGGGGTACCACGGCTACGACGGGCAATTTCATAAGCACCCTCATCTGTTATTGGGGTTTTAAGTATAGATGACGAGCGCAGCACAATGGTAGTAAGCAGTTTGGCATCATAATACTCCAAACGGGCATTAATACCAAATCGGGCTCTCAGCGGGGCTGTAAGCAGGCCCGAGCGGGTGGTAGCGCCAACCAATGTGAATGGGTTAAGCGAGATTTGTACCGAACGGGCGTTTGGGCCACTCTCCAGCATAATATCTATCTTAAAGTCTTCCATGGCCGAATACAGGTATTCCTCCACTAGTGGACTTAAACGGTGAATCTCGTCAATAAAAAGGATATCGCCCGTTTCCAGGTTGGTAAGCAGGCCGGCAAGGTCGCCGGGTTTATCCAATACGGGGCCCGATGTTATCTTGATGCCCACACTCATTTCGTTGGCTATAATGTAAGACAGGGTGGTTTTACCCAGGCCGGGAGGGCCGTGCAACAGCACATGGTCAAGCGCTTCGCCACGCTGGCGGGCAGCCTGTACAAATATTTTTAAGTTGGCCAATATTTTATGCTGACCGGTAAAATCTTCAAACTGCTGCGGACGTAAAACTTTTTCAATATCACGTTCGGCATTACTGAGACGTTCCGGCGCCGGATCAAGATGCTCATTCATTACCAACGAAATTAGTTTTTTTTAGGTGAAAGGCGAAAGGTTAAAGGTAAAAGGTTTGTTTCTTTTAAGGTGAATGGTAAAGGGCGAAAGGTAAAAGGTTCTTTCAGGTTAAATCGAAAGATAAAGGATGTAAAGTTTTTGCCTGGTTAATTCACCTTTCACCTTTCACCTTTCACCTTTCACCTTTCACCTTTCACCTTTCACCTAACAATCATCCTTCCGGGTACTTTCTGAAAATACTATTGATCTTCATCTGGATCACCCCAAAAAATGCTTCCTTGAAAATCCCTGTTGACATTTTTGAGGTGCCGGCGGTGCGGTCGGTAAATATAATAGGGACCTCTGTTAATTTAAATCCATGTTTAATAGTAGTGTACTTCATTTCAATCTGGAAGGCATAACCTACAAATTTTATCTTATCCAGGTTTATGGTTTCCAGTACTTTACGCTTATAGCACATAAAGCCGGCTGTTGAATCGGCCACGTCAATCCCTGTAATAAACCGTACATATACCGATGCGAAGTAGCTCATCAGTACCCGGCTCATAGGCCAGTTAACCACATTTACACCACTGCTATAGCGCGAGCCTATTGTTGCGTCGGCACCGTCAATGCAGGCCTGCCTTAATCTTAACAGGTCATCCGGATTGTGTGAAAAATCGCAATCCATTTCAAAAATATAGTCATAATGATGTTCGATGGACCATTCAAAACCACGAATGTAGGCTGTTCCCAGGCCCTGTTTGCCGGCGCGCTCTATTAAAAAAAGCTGCTCAGGATAAACATTCATCAGGTTTTTAACAATGAGATTGGTGCCATCCGGCGACCCGTCATCAATAATAAGTAAATGAAAATCATGCGGAAGGGAAAATACTTTACGGATCATCCGTTCTATATTTTCCTTTTCGTTATAGGTAGGTATAATAACAATACTGTCTGGCACGTATTAATTTTGATGTTTAATGAAATAAAACACAAAACAACGATTTTTATTATACAATTGGGTTATCCGGATGAATTGGAACTACTTTATTATCCTGAATATCTAATCCCTTAGCTAATACATCATCTACCAGGTAGGCCTTTTCTCTTAATCTTGGACTAACAAAAAGGAAGATCACAAAAAATCCAAGGCAAATACCTACAAAAAGCCAAAAGAATGATGCACCTGTATACCGGGCAAAATAACCATGGTTGGCAATGCTGTTGTTTACCACCGTATTAAAAAATGAACCCACAGAATAGGTGAAATACCAGATAGCTGTCATGGTGCTTTTCATAGATACGGGTGATTGGGTGTAAGCATACTCCAACCCAACAAGTGAAACCAATACTTCGCCTGCTGATAATATTACATAGGCCAGTATCTGCCACCAAACAGAAGGGTGCAGGCCTTTATCAACTTTTTCCTGTAGCAGAGCGATGATAACGAAGCTAAATGCTGTAACCAACAGCCCAAAGCCTATTTTACGGAGCGGGGTTAATTTTAATCCAAGCTTTTCGGCCAAAGGGTATAAAAGGAAATTGAAAAGAGGGATCATCACCAGTAAAAACACAGCATTAACGGTTTGTATTTGTGATGGTAAAATATGCCAGCCAAAAACGCCCAGGCTCAGGTTAAGCTGTGTTGATTGCAGCACCCACTCGGCACTGTTCATGTCCCATAGTGACCAAAATATAGGAATAAAAGCGAATACCGCCATTATGCGCCAAACTGCTTTGATGCCATCTACTTTTTCAATACCATATTTATCTTCGGCATAAGCCCATGCAGCTTTGCCCGCTTCTTTTTTCCTGAAGCTCCATATCATGGCATAAAAGCTTACCGATACAAAATTTGCTTTATTGATGCCTTTTGCTGGTAGTTTTACATAGCTTTTGCTGCCCGAGAAGAAGATTACAGTAGCAAGCGCCATTAATATACCCGGTACGCCAAACGCCCATGATGCGCCAAATTTATCGTAAATTAAAGGGATCAGGAATAAGCTAACCATGGAGCCCGCATTGATACTGAAATAAAACCAGCTGTAAATGGTGCTCATGAGGTGCTGGTTACTATGATCAAACTGATCGCCAACGTTGGCCGATACACATGATTTTATAGCACCTGCCGAGAAGGCTATAATAATTAAGCCGGTTTGGAAGCCGGCCAGGCTGGTATCAAACATTGACAACAGGAAATGGCCTATGGTGTAAATAAGCGAACCTATCAGGATAACCCGGTATTTACCAAAAAACCAGTCGGCCAGGATAGCACCAAGCAGAGGGGTAGCATAAACCAGGGTAGAAAACATGTGATTGATGCTATTTGAATGTGCATTTGCTTCAACTGAGTTTTCATGACTGAAAAACTGGTGAACCAAAAAAACAGCGAGGATGCTCCGCATTCCGTAAAAGCTAAAACGTTCTGCAAACTCATTGCCTATAATGAACGGTACTGCTCTTGGAATTTTACCTATTGACCTGGACTGTGCTGCTGTTTTTTCCTGCATTTAGTTATGAATATAAAATTTGGGCCTAAATTAGTATAAATCTTTTAAATCAGAATTTAATACCGAAAGTGTTACAAACTATGTATGAATTGTTTTGATTATTAAACGTTAATGTAGGTTTAATTCTAAAATTAATGTGATGTTGGAACAAGTTTTTTGTCTTTCAAAGCTTGTTTTTTAGGGTCGATGTATTCCTTCTCGGCGGTATTGCTGGCATTATCAGGAATATTGCGCATATCCAGCTGCTCAACATAAACCCAGCGGCCGTTCTTTAATTTATAACCATCATAAGTAAGGTCGGGGCCAAAAGTTTCAGGCTTGTCTTTTTGCTTGGCATCAGGTGGGGCCAGGTGATCAAATATGATAAGATTTTGCTCCGGCACATACCTTAACAGCATGGAGGCTTGTCGGGCGTATTCAAATATCACTCTTTTACGGCTTTTGCCATTACCCTCAAAAACCGGCATGCCAAATATGGGCCCGGCATCATTAAATGATAGTACATCAATAACCCTTTTGTTTGATTTTACGGTATTGCCTTTCCAGCCTATTAAAACATAATACGTTTTTTGAGCATAAACCGGTATTATTTTATAATACTGTGCTCCGTACCATTTATGGCTGTCGGTAACAGAATCTTCGGGGTTTTTTAGCAATGGTGAATAATCCTCAAGGGGATACATTTTTAAAAAACCACCGGTATTCATTTGCACGGTACCATAAAAACGGTAACTGCCATCCCGGTTCATGATAGACCAGCTTAAGATCCGGAAACGATTGTCGGGCGAGTTAATGATGCTGATAGCTTTTAACGAATCAAAATGGTAAAGGAAGGAATTGGGTACTTTTAAAGCACTTACCATTGTTTTAATAAATTTGTAATTGGCGTTTTTACGTTCCAGGTCGTTTTCATCGTTAACGAAGGTTTTACCCAGGGTTTTAAGTGTATCCTCATAAAGCTTTAACTGCTTAATGCGTGCGGTCTCGTCTGAGTGCTGGGCATAGGTATGTAAACAAAGCAGGAGGGACAGGAGGGATACAAAAAGCTTTTTTATCACTTGTTGGTAGTGGTTTTAGTTATAAAAGTAATAATTTATTGTTAATACGTATACGCTGTACGTCATTGCTTCTCGCAATAACGTACAGTGTAAGTTTACCACTAACGTAAATTTTCGATAACCATTGCGCTGGCGCCGCCTCCGCCGTTACAAATTCCGGCTGCGCCAAATTTGCCCTGGTTTTGCTGTAACACATGTACTAAGGTTACAATTATACGTGCCCCCGAAGCACCTAATGGATGCCCCAATGCTACAGCGCCGCCATTAATATTCACTTTTGCCGGATCGAGCTTTAAAAGCTGGTTATTGGCGATTGCCACTACCGAGAAAGCCTCGTTGATCTCAAAAAAATCAATTTGGTCTGCTGGTAAACCAGCCCTGTGCAGGGCCAGCGGAATTGCTTTTGATGGCGCTGTGGTAAACCATTCCGGCGCCTGTTGTGCATCGGCATATGAAACAATGCGGGCCAGGGGAGTAATGCCCAACTCATCAGCTTTTTCACGGCTCATTAATACCAAAGCCGCTGCTCCATCATTTAAGGTTGATGCATTGGCTGCGGTTACTGTACCATCTTTTTTAAATACGGGTTTTAAAGTAGGGATCTTATCAAATTTAACAGCATTAGGCTCCTCATCATCAGCAAATAAGTTGATATCGCCTTTTTTGTCTTTAAGTTCAACAGGGGTAATTTCATTCCTGAACTTGCCGTTGGCCTGGGCTCTTTGTGCCCGGTTATATGATTCTATCGCGAAGGCATCCTGCTCTTCCCGGCTGATGTTGCAATCCACAGCACAAAGCTCGGCGGCAGAGCCCATGTGGTAGTCGTTATAAACATCCCATAAGCCATCTTTCACTAATCCGTCGATGATCTGTCCGTTCCCTAATCTGTAACCATTGCGGGCTTTGTCAAGGTAGTAGGGAACATTGCTCATGCTTTCCATCCCGCCGGCAACCACGATATCGTTTTGGCCAAGGGCGATACTTTGGGCAGCCAGCATAATAGCTTTCATGCCCGATGCGCAAACCTTATTGACGGTTGTTGCAGGTAAGTAAGGTAAACCGGCAAATATGGCCGCCTGTGTAGCCGGCGCCTGCCCTAAATTGGCCGACATTACATTGCCCATATAAACTTCCTGGATGTGACCGGGCTTTAAGCCCGCCTTTTCAACGGCCGATTTGATAACCTGCGCACCAAGCTGTGCGGCGCTTATTGCCGCTAAGCTGCCCCCAAAACTGCCTATTGGCGTGCGGGTAGCGGCTACTATTACTACTTCTTTCATGTGTCCCTCATTAAATTGGTGAGGCAAATTTAGTTATTTTGAAGAGAGTAAAAAGCTATGCGTGCATAATAATCATTAAAACGTACTTCTGCGTCGCCTCATTGAAATTAATATGTGCTCGCTAAGAAAACATAACATGGGGATAAGGTCATCCGGGATATTATTTTCAAAAAGAGTTATGGTGTCTGTTAATGAAAAAAATGGACTTTTGATGCGTATGATGGTTCCCCATTTTTCTGAAAACCATTCATATTGATTGCTGAACATACTTATACTTACAAATTTGGCTTTAAAACCATTTTTCATAATAAGGTAAGGGTAGGTGTCTAAATGTTCTGTAACAGCCTTTCCTACCAGATTATTGTTGTTGTCTTTTATAGATACTTCTGTTTTGCCGTAAAATAAAGGCTCTTCTGATTCAAAAGTCCAGCCGTTACCTGCAATAAAGACTACTCCGGTTCGCCTGGCAAAACCTTCGTAAATCAATTTGCCGTAATTACTAATATTGTTTGTTAAAAAATATTCGCCGTTAAACCAGTCCTGCCTAATCAGATACAAAGTTTTGATATCTTTTATCTCTTGATATTCCATCACTCTGTTCCTTTTTTCTTCTTCGCACTTTTTTTACGTGTAAGCAAAGCCTGCTGCATCAGGTATTCTATTTGCCCGTTGGTGCTCCTGAATTCTTCGGCGGCCCAGGCTTCCAGTTCCTTTAATACATCAGGATTAATGCGTAATACAAATGCTTTTTTCTCAGCCATATCAACTCCCCGCCGCGGCTGCGGCCTGTGCCTGTTTTATTAAAATTAAATTTAGCCCCAGCAAGGCAAGTAAGGGCAGGTCGGGTATGCTTTTCAACTTGTCCAGGTTAACCGATATCTCAAATGGTTTTTTAAAACCCCACATTAGGGTTTTTACATCCAGTATATCGCCGTATTGGTCGCTGGTTAAACTAAAAGTGCGTGTAAATATTTTTTTGTTTAAGTACATTGCTTCAAAGCCGTTATTCATGCTCAGTTTTACCTTGCGCGATAATATTTCGGGAGTAACAATGCCTATTTCCATACCATCATGGTCATGGATCAATAACGACCGGTTAAAAATTCCCTTGCGTTTAATGATCCATTTTTTTTGGGCCGTCTCCAGTATCGTAGTGGTTTTCCATAAATTGGCATAGCTTAGTTTGCCATAGCTAAACTGACCATCGGTCAGCTCAAAGCTGGGTCGAAAAAATCCATTCCTTGTTATGGAGAGTTCGCTGGTACGCAGCTGATCAAAGCTTCTAAACTGGTTCATCCTATTAATGATATAAGGTGCCTGTATTTACAACCGGACTAACACTTCTGTCGCCGCATAATACCACCAATAGGTTGCTCACCATGGCAGCTTTACGTTCTTCATCAAGCTCTACTATATTTTTTTCGGATAGTTTGTTCAATGCCATTTCAACCATACCTACAGCGCCTTCAACTATCAGCCTGCGGGCAGCAATAATGGCCGATGCCTGTTGTACCTGCAGCATGGAGTGGGCAATCTCTGGCGCGTAAGCCAGGTGCGAGATTCTTGCCTCCAAAACCTCTATACCGGCACGGTCGAGCCTTTCGTTCAGTTCCTTCTCCAATAAAAGACTCACATGCTCAGCACCCCCGCGCAGGGTGATTGTGGCTGTTTCATCCTCCAGGTTATCATAAGGGAATGAGTTGGCCAGGTGTCTAACAGCCGCCTCACTTTGTATGTTCACGTACTGTATATAATTTTCAACCGCGAAAACCGCGCTGGCGGTATCTTTTATCTGCCATACAATTACAGCTGCAATTTCAATTGGGTTACCAATGCTGTCGTTCACCTTTAGTTGTTGGCCGTTAAGGTTAAATGCCCTTAATGAAACTTTTCTTTTTACAGTAAAAGGATTCACCCAAAAAAATCCGTCTTTTTTTACCGTACCTACATATTTACCAAAAAGCGTAAGCACTTTTGATTCATTTGGGTTTACAATAACCAAACCGGGTAGTATAAAAACAAAGCTCAGTATGCCTAATATGGCCCCTATTGGTTCTTCGCCAATAAATAAGCAAACAGCGGCTACTGCCAGTATAACAAGCAGCAAGGCAAAAGCCGTAAAGCCAGAGGGCGGGTTGATGATTTTTTCGGAATCCATGATGATTTAAATTGATTTTAAAATGATATCACAAAGATATCATAATTGATTTGATAAAAGCAAGAAAAAGTCCATATAACAGAAACTTATATTAATTTTGAGCGGTTAATTAAACAAATGGCAAAGCTATCCACCTCGCGGCAAAAGGCCTTAATGCGTAAATACGCCCGTAATGTTAAGTTTTTGATGATGCTGGTCAGCATCAGCCTTATCGTTTTCTTTTTGCCCAAGCAGGCAAAATTTAGCTATGAGTACGAAAAAGGACGCATCTGGAACCAGAAGGACCTGGTATCGCCCTATAATTTTGCTATATTAAAAACCGCGCAGGAAATTGATAACGAAAAGAAAACTGCTTACGAAAGTATCACCCCTATATACCAGCTTGATGCAGCTACGGAGGGTCAGCAGATAGAGGGCTTTAAAAGCGACCTTGAAATAAAGTGGCATAATGCCGGTATCAATGACCGCTTTAAAACAAAATATACAGAGGTTGGTGTCGCTTTATTAAAAGAAGTGTATGATACCGGTATTTTAAAACTGAACGATAAGTACCTGCAGCACGCCAATAATTACCCGGTTACTATTTTAAACAAAAATGTAGCCACCGATAAAAATACCAACGCGTTGTTCACTAAAGAAAAAGCTTTAACGTATTGTGATAAGATACTAAGCAAACGTACCGATATAGACAAGGCTTTTATGCTTGATTTGCTGCAGAACAGGATCCAGAGCAATTTAAACTATGATGACAACCTTACCCTGCGGCTTGAAAAAGAGGTTTACGATGGGCTTTCCATAACCCGTGGCATGGTACAAAAGGGAGATGTAATAGTTTATAAAGGATCGGTTATTAATGATGATGTTTACCAGAAATTAGAATCGTATAAAAAGGCTTTTGAGAACAATGCAAGGGTAAACGGTAACCATACACTGGTACTACTGGGGCAATTTTTCCTGGTATCTATAGCCATATCGCTGCTGATGATATTCCTATACCTTTTCCGTAAGGATATTTATGCCGATAACCGGCTGGTGGGTTTAATATTGCTGGTTATTACGGCTATGCTGGCAACTTTATCGGCAGCCATAAAGCTGCAGTTTCCGGCAAACCTGTATTATATCCCTTATTGTATTGTGCCAATTATCATCCGTATTTTGTTTGATACACGTTTGGCACTTAATATTCACCTGCTGGTGGTACTAATAGCCGGCTTTTTTGTTCCCAACAGCTTTGAGTTTGCTTATTACGAGATCACGGCCGGGATGGTATCTATTTACAGTATTAAAAACCTTATTCGTCGTGAGCAGTTCCTCATTTCGGCTGCCATTATCATCTTTACCTATTTTGCGGCTTTTCTGGGTATTACTTTTATCAGGGAGGGAACATTTTGGGATATCGATTGGATGGATTTTCTGCCTTTTGTGGTGAGTGTGCTGCTTACCCTGCTGGCCTACCCAATGATCTACATATTTGAGAAGATCTTTGCCCTTACATCAGATATTACGCTCATTGAGCTTACCAATACCAACGCGCCGTTATTGCGCGAACTGGCCTTTACGGCTCCCGGCACGTTCCAGCACTCGTTACAGGTGGCAAATTTGGCCGAGAATGCCATTTACACCATTGGTGGGAATGCTTTACTGGTTAGGGCCGGAGCATTGTACCATGATATTGGTAAAATGGAAAATCCACTGTTTTTTATTGAAAACCAAAGTTCGGGCTTTAACCCGCATGATAAGCTGYCGTATGAAGAGAGCGCACAGGTGATCATCAGGCATGTTAGCAAGGGGATTGAAATGGCACGCAAAGCCAACCTGCCCGAAGTTATTATTGATTTTATCCGTACCCACCATGGTAATACCCGGGTTGACTATTTTTACCAGTCGTCGTTGAAGAATTTTCCCGAGAAATTCATCAATGAAAACATTTTCAGGTACCCCGGACCGATCCCTTTTTCAAAAGAAGCAGGTGTTTTGATGCTTGCCGACTCGGTTGAAGCAGCCTCGCGCTCATTAAAAGAGCCGGATGAAGAATCGATAAGTGTTTTGGTTGATAGGATAGTAAAATACAAATTGGATCAGAACCAGTTGAAAGACAGTAATATAACTTTGAAAGATATTGAAACTATTAAAACTATTTTTAAGCGGATGCTGATGAGTATCTACCATGTGCGAATAGATTATTAGAAATCGAACTTTTTTTTTGACGGGAATATTGAATTGCTATATTTGCAATCCCGAAAAAAGGGAATCTATTTAAAAAAACACGGTGAGGTGCCTGAGAGGCCGAAAGGATCAGTTTGCTAAACTGACGTACGGGAAACTGTACCGAGGGTTCGAATCCCTCCCTCACCGCTGATAATAATATCAAAAACTAACAAAAGCCTGTAAATCATATGATTACAGGCTTTTGTGTTTTCAGAAAACACCCAAAATATGCAATAAATCGCATATAAAAAATGTATAATTCGTTGAGTAGAACCCTCAATTAAATTTACTCAACGAAAACTGCATAACTATCTGTTTTATAGCATGTTCAATGCTTAAACATCTTGACTTTTGACTGCTGCATTTCGATATTTATTCACTTAAAAAGAGTCGTTATGTTAGAAAAAAGTTTAGGCTTATTATTTTATATAAGAAAGCCGAAAAGTTACACTGATGGATTATTGCCCATTTACCTGCGAATTACAGTAGATGGTATTCCTAAAGAAATTTCCACAAAAAGGTCTTGGGATCCCGGAAAATGGAATGCCAAAGCCAACAGAGCTACCGGCACAAAGGCAGAATCGAGGTCGCTTAATGAATACCTGGATATATTGCAAAATAAAGCCTACGAGGCGAGGATGCAGTTAATTGAAAGGGGTAAGGTGGTCTCTTCGATTGCAATATTGGATATTTTATCAGGGGATGGTCAGCGAAAATGGATGTTACTCACACTATTCAAAAATCACAACGATGAACTGAAAGCGATGATTGGGAAAGGAGTAGCCAAGGGAACAGTAACCAATTTTAATACTTCATACAGCCATATTGCCACCTTTCTTAAATCGGTATATAGAATAGACGATATCAGCATTCTTGCCCTCGACCTTGAATTCATAAAGAAATTATATAATTGGTTTAGGACGGCTAAAAGTTTGAATCATAATTCAGCGCTGAAGAATATTGCTAACATGAAAAAGATCGTATTGGATTGCGTTGATAACGGCTGGCTGCTCAATGACCCTTTTGCGAAGTTTGAAATGACCAGGGATGAAGTTGATACTATTTACTTGAGTAAGGGAGAATTACAGGCTATTGCAGCGAAGGAAATTTCCAATGATCGTCTAATGCGCGTACGCGATCTGTTTGTTTTTTGCTGTTTTACTGGCTTGTCATTTATCGATGTTAAACAATTGAAGCGTTCGGAGGTAGGTTTTTCCGTTAATGGCGAATTGCGTATTTATAAGAACCGGCAAAAAACGGGAACTCCAGCCGTTATCCCGCTTTTGCCAATCGTAAAAAAAATCTTGGTTAAATATGAAAAAGATGAAGATTGTATTTTAAAAGATATGCTGTTGCCTGTGCTAAGCAATCAAAAGTATAACTCCTATTTAAAGGAACTGGCAGATTCGTGTAATATAGACAAGGCGTTAAGTTCAAAGATGGCCCGTAATACATTTGCCACAACTGTTACCCTCGCTAATAATGTGCCCATGGAATCAATAAGCAAAATGATGGGGCACAAAAGTTTAAGACAAACGCAACATTATGCAAAAGTCTTGGCGGTAAAAGTAAGTGAGGATATGGTTTTATTAAATAAACGGTTGACTAAAACGAAGTTCATCATAGATAATCAAATTTAAAGAGAAAAGAATGGAAGCATCGATATTGCCTGATGAATTGATCATGAATCACATTTACTACATCAGAAATCAAAAGGTAATGCTTGACTTTGATCTGGCGAAATTATATGAAGTGGAGACAAAGCAGCTTAAAAGACAGGTAAGGCGAAATCACGAGCGGTTTCCCGTCGATTTTATGTTCGAGTTAACTCAAAGTGAATATGAATTTTTAAGGAGCCAAATTGGCTCCTTAAAACAGGGCGAACATAGTAAATATTTGCCGATGGCCTTTACTGAGCAGGGGGTAGCTATGTTGTCCAGCGTTTTAAGCAGCGGTCAAGCGATAAAGGTCAACATACAAATAATCAGAATTTTCACCCGGATTCGGCAAATGTTTTTAGATAACACCGATTTGAGATTGGAAATAGAGAAAATTAAAACCAAACTTGACAGTCATGATAAAAACATGGAGATTGTCTTTCGTTATCTTGACGAGTTAATCGATCAAAGAAAAGAACCGGAACCGAGGAAACGGATAGGCTATAAGCCTGATGAAGGCTATTAGTTTCGTTTACCACATGAATATGCCTGATTTTCGAATATTTACAAATTTCGAGATTTGCAGAATTAATCAGCCAGATTTATTTTGATACCCATACACAACCAGTCATTGCATCGCTTAAACAACCGGAGCTTAAAGCAGGAAAACGGTCAAGGGCGGGGCAAACCAATAAAAAAACAAACAACTCTGCCCCGTTTATATACCCTTTACCGTTTTCCTGCGTGAGCTAATTTTGTGACTGCGGTGCCGTGACTAACCGACAACTGCGCGCCGGGGAAAGGCAGGTGTGTGTGAGGAACGAATACACTCCTGCACGTGCTACAGCGAGGCTGGCGGCGGAATGAAACCCGGAGCGCAGCCCGTGGTAAAATGCAGCCATCTGCCGCAGCTGCAAGGCCAAATCTCTCTGTCTTTAATAACAATTACTCAGCACCCTTAACCAGGCATTTGTTCCTGATAGATTCACCAGCCACCCATCTTTAAACCATTGCTCTGCCCTCTGTTTTGTTGTTCCTGTTGTAACTTTAACGCTCTTTCCAATTCCAGTTTTTCCCGCCGCTTTTGTTCCTGCTCCTGTTTTTCCAACTCCTTTAATTCTAATTTCTGTTCGTAGTCGCCATGCTTTAAAGTATTGGCATAGATAAAAGTCTCTTTGAGTTCCCGGTCATAATCAAATACCCGGTCAAATGTTCGTTCGGCTGCTTGTTTGAAAGCCACCCGGTCAAACTGCCCCACCTTCAAGCTGTGTGCCGCATTCTTACCCCGTGAATTATTCATCGGGCTTAAACGGATGCTGTCGGTAATATCTTTCCTGCTGACAATAATCTGTATGTGCATTTGCTCACCCGGTTTTTGCTCGCCTCGTTTAACAAGTCTCTGTTTCACTTCTTCATCCTTATGGGTATAATAACGGTGATCTTCCAGCTTGCCAAAGTATAATATATCCTTATTGCCCTGCACTTTATCTTTTTTAAAGTTCCGGGCATATTCACTCATGACCAGGTTGGCATATTGCTTTAATTGCTGTTTGGCACCTTCCTCGCCAAATTCCTCTTTGAGAAATAGCAGCTCGTTTTCGCTTGGGCTGATATTGACCAGGAAAAATTTAGCCTCATCTTTGGAAAGCCGGTCGGTATTGTGGTCAATATCATAACGTACCTGGTAAGGCTGTATTCGTTGACTTTCCTGGTTAAACCAGTATTCCGGTTCCCGTTGCGGGTTTTGCTCATAAAGCAGCCGGTTCTCTTTTTCCAGGTAACTGACGAGCCGGCTGCTGCTGCCTTTATTATTCCCCGTTTCGCTCTTGCTGATATTGATGTGCATGACATTAATCTATAAATTCTTCATTTGTTGCCGGACATTCTGGATCAGGCTGTCCTTATCGGCCTGTTTGGTCATCATCCCCATCGCTTCCCTGTGCTGGATATAATACTCCAAGATTTCAAGACATTTGCGTTTGGTGACATCTTTGGTATACTGCGCCTTTTCAATGTTCTTAACCGAAGTCTGAATGCTGTTCAGCGTGGATTGCTGGTCCGCATAGGCGGCCTTTTGATCATTGTTATGGGTAATGATATGTTGATTAAAAAAGTTAACGATGCTGATCTGTGAATTGGTCATCCCCTCAAATGATTTAACCAAGGGCTTTAATAACTGATCTTCCAGTGTCCTGATAAACCCAATGACATTATCGCTGCGTTTAACCAGTTCTTTTTTTAACAGTTCATCGTTTAGGTCCCGAGGGTCTTTCTTGCTCTTATAGAAATAATCTACCATCGCAATAAAAAACTCAATCTTAGTCAGGCCACATTTTTCGGCCATCTTTTGCAGCTTGTTATCGGCTGTTACCGGGAACCGTATCGTTTTGATATTTTGGTCTGTCTGTTTGTACATGAAACTCCAACCTTTCTTTCTTCATTAGCTATTAAATAATCACTTAAACCACGGTATACCGTATGGTATACTAAAAACGGCTTTTAAAACTATTTCTAAAGGGTAAAGTATACCTCCGGTATACTAAAAACCGTGCTGGCCCCGCAGGGCGAGCGGAAGAGTCAGGTGTAACCTGACTCCCGCTCGCTCCCTTCGCTTTCGCGAAGCGACCGCCGCTCTACTTCCTGATTTGCGAAACAAATCATTACCGGTGCAGCCCTTGGCTGCACCGGATTTATATAGCTGGATATCTGTCTATCCATATATTGGAATAACCAGGTATTCCGATATGCAGTTATCCGTATAGCCCGGTATACAGCTATACCGATATAAAGTATCGGGCTATACTCCCCAACCGGCAGGCCAGTAAACCTGGCTGCCGAGCTTGGGATGATAAGACGGTTGGTAACGGATGTAACCATATTCATCGAGTTCTTTGATACACTTATGATACGTTGCGATGGATGCGACCTTGGAAAACGCCATGAGCGTTTTCCGGGTCACACTGAACGGGCTTACAAAACCATTCCGCTGCCAACAAACAAACAGGCCCGTGAACAAACTGAGATGCGTTGGCAGTAAGCGGTTGTCCTTTTCCATGCGCTTAAGCAGGCTGGCATAGCCGGCTAGTTCCTTAACAATTTCCTTCTGTAACTTCATTTGCCCTCACCCTCCAGTATCTTGTTGATGTCTTCCAGCTTGTAGTACATGATACTGCCTACTTTGGTAAATCGAAGTGTTCCATTAATTCGTAGGTTTTGAAGCGTGCCCGGCGAGATGCCCAATAGCTTCCGCACTTCGACGCTCTTCAGCCATTTCTTAGATTGCCCCTGTCCGGGCTGCATCAGCTGTTTGATCTCCTTCAATAACTCACCTTTAAACTCCCTTAAATCCTCCTTAGTGATCAATTCAATTGCTGTCATAGTTGATATTTTTTTTCGTGAATAATTCTTGCCCAAATTTGGGAAAGCCCTATTTTATTGATTGGGGACTTTAATAGGGTGACCCCAAATGTTTGTTTATTACATCTTGTTTAATTTCGTACGGCGATAACCTCCTTTCTTTATTAAACCCGTTCAGCGGAACAATAAAATACCAGCCACTGAAATACAATGGTTCAAAAGTGAGGGCTAAAACAGCAAAATGAATGACCATTGGAGGCATTTGGTCACGAATGAAAAGACAAAAGCCTATTTCTTAGGCTTTTGAATAATTTTGAAGAGTTTATCTTTTTCGGCGATGATGGTGTATTTTGGCGGCGGGTTATTCTTGTCAGCAGGAAAATAGTTCTGAGCTGTGCCGATAGCTATAGGTTTATCACCGCTTAAAAAGTTCTTGGCGATTAGTTTATACCAGGGGCTTGCCGTTTGACTGTTCACCAGTTTATTTCCGTTCGGCAACTTCAATTCCCTTATCTGGTCAATCAGGTCGATAAACACCGGCAGGCCATCTTTGCTGATAACGATCTTTTCACCGGCTTCATATTTGGCGGCTTCTTTAACCAGGCTTTCCAGTTCTTTGATTCTTACCTCTAACTGGTCGATCAATCTATTTTTATCGCTGATAACCGATTCCAAAGGCTGTGTTTTATGCCAGCGATCAATACTTTTAAGGAATGTCAGGAATACTTCGAGCTTAGCTGTAAAAATCAATC
Organism: Mucilaginibacter sp. P5_A6; assembly: GCF_056400585.1. Taxonomy (NCBI): domain Bacteria; kingdom Pseudomonadati; phylum Bacteroidota; class Sphingobacteriia; order Sphingobacteriales; family Sphingobacteriaceae; genus Mucilaginibacter; species Mucilaginibacter sp. P5_A6. The sequence continues at coordinate 36,069 of NZ_JBFUKZ010000029.1, read as the reverse complement.
CTTTGGCAAAGGCGCTACCAGACGGCTTTAAGCCTTTATAGAATTTTATCCTGTTTGTTATTATATCATAAACATGATAAAAAAAAGCTTCTTCCTGGCCGGCGTTCCCTCCCAGGAAGTAATTCAATTGGTGATTGTAAAACGGGGCATATTCATCTTTCCTAATTTTATAGATCTTATCCACAAAGAAATTTAAACCGAAAATCCTGTCTGTAAATATCGGCCAGCCGATATCGTAACGATGAGGAAATAGCTCAAAGCGGTCACGGAATTTAAAATAGGTTTCTGAAGGCATAAAATAATATTTCTTGATAAACGACTTACCATAGTTTTAGTTTATGTGTCTGAAAAAAATCGTACGTTGCCTTCATAAATAAGCGGTTCGCGCCCAATCTGGGGAGCAAAAAAAGTTGAGTAGTACTCTAAACTGCTCAACTTTTTTACTTATAAATCTACTGGGATGAATCAGATCCATCTAAACAGATTTAGGTTCTTAAATTTCGGATGGGTTGATCAGTCAGTGGTCAATACGTTTTCAACCAGTCTTTGTCTGCCGCACGATATGCCAAATGATGATTCACCTTGATTGAACAGCATTTTTAAATAAAGGTGCAACTTAAAATTCTCTTCAGATTAAAAGCCAAATAAGTTTAAAGAAAAACCACGGAAAATTTGTTTTTATAAATATTTTCCATTTACTTTGTTGGAAAATATTTCACGAAAAATATTTTCCAACCAATTATAATCATGAAAACCGAAATTCTTGAAGTTTCACTTCGGCAATTCCTGCAATACGGAATCCGGGACACCTCCATTCAAAAGATTGTGGATGGCCTCGGCATTTCAACCAAAACGTTTTATAAATACTTTAAAAACAAAGAGGAACTTTTAGCTGATGCTCTGGAGCTGTTCTTTAACCAGCAGTATCAGGATTTCAAGAAATTAAACGTAGCTCAAAATGCCGCTGCGCGCTTTTTTGATATCTGGTTAACATCTATTGACGTTTCGTACCGGGTTAACAAGATTTTCTTCCATGACCTGTATTACTATTATCCGGACTTAGCCGCTAAGAGCAATGCGACCAACAGCGGAAGGTTTACGCCGGAGTTCTTAAATGTTATTAACCGGGGTATTCAGGAGGGGCTTTTCAGAAAGGATATTGTACCCGATGTTGTCCTTGAAAGCATTTTTGTATTGTATACCGCTGTTGTCCGTGAAGAGCATTTTAAGAGATTTGACCTGACGCCTTATGATTTGCTGTTAAACACCATCACCTTGGCTGTCAGAGGTATTTGTACCCCTCAAGGAATTATTGCGCTTGATGAGCAGATCAGTATAAGAAGTATACAGGCTACAAATAAAGAATCATAAAAGAGTATTCACTTAAACCGATAATATGGATAAATAAACACTCAAAAAAATACCGGTAATGCGGCAAACATTACCGGTGATATTTTTAATCAACCAAATAACCGATTATTTTATTAATTAAAATTCCCTAAAATTATGAAAAAAACGCTTACTCACAAACGTGTTTGGTGTGAACTCGCGAAAAAAATACTGGTGCAGGCGGTATTCTTAATGTTCTGCTGTATTCCGGTATTCGCCCAGCAACAGGTAAAAGGTACAGTTGCTGATGAGAAAGGCAATCCACTGCCCGGGGTGACCATCCATGTAAAAGATGGAAAAAGCAGTACGACTACGGACTCCAAAGGAGCGTTCACCATTTCAGTGCCTTCCTCTTCTTCTGTATTAGTATTTTCTATGGTCGGATTTAAGAGCGCTGAACAAACCGTTAAAATCGGTAGCTCGATGACTATAACGCTTATAGATAACGTAAGTGAGCTGCAGCAGGTTATTGTAACCGGTGTATTTGATTCAAGGAAACGGCTCGATGCGTCTATCGCGATCTCAACAATCAGCGCTCAGCAAATAAAGATACAGACGCCCCAAAGTGCGGCCGAATTATTAAAAAATGTTCCCGGCGTTTATGTCAATTCATCTGCCGGTGAAATCCGTAACCAGGTTGCCGTCAGGGGTACACCCACCTCAAACGATGTTTCAATCGGTTATTTCTATGTTTCCATGCAGGAAGACGGCTTACCCGTTACCAATTTTACCGGGGCTAATTATGGCCCGGATTATTTTCTGCGTGCGGACGCCACAACTGCAAGGGTGGAAGCTGTTCGTGGCGGATCAGCTTCAATTACTGGTTCTGATGCTCCTGGCGGACTTTTTAACTACACGTCTAAAACAGGCGGCAATAAATTCGCGGGCGAAGCAATAATTAAATATGGCCTGGAAGGAAATTCTAATCCCTATTACCGTGCCGATCTCAATATCGGGGGGCCATTAAATAAAAAGGGCGATCTGACTTATGACGTGGGTGGTTTTTACCGCTACAGCGACGGGGCAAGATATGCAGGCTACCCCCTGAATAAAGGTGGACAGTTAAAATTCAACGTGGTTAAAAAGTACGGTACCGGACGTATCAAACTTTATGGTAAGTTTCTGGATGATAAGAATGGCTATTTTGACTTTCTTCCTTTTACAAGCTATACCAACCCACGACCGGCTGCAGATTTTTCCAACAACGTTACTTTGGCCGGCCCGTCAAGTCAAACGCTGGATTTTAAGTATACCAGTGATGGCAATGTTAACCAGTTTAGGCCATCTAACCTCATTCATAACCTGGATAGGGCAATTGGGCTTGAATTCCAACAAAACCTTGGAAATAACTGGTCGATCACGAATAATTTTAAGTACAGCAATAAGGAAGCTACATGGAACGCCGCTGCGCCTCTTGGTGTTCTTTCTGCTGATGGCGTGCTGTTTTATGGATTGCAGGGCTTAGCCGGAAAATTCGGAACATATAATTTTATAGACCTGACTACCGGACAAAAAATGCTTACGGTGGTACAGTCTCCAAACCTCTCGCCGACAGGCCAGTTTTTAGGCATTAATTTCACCAAAACTTATAACCAGCTTCCTAACGGCCAGGTGCAATCGGCACCGGTTTTGTTTGAATTAGGCAATGCGCTTCATAATAAAGTTAAGGAGGTGATGGAACAGTTCAGTGTGCGCAAAGTAGTTGGTAAAACAACTTTCAACGCAGGTGTTTATGTCGGCCATTCCAATATCAGCTTTGTAAAAGGTTATGCGGGGCAGTCCTTTACTACCCTTGAGGATAAGCCGCATCCTTTGGGTTTAACCTACACCAACTTTTCGGGAGCGGTTACACAGGTAACTGATGCAAACGGCTTTACCGCTTACGGCACGGGATATGGCAATAGTATTATTACGAATAATAGATTTGACGCTTTCTTTGGCCAATCATCGCCGCTAACAGACCGCCTTACGCTTGATTATGGTTTCCGGTATAACTATAATCAATTTACCGGATCCTCCAATAATGCGGTAATTGATGCCAACGCCACTGCAGCAGGCGGTTATGATAAAAACTTACTCACCTATTATGATAATAACGTTTACGTAAGCAATACGCCGTTTCATATTAACAAAACAGTAAAAAGCTTGTCTTATTCGGCAGCATTAAATTATAAGTTTTCCGAAGAGCAAGCAATCTATATACGTTACTCCGAGGGCCGCAAAGCGCCCGATCTCCAATCGGTGACAGCAGTAAGCTCCCAGGCACAGGCAGATGCGGTATCATTTATCCCGATCCACGTAGTGCAGGCCGAACTGGGATATAAGGTTCAGAAAGGGGGATTCACCGGATATTTTACACCATTTTACAGTGACATCTCTAATAAACCGACCTTCGACTATACACAGGATGTACAAGTTAATACCTACTACTACACAAAGGCCGTGTTTAGTGAACAACGCACGATTGGCGTGGAAATGGAAAGTGTTTTTAACATAAGTAGTCATATCAATGTCCGCGGCGCTGTTACACTGCAACATGCAACTTCGGTGGTAGAAAGACACTGGAATGTGGGCAAACCAGGGCCTGCTGATGATCAGGTAGCAGAAACCCGCGGCGGAAAAGTAGGTCTGACACCTGCGGTACTTACAAGCATAACCCCTTCCTATAGGTTAAACAGGTTCATGACTTCTCTCGGGTGGAGGTATGTCGGCTCCTCGGCTGCGAATGCTGCAGATGCGTTTGACATACCCGGATACAGTACCTTCAACTACCAGGCAGGGTATCAGCTTTCATCCAGACTATATGTGAATTTAAATATTAATAATGTGTTTAATTCTATTGGTGTTACAGGTTGGTATGCTCCCGGAGGATTTCCAGGTAACTTATCGCCCGAGGCTTTAACGAAAGCCCAGGTTGCCGCCAATCCGAATGCAACTTATGGGGCAAGGCCAACGCAACCCAGGTCATACTTCCTGAGCCTTTCCTATAATTTTAACTAAACATAAATATCAGCAACGAGCATATGAAAGTAAATGGAAAGGTGGTATTGATTACCGGTGGTGGCAGTGGCATTGGCCGGGAAATAGTGTTGAATCTGCTATCAAAAGGAGCAAAAGTCATTGCTGTCGATATCAATTGGGCTGCTTTGCAGGAAACTTTAAAGCTTAGCGGAGCGTCTGATCCCAACTTAAGCCTTTTCGCGGTAGATATTACCGACAGTACCGCGGTTGATGAATTGGTTGGGCACGCTATTGCAAAAAATGGCCGTGTAGACGCTATTATCAATAACGCCGGGATAATTCAACCTTTTGTTGATTTTAAAGATCTTGACTATAAGATAATTAAAAGGGTGATCGACGTCAACTTATATGGGACACTGTTTGTCACCAAGGCATTTTTACCACACTTACTGAGCCGGCCAGAAGGTCATATTGTCAACATTTCCAGCATGGGTGGATTTCTGCCGGTTCCAGGCCAAACTGTCTATGGTGCAACCAAGGCAGCTGTTAAGTTGCTTACCGAAGGCCTTCACTCAGAACTACAACATACCAATGTACATGTCACCGTTGTTTTCCCCGGCGCCGTAGCTACCAATATCACGGCAAATTCAGGTGTTACGATGAATATGGTACAAAAAAGTAATCAGGCGTCCGCGGAATCGAAGATACTGACACCGGAGAAAGCGGCAGAGATAATAGTCAGGGGGATAGAACATAATGAATACCAGGTATATGTGGGTTCTGATTCCAGGTTTCTGGGGATTTTCAACAGGATTAGCCCGAAAACGGCCGCCTCTTTTATCAATAAGCAAATGAAAAAGTATGGAATTACCAGTCAGTAACAAAGTATTTCATCGTAAGGCTACTTACAGTGTAGATACACTTTACTTGAAGAGGGGTAAAATAACCATAACAGCTATCATTTATAAACATTAAAAAACTATTAAAATAACAATTATGAAAAGGTTAAACGGGCTACTACCCGGGGTAGTAATTTTAGCATTCCTTATAGGCTTTAAGGGCTATGCACAAGAAAAAAACGAACAAAGAAACTACTCCATTATACCCAAACTTCCCCCGGCTCCGAAACCGGAACCATTTGAGGTCACCACTATACCACTTCCGGCAGATGTAAGTGATGCTGTGCTGGTTAATTATCTTCCCGATGCAAAGCATTTGATCATGGAGATTCATATGGCCGGGAAAAAAAAGTCGGACCTTGGAGTCATGTCGGATGACGGGAGCGGTTTCAAGTGTCTGACCTGTGAGTTAAAAGAAGAGATCGGCGGCGAAATGCCGGTACCTCTTCCGGATGGAAAACGGGTTTACACCCCTACAGGAATTCTGGAATGCACGCCATCGATAGTGGATTGCAAAGAAGCTAAGATACTTCCACTGGTATATCCGGAAATACCGGGTTCACGTATTCTCATGCGGATAGCTTCTAATATGTCGCCGGATGGGATCCATGTTGCGGGTACGCTGGTAACCACAAAAGGCATGCTTGTTCTGGTAAGTGAGTTAACCAGGGTTGCTGACGAAAAAGGTGAACGTTACGAACTTGCCAAACCCAAGGTAATAGTGGGAGATAAAACGGATCCTGATCCATTCAGGCCTTTCTTGCACGGTGGTGGTGAAGTAAAAAGTTTTGCAGATATGGGACGCTCTCTTATATGCAGCTCTTTATTTGAAGGCAATAACTTTGATCTGGCCAAAATTGATCTTGCAACAGGTGAAGTGACCAGGCTTACCAAACATTTCAGCTATGATGAGGGCACCTATCCTTCACCGGATGGCAAATGGGTCATATTTCAGACACACAGGCAAACAACAAGAATGGACGCATTTGAATTAATCCCGCGTCCGCTTATCGCCGGCGCGCCTCAGGTGCCCGGAGTGGCGGAGTCGCGGAATGCGCCATTTGAAGGTTTTGAGCCTCCTAAGCGGTTTTATGGCCTTAGTATGGTCGATCGATATGGCGACCGGGTAAGACTGCCCGAGGATGGTTACACGGGCCAGGATCTGACCATTGCTAAAGATAACTTTACGCTGTATAATCATTTTGGAAACTTAACCTGGGATCCTACCAGTACACATGGCGTATTCTGGGAGCAAAAGGATCCAAAGCAGGAAAAACCGGGAGAGCAAAGGGGCCGCCTGAGGATGATCTGGTTTACTTCCAGGAAACCTACGATCCCCCTGAAACCGTTTAGTCCGGAAATGAAGTGGGCTACCGATCTGAAAGATATTAAGTGGCCTGACAAGACCATCCCAGAACAAGGAAGGCTTAAGGGCTACGTTTCAGGCTATGCAGAAATAAGCACTGTAAAACCAGCAGCGGGAACACCTGGGGAGCCGCGTCGCGTTGTTAAATACGTTAACTTTTCAGATGACGGCGTATATATTCTGAATGGGAGTGAATCCTCTACTACCGGACCGTATGGACGTGATGTGTCCTGGAATGCAGATATCCAGGTATCGGGAAAAAGGAAAGGCTTTCTGAAGGCACAGCATGTCATATTCCGTGCCACCAGTAGGTCCTCAGGTACCATACACGCAGAACTGGGAAAACGTAAAGTTTCGGTAGATCTGGCCAAGGGATTACCTACAGGGGTACCTGGAGTGCTGCGGTAAGCGCTTTTGCCAAACATAAAACGAACTATTAAATAAATTAGTAAATGACATTTAACATTAGGGATTTTGCTGTTAAGGTTTGTATAAGCGTAGCGTTTTTAATGCCGGCTTCTGCAGCCGCACAAAGCAGAAAAGTACCTAATGACAGCTTTTACAAAGGTTTTGTACATCCGGATAATGCCGCCAGACCACGGGTTTGGTGGCATTGGATAAATGGGAACATTACCGAGGATGGTATTCGCAAAGATCTGCTATGGATGAAGCGTAGCGGAATCGGTGGCTTCCAAAATTTTGATGCAGGCGTTGTCACTCCGCAAATTGTTGCGAAGCGCTTATTATATATGACGCCAGAATGGAAAGATGCTTTCAGGTTGGCTACCAAACTGGCCGACTCTTTGAAACTGGAAATGGCCATTGCCGGCTCTCCGGGCTGGAGCGAAAGCGGAGGGCCGTGGGTATCTGCTAAAGACGGGATGAAAAAGTTGGTTTGGACTGAGGTACGGTTAAAAGGGGGGCAGTCTTTTACCGGCCGGTTGCCCAGGCCACCTGCTACAACAGGGGATTTTCAAAATCTACCTATTCCAAAGGAAACCTCTGTCATCCGTTTAAAAACAGCTGCACCGCCGGAGTATTACGAGGATGTGGCAGTGATAGCTTACCGTTTACCCGCCGCGGATATTGCATTAAGTGATTTGGCCCCCAAAATCACTTCCAATGCGGGCAGTTTTAGCTTGAACCAACTAACGGACGGAGATTTGGGAACGACCAATCTGTTACCCTCCGATCCGGCAAATGGATATTCCTGGATTCAATATGAATTTGCAAAGCCTCAAACCATCAAAGCAGTTTCTGTGGCAGGCGGTGGAAGCAGGTCACCTTTCGGACTACCCGGGCCGTCTGAAGAGCGCAGCTTGGAAGCAAGTGATGATGGGATTAATTTTCACAGGGTGGCTTTTATTCCACTTAGTGTTATTCTACAACAAACCATTACCATTCCGCCAACCACTGCCAAGTATTTCAGGTTAAGATTTGAAAACCCTAAAGCTCACCCCAACCTTATTGCAGTGCTGACCGGCGGTGGAATGGCTCCTAAAGCGCCTGCCGGAAATGAAATTGCAGAACTGGTTTTATATCCTGCCACACGTATCAATCACTTTGAAGAAAAGGCTGGTTTTGTAGCTGCTGCTGATTTAATGAAATACCCGACGCCAAATACCCCGGATGTGATTGCACAAGCCGACGTAGTTGATTTAACGGGGAAGATGGATACAAACGGCACCCTGCACTGGACGCCCCCGTCAACCGACGGAGAATGGAAAATAGTACGATTTGGCTATTCCCTAACCGGGAAACAGAATCATCCCGCGTCAGTGGAAGCAACAGGATTGGAAGTAGACAAAATGGATGCACGGGCGGTGAAAGATTATTTTACGACTTACCTGAACCAATACAAGGATGCAACAGGCGGCTTAATCGGCAGCAAAGGACTGCAATACATGATAACCGATAGCTACGAAGCGGGACAGGAAACCTGGACGCCCAGGATGATGGAAGAATTCCAAAAGCGTCGTGGTTATAGTTTGTTGCCATGGATGCCGGTACTGACCGGCCGGGTTATCAGGAGTGCAGAAGCGAGTGAGCAATTTCTCTGGGACTGGCGTAAAACTATTTCAGAATTGATAGCCGAAAACCATTATGACCAGCTTACCGATATTCTTGCGGCCTATGCCATGAAGCGTTATTCTGAATCACATGAGAACGGCCGGTTGTATATCGTCGATGGCATGGATGTAAAGCGTACAGCAGCTATCCCGATGTCGGCTATGTGGACACCGGGGCTCGGCGGTTCTCCGCCAAACATGGCCCGGGCTGATATTCTTGAATCTGCTTCGGTGGCACACATATACGGGCAAAACCTGGTCGCTGCTGAATCGTTTACCGCCATTGGTTTTGGTATTAACGGTGCTTGGTCTTATTCCCCGGAAAAATTAAAACCCACAGCAGACCTGGAGCTGGCCAGCGGCGTGAACCGCTTTGTGATCCACACCTCTGTTCATCAGCCGGTTGATGATAAGATCCCTGGTCTTGGACTAAGTGTATTTGGTCAATGGTTTAACCGTTATGATACCTGGGCAAATCAGGCAAAGGTATGGACTGACTACCTGGCGCGTAGTTCCTATATGTTGCAGCAGGGGAAATTTGTAGCTGATGTGGTATATTATTACGGTGAAGACCACAACATTACCGGACTGTTCGGAAACAAACTACCCGATCTCCCAACAGGATACAGCTATGATTTTATCAACCCGCATGCGCTTGTTAACCTGCTGTCGGTAAAAGATGGAAATCTTATTACACCCAGCGGCATGCGTTATCGCGTATTGATGCTTGACAGTAATGCGAGACGAATGTCGTTGCCGGTGCTTCGTAAAATAGCGCAGCTGGCGAAACAGGGGGCTGTCATCAGTGGTATAAAGCCTGAAATAATAGCGGGTTTAAAAGATGATCCGCTGGAATTTCAGCGCCTTGTAAATGAAGTATGGGGCTCCGGCCGAAACAATGTGCACACTGGAAATACGATTGCTGAAGTGCTTTCTTCTTTGAATATCCCTCCTGATTTTGGATACAGCCAATCGCAGGACAAGGCACAATTACTTTACATACATCGTAAAGTAACAAACGGCGACATTTATTGGGTAAATAACCGCAGCGACCGCAATGAAACGATTGATGCAACATTCCGTGTTATTGGTAAGGAGCCGCATATCTGGCATCCGGAGACGGGAAAAACGGAACCTGCTTCTTATAAAATAGCAAATGGCTTTACAACCGTTTCCCTGAATTTTACACCAAATGATGCATTCTTTGTAGTGTTTCTGTCGCCTGCGAAAAAAGGTATTGTTACCCTCCATGTAAAGACAGAACAGATTATAACAACAGTAGAGGGCCCCTGGAGCGTTGCTTTTCAGCCTGGTCGAGGCGCACCATCAGCGGTTACCTTTGAGAACTTGATTTCTTATACAACGCATACCGACCCAGGCATCAAATACTTCTCTGGGGTGGCCACTTATACGAAGGCCATTAATATTCCTGCAAGCACACTTGTTAAAGGTGTGCCGATCCGTTTAGATTTGGGTGATGTAAAGAATTTGGCGGAAGTAATGGTGAATGGAAAATCATTGGGTACAGTTTGGAAAAGACCTTTCATCGTGGATGTAACCGGCACCTTGAAGCCAGGAGAGAATACGTTGGAAATAAAGGTCACTAATCTTTGGGTAAATAGGTTAATTGGAGACCAACAGGCTGATGCGAAGCAAAAAATAACCTACACCACAATACCATTTTACAATGCAAGTTCAAAATTGCTGCCTTCCGGTTTGTTGGGGCCTGTAAAGTTGGTATGGGTGAAATAATGGGATTAGCAAGAAAAGAAAATTGATTCATACATCAGCATTCAATAAACTCAAGGTATGATCCTATAAGGAAATACATGAAAAGCGGAGCGTTGTGGGTATTCCTGGCACATTGGCGTTGACAAATCTTATTTTATTGCGCCCTTATACTTACTTGGATTAATGCCTGTATGTTTTTTGAAAAATTTGCTAAAGAAGAACTGATCGCTGAACTGTAGTTGTTGGGCAACAGTTGAAACTGACAGGCCCAGATCATCCAGCATTATTTTTGCCTCTATTATCACAATTTCATCAATCATTTCACCGCAGGTTTTATTCGTTAGTTCTTTCACCATTTTAGTAAGGTGCTTAGGTGTTAAATACAGCGCATCCGCATAGAATTGTACCCCGCGTTCTTCCTTGAAATGCTGAAAAAGCAATTTTACAAACGATGATAATATCTCTTCTTTTCTGGTTAGTTGTACCTGTTTATTTGGCCGGTATTTTTTAAATAAAGCAGCCACTTCAAACATAAAAATATTAAAGCCATGATGAATTATCTCCGTTTTAAATGGATGCTCATATTCCGGTTCATCCAATTTATGCAACATTTTCATTAGGCTATGTAATGCATCTGCTTCTTCCTCCTGCAGCTTTAAATAGGGATTGTTTTGCGAGGAGAAAAAATCAAAAGACGGTATATGTTTTTCGCTAAAACGGGCCTGTGTTAAAAAATCATGTGAAAAGTTAACCACTATTACAGTGAATTCATCGTTAACTTTCTGAAGCTGATGGATAACATTGAAAGGAATAATCAGAAGGCTGTTCTTTTTTATATGGTAATTAACGAGGTTAACTTGAAAATGCCCTTCTCCTGTAATTACCAGCCCGATTGAAAAGTGATCGGAACGTAAAGGCTTCCCAAAATTTTCTTCTCCGGATTTCAATTGATCATTCCTGAAAATCAGAAAATCTTTAGCAAAATCCTTTCGGCCTGCATCAATGCTAACATCACTAATGGTATAAGTATGAATTGAAGGGGTGTCTGTTTTCATAAACCTAACTGGCGATTAACCCAAATAAAAACCCCAAATTAATTAAATTAATTCAGGGTTTTCTTCATCCTTATTTATAGAATTTTGATAGATACCTAAGTATTTTAATAAGCTAATCACAAATAAGGCGATAACGACAAGTTAAGTTTTTGAAGATGGCCTGATGATCATGCGCAACACCTGGTCCTTAGTAATATAGGCCAGCATCCAGTTATAGAAGGTTTTAATACGGTTACGATGATTTGCTAAATAAGTTAAATGTATAAACAGCCACATTGCCCAGGCAAAAAATCCTTTAAAATGCATTTTTAGCTTTGGCATATCTGCAACCGCTCTGTTACTGCCAATTATAGCCATCGATCCCTTATCAAAATAAGTAAATGGTTTAAGGGGATCGTTATTGTAAATAGCCATAAAATTATGGGCGAGGTTTTTACCTTGCTGCATAGCTACCTGTGCTACCTGCGGGTGGCCATTGGGATAGTTTAGATCGCTGGTTTGCAAGGCAATATCACCGATAGCAAAAATGTTAAAAAACCCGTTTACAGCATTGTGTGCATTAACACTTAAACGGTTCCCATTTCCATAGGAGCTTTGGGGAATACCCGGAAATACCTCGCCGGTAACACCTGCTGCCCATATTAAATTTCCAGTGGATATAACTTCACCCGTAGACAGCATTAACGTATCATTTACATAATCTCTTACGCGCGTGCCCTACTTGATATTTACACCCATATCCTGTAATTTGCTATAAGTATAGGTTTGCGAAGGCTCGCTCATGGCAGATAGCAAAGTGCGATGACTATCTACTAAATAAATACCGCCGGCATGATCAATAAGTTCAGGATAATCTTTTGGAAAAATGCTTTTTGCCATTTCGGCAAACATACCTGCTATTTCTACCCCGGTTGGCCCGCCACCAACAATAACAGTAGTAGTTAACTTTTTCTTTTCTACAATATCAGTTACCCTGGTAGCCTTTTCAATTTGCAGAAGCAAATAATTACGCATATTGATCGCATCATCTAATGTCTTCATGGGTAACGCATTTGCTTCGATGTTTTTTTGATTAAAATAATTGCTTTTAGTTCCAGTAGCTAAAACCAGGTAATCAAAATCCATCTCACCTACATCAAGTAACACTTTATTCTCCGCCGGCAAAATTTCAACCAGCCGACCCAAATAGAAGTTAATGTTCTTTTTACCTTGCAGCAATTTTCGGTAAGGATAGCTTATATTGGAAACCTCTAAAAAGCCGGTAGCCACCTGGTATAGCAACGGCGGAAAAAAATTATAATTATTTCTGTCAATCAGTGTAATATGATAACCTTGGTTTTTTAATAGATTTTTAGCCAGGTTTAACCCCGCAAAGCCACCGCCTATTATCACTACCTTCTTTTGTTGCTGCTCCATAGTTTATTGATTAATGTGTTTGTTATGCATCCATTGAAATAGGACTTCGTTGCCTTTTGTATTGCCGTCATACAGATCCAGTATCAATGCTCCCAGCTCATCCGGATGGATATAATTATTTTGCGTCTTGTAGTTTTTTTTATCAGGGTCCACATACAAATGATAGTATTTCATATTGGTACCCTTTATCTCTTCATAAAACATTTTGGCCATTTCTTTTTGCATGCATAGCGATAAGCGGGCAAGTTTCGCCCCTGTAGTCTTTATAGTATGGCCGGTGAAATCGATGCTGATGAACATACCATGCCTGGATTTTTTCATACTGCTAAAGGATAACCTCGCGGCAACAAAAAAAGCGGTCATATTTTGTTCCATAGTGTGCTCCCAATCAGTAATTTCTACCTGGGTAAGCGGCTGACTGAGGGCAGAACCTTCAAAACAGGCAATACTCAGATCTATTTTGCCAAAACGTTCGATGATGTCATCGGTAATTTCTTTCGCCCTATAGAAATCGGGATAATCCGTCAGCAGGGTAATGATAGAGCCGCTGCCGGTAACCTCCTCAATTTGTTTGATCCATAACAGATCCTTTGCGCTTTTTGCCGGTACGATAACAATTGCATTTTCCTTCAGCAGCATTTGCGCAATGCTTATGGCTATCGCGCCCGTACTTCCCGTTAAAACCGCGACTTTATTTTTTAATGACATGTTATAAAGATTATCTGCTTGTAAAACCAATGCAAATATTGGTATTAAGAGGGCGCGTACCCATGTCTGTATGTGGTAAGAATATGTCTAAATGGCTCATTTTAATATAGGCAAGTAGTTGATTGACAGAGAAATGTAAAAAACTTATTTCTTGACCATATTTACTGTTAATGCGACATATACACATACTTTCCCTCCATACAGACATTTTTTAACGATGGTTTAACCCTCAACTTTGTGCCATTAATTAAAAGAAAACACTTTAAATAATCACAACAATTAATGCTCATCAGTATGAAAATGTCAATAAAAACCAATACGATACTGCTAATTTTTCAATTTTCAATAGGATTAGTAGCACTCACCTCGTGCGGGGGAAGGCCGGCAGCCGGTGGCCCCGGCGCAGGCGGCCCCGGAGGACCAACCGGGCCTGCGCCTTATAAATCTGCAGAAGTATATGCGGGCCCAGCCACCATTTTTTACAGCTTCCCTGCCACTATAGAAGGCGAACAGAATGTTGAAATACGCCCTAAAGTTGATGGCTTTATCCAGAAAATATTTGTAGATGAGGGTGCAACCGTGCATAAAGGCCAGCCACTGTTTGAATTACGAAATCCGCAATACGAAGCTGCTGTAAGAACTGCTGCTGCAGCTGTTAAGATAGCAGAGGCCGACGTTCAGACTGCAGAAATGGACGTAGAAAAGGTAAGGCCCCTGGTAGAGCGGAAGATCATAAGCGATTATGAACTAAAATCAAAGCAGTACACCTTAAATTCTAAAAAAGCTTCCCTGGCATCGGCGCAGGCGGATCTGGTTAACGCCAAAGTAAACGTTGGTTATACCTACTTAACAAGCCCATCTAACGGCGTTATCGGAAGCATACCCTATAAAGTTGGCAGTTTGGTAAGCAGTACATCGGCAAACCCGTTGACCACGGTTTACAACACCAATAATATTTATGTATACTTTTCTTTGAATGAAAAACAATTGCTTGAATTTTCAAGAACGGTAAAAGGCACAACTATCAAAGAAAAACTTGCTACCATGGCCGATGTATCACTGATACTGGCTGATGGCACGGAGTATCCGGCAAAAGGAAGGGTTGTTACCGCAAGTGGCCTGATCAGTACTGAAACCGGGTCGGTAAGTTTCCGGGCTAATTTCCCTAATACACTTGGGTTGATACGCAGCGGCAGCAGTGCTACCATTAAAATACCCGTTAACATGGAGAATGCCCTGCTCATCCCTCAAAATGCCACTTATGATATGCAGGGTCAAAAATTTGTGTATACCCTAAGCGGTAAGGACAGTACCGTAAATACCGGGATACGGGTATCTGCAAATCCTATAGGGAATTTATATGTAGTAGAAAGCGGCCTTAAAAAAGGCGATAAACTGGTAGTAGAAGGGGTAGGCAACCTAAAGCCAGGTATGGCTATTAAACCGCTGCCTGCCAATACCGACAGCCTGTACGCAGCCGCCAGCAAACCTGTAACTACAACTACCAGCCATAAGTAGGCCAATTTACTTTAATGGTTCACTCAAAACTTTAAAATATCATGCTTAAAATATTCATCAAAAGACCGGTTTTATCTACCGTTATATCGGTAATCATAGTAATACTGGGCGTATTGGCCTATTTAGGCCTGCCGGTTACCCAATACCCCGAAATTGCCCCGCCCACTGTAAAAGTATCAGCTACTTATACCGGTGCGGGCGCGGATGTAATTCAAAGAAACGTTATTGTACCACTGGAAGAGCAGATCAATGGTGTGGAAGGAATGACCTACATGACATCTACAGCCACTAATGATGGCGACGCTACCATAACCGTGTACTTTAAATTAGGTACAAACGCCGATATCAACGCTGTAAATGTGCAGAACAGGGTTCAGCGGGCAACTAATTTATTACCCGCCGAAGTAACCAAAGCAGGTGTAACGGTGGATAAACAACAAAGCAGTAACCTGCTGATCTTCGCGCTTAAAAGTGATAATCCGTCGTACGATCAAACATTTTTAAGCAATTACGCCAACATCAATCTGATACCAGAAATTAAACGGATAAATGGCGTGGGCAGTGTGGTTTCATTTGGTACCAAAGACTATTCGATGCGTGTTTGGCTTAAGCCGGATGTCATGGCTACCTACGGTTTAACTCCTGCCGATGTGAATTACGCCCTTGCAGAACAAAACTTCGATGCCGCACCTGGTAAATTCGGCGAAAACAGCAACCAGGTTTTTCAATACACTATTAAATATACCGGCCGGTTGTTAGATACCGCGCAGTTTGGTAATATCATTATGCGCGCCAAAACCAACGGCCAGTTATTACGCTTAAAGGATATTGCAAGGCTGGAAATGGGCTCGCTCACCTATTCATCAACCATGAATACAGATGATCAGCCCGCAACGGTTATTGCTATAAGCCAAACCGCGGGCTCCAATGCCCAGGCTATTATTAAAGATGCTATAGCCACCCTGGACAAAGCTTCAGCGTCTTTTCCTAAAGGTGTAAGTTATGTGCCCTTGCTGAATGCGAATGATTTTTTAAGTGCATCTATAGAAAAAGTGGTTCATACTTTAATAGAAGCCTATATTTTGGTTTTTATTGTCGTTTTTATATTTCTACAGGATTTTCGCTCTACCCTGATACCCGGTATATCGGTATTGGTATCTATCATCGGTACGTTTGCCTGCCTCAGCCTGTTTGGCTTTACCATTAACCTGCTCACGCTTTTTGCCCTGGTGCTGGCCATTGGTATTGTGGTAGATGATGCCATCGTTGTAGTTGAAGCAGTGCACGCCAAGCTTGATGAGGGTTATAAATCGGCGTACGATGCATCTGTTGATGCCATGAGCGAACTGGGTGGAACCATTGTAGCTATTACGTTGGTTATGGCCGCTGTGTTTATACCGGTTTCTTTCATCAGTGGCAGCTCGGGTGTGTTTTTTAAACAGTTTGGTTTAACCCTGGCTTCGGCAATTGTCATTTCGGCTGTCAATGCTTTAACACTAAGTCCGGCATTGTGCGCCTTGTTTTTAAAGCCACATGAAGAACATGATGGAACCCGGAAAAGCCTGCTGCAAAGGTTTTATATGGCTTTTAATACCGGTTTTGATGCCCTGAAGGGTAAATACCAAAGGTCGATAGGCTTCTTAAGCCGCAAAAAATGGATCATTCCATCTGCGGTAGTTTTATTTACGGTGTTACTTGTTTTCTTTATGAAAACATCGCCAGGCGGTTTTGTGCCCAATGAAGATCAGGGGACCATTTTCGCCGATATCAGCTTACCTCCGGGTACCTCTCTTGAAAAAACCATGGAGGTTGCCAACATGGTAGACAACATGGCTAAAAAAATACCGGTTGTTGCCAACCGGGCAAAAATAACCGGGCAAAGCATTATCAACGGCACCGGGAGTAACTTTGGGTTGATGGTGTTTAAACTAAAGCCATGGGACGAAAGAAAGGGTGTAAAAGTTGATGATGTAATTGGCCAGTTATTTGGCATGACAGCCGGGATAAAAGATGCCAGGATCATTTTCTTTGCACCGCCTACCGTGCCCGGCTTTGGTAATTCAAGCGGTTTTACTATTGAATTGCAGGATAAAACAGGTGGCAGTATAGAAAACTTCAGTAAAGTAGCCGGCGGCTTCCTGGGCGCAATAAACCAACGTCCAGAAATTTTATACGGGGCTACGGGGTTCAACCCTAACTACCCGCAATATTTAATGAATATCAACGTAGCCAAAACAAAAGAAGCCGGCATTTTAACCAGTGATCTGATGGCAACCATGCAGGGGTATTATGGGGGTATATATGCTTCTAACTTTAACCAGTTTGGCAAACAATACCGGGTTATGGTGCAAGCAGATGCTAAATATCGGAGCAATTCACAAAGCCTGAATAACATTTATGTCAGAAATGCTGCCGGTAACATGGCGCCTGTATCAGAATTTGTTACGCTTACTTCAGTTAACGGGCCACAAAGTTTATCAAGATTCAACTTGTACAACAATATATCTGTAATTGGCAGTCCAAAACCTGGATTCAGCAGTGGCGATGCCCTTGCCGCTGTGCGGGAAACCGCGGCTAAAACCCTGCCCGCCGGTTACAGCTTCGACTACTCGGGTTTATCACGTGAAGAGGTGAATTCAGGTGGACAAACAGTTTTCATCTATATCCTTTGCCTCGTATTCGTGTTCTTTTTGCTGAGCGCGCTTTATGAAAGTTACATTATACCGTTTGCTGTATTATTCTCGCTGCCTGTGGGCTTGTTTGGCACTTATCTCTTTGCCAAAATCATGGGTATAGATAATAATATATATATGCAGATATCTGTAGTGATGCTGATTGGTTTGCTTGCTAAAAATGCCATCCTGATCGTAGAGTATGCCGTTGCAAGACGGGAGAAAGGCATGACCATCGTTGCCGCCGCAATTGAGGCCGCCACTGCACGTTTGCGCCCGATACTAATGACATCACTTGCCTTTATCGTAGGCTTATTTCCACTAATGCTGTCATCAGGTGTTGGAGCTGCCGGTAACCGCTCGATTGGCACCGGCGCTGTAGGGGGGATGCTGGTAGGAACCATATTTGGTGTATTTATTATCCCGGTTCTGTATATCATTTTTCAAACATTACAGGAAAAATTCGGCAGAAAAAAGAAGCCTGGTGAGGCAACCGAAAGGCCCCATCCGGCAACACCCGCATTGAATTAATGACCATTAATTATTTAAACACACAACATATTTATGAACTTAAAATATTTTACCCGTACAGCTGCTGTAATTGCAGCGGCTGTACTGCTATTGCCTGCCTGTAAACTAAGGCAGGCTTATACTCGCCCCGACGCTAAAACAGATAGCCTATATCGGGCCGAAATTACTACGGATACAACCACTATTGCCAATTTATCATGGAAACAAATGTTTAAGGATGCCCAATTGCAGACTTTGATACAGGAAGGTATTACCAATAACTACGATTTGAAAATAGCCGTTGCGCGTATCAAACAAGCTGATGCCAATTTACGCCAAGCCAAAGCGGCGTTTTTGCCAACCTTAAGTGTTGGCCCGCAATACACCAAACAAAAAGTTGCTGCTACACAGGGTGGAAATTTGGGCTTTACGCCAGAAAATGTTTACGCGGTAACAGGCAACGCAAGCTGGGAAATAGATGTGTGGGGTAAATTAAACAGTGCCAAAAAAGGTTCGCTTGCATTGCTTTTACAGAGCAATGCCTACCAGCGCGCTGTGCAAACCAAACTGATTGCCGATATCGCCACCAATTATTATAACCTTTTGGCTTACGATAAACAGTTAGCTATAACCCAGCAAACAATAGCAAACCGTAAAGAAGATGTAGAAACAAATAAAGCATTAAAAATAGCTAACCGTGTAAATGAGGCGTCGGTTGCGCAAAGCGAAGCCAACCGTTACGCGGCCGAGGTTACTATACCCGACCTGCAAAATAATATTCGCCAAACTGAAAATGCCTTATGTGTTTTGTTAGGAAGGCATCCGGGCCCGGTGGAAAGAAACGCGCTTGATGCGCAGCAGGTAGATACCACATTACAAACCGGTGTGCCGGCACAATTGCTCAGCAATCGCCCCGATGTACAGCAGGCTGAGTACAATGTGAGGTACTACTTTGAGCAGATCAATGTAGCCCGCGCTTACTTTTATCCTTCACTTAGTATTACTGCACAGGGCGGCTGGCAGTCATCAACCGTTGGCGATCTGTTTAAAAGCGCCACCATTTTTGGCAATGTTGTAGGGAACCTGACCCAGCCCATATTCAATAAAGGCCTTAACAAACAGCGGCTGCAGCTTGCCAAAGCGCAATATGAAGAGAACGTAGCAACATTTCAGCAAACCGTGCTGGATGCCGGTCGTGAGGTTTCTGACGCTTTATACAGCTACAAGACAGTTGAAGATAAAGCCTTAACCCGTAAGCTGCAATTGGATGCCTGGTTCAGGTCGGTGGATTACAACCGCGAACTGCTTAAAAACGGTTATGTAACCTATACCGATGTATTGACCTCTGAGCAGAACTATTTATCCGCGCAGTTAAGCAGCGTAAACGACAGGTTGCAGCAACTCACATCATTAGTAACGCTGTACAGAAGCTTGGGTGGCGGATGGAAATAAGCCTGCTATAGAATAAGGCATCTTGGAGAGCTCAAATTAATTGTTTAAAACACTCTGTTATGAAACCAGAACATTATTTAACTTCTGCAGAAAGGTACCGGTACATCAATATGTCTGAGAACCTGCGGCGGTGCCTGGAAGTAAAGCTTGATGAACTTTACAAAAACCGCGAATTCGGTGGGTATCTCAACATACGGTATGCTAAACACACGCTAACAGACGAGGTGTTAGTAAGCGTTGTAATAGGGAAACCCTTTAATGACGAGGTCTTTGCCAGGCGTATTTGCCGGGCTGTAAAAACCTGGTATGGCATGTATTATGATGATCGCAGATCGGTACTTGAAAAGTTCCTTTACTACTGTAAGCTTTGTATTCAATATAAAGGCGTTCCCGGCGAAGCTAATTTTCCATTCATTTTCACCAGGTTTCTGGTAAACGAATTCGCAACAGAGTTGAGCGATGTAAAATGGTCCCTGCTGGCCAGGTATCACCAGCAGGGGGTTTCGGCAAAAGATCATTAAGTCTGCTTTTGGATTTATGGACAATACCTCAAATTAATTTTATGGATATAGCACAAAAAATAGCCGATAAAGCACATGATCTTTTTATCATGTACGGTATCCGCAGCATTAGCATGGACAAAATTGCAAGTAGTTTGGGCATCAGCAAAAAAACTATTTATCACTTTTTTAGCAATAAAGATAACCTGGTTACGGCACTTGTCGAAAAGGAAATTGCTGTCAATATTACCCGTTGCGAATCATTAAAGGCAAAAAACAGTGATGCGATACTGGAGTTGTTTTTTATTATGATCTATTCAAAAGAATTTTATAAAACACTTTATCCGGCTTTAATACGTGATCTGGAAAACAACCATCCGGATGCCTTCAAAAAATTCAATGCACACAAGTATGGCTATTTGACTGAGATAATTAAAGCCAATATGGCTTGCGGCGTTAAAAGCGATTTGTACCAGGATGATTTCAACTTTGAGACCATTACCGAATTCCTTTTGGAAAGCTTTACTGTTATTCTGAACCCTAACCTGCCTCGTATAAGCGATCATCCGGAAATAGTGTTCGGATACCTGATCAATGGCATGCTTACCGCAAAAGGATTATCACTTTTGAATAAGTATAAACATCAGCAAGGAGGGCCGCTGTTTCTTGATCAATACCAAATGCACCCATTTTGGGATGGTTAATAATGATAAAAACACAAAATGATTTGAAGTACCGTGACTGCATTACACCGAGAGCGTTCCCCTCCCGGTTGCATTATGCCGCAAGCTTCATCTCCACACTGCAACCCAGAAATTCACTGCGTTAATAACCGAATTGCCTTTTCCGTTGCTGATGAAAAGAAAGGCATCCCAATTACACCAGCGACGCGAAGATAGCTAATCGCTGGGATAAATGTAAAGGGTACATAAACAGGCGGTTTTTTTGTTTTTTTTTATTTGGCTCACCTGCCCTTGACATTTATCCCGGATTCGCGCTGTTAGTTGCTCAACTGGTGAATATGGCATTGGCCTATCGCCTTGCAGGTAGCATGGCCATTAGCTATAAAAATTGGGGAATCACAAACCGGCAGTTCGTTATGTTGATAGGTGATAAATCTCTTTTAAAAAATCGCAGATAAATAGCTTAGTGGTTTAAATAGTTGAAAAATTCTCCACTAAATTTCCAATTCTTCTTAATTTTTCAATGAATTGGTTCGGAAAACACCCACTGTCGGGAGCAGATTGCCTTAGTATGTCCGCTAAGCCCATTTTTAATTTTCTACCAAATTTAAATATAAGTTTAAAGCAAATAGAGGCACATTTTGGTTCGAGCACCCTCTGTAATGGACACTGGAACATTGAACCAATTTCGGAACAACTGATCAAGGCACGCGGAATCAAGACGTCAACCCCAACAAAGCTTCACATTTTACCACTTCACATCCAGTTTAATTACGCTATATTAGTCAGCCAGTCCCATAATGTTATTTCCTTTTATATCCAGTTCAAACAATGCGTTTAAACTTATTTGTAACGGCTATTTTAGTATGCGTCATAAAAACAGCTACCGCGCAAAACAGTCAGTACCAATTTTCGCATTTAGATATTACCAATGGGCTTTCCAACAATCAGGTAAATTGCATTTATAAGGATACTAAAGGGTTTATGTGGTTTGGGACCATGGCTGGCCTGAACAGGTACGATGGTTATAAATTCAAAATATTCAAAAATAACATCCGTGACACCACATCGTTGAGTGATGATTTTATCATAAACATCATGGAGGGCCCTTTCAATAAGCTTTGGGTACAAACACGTAATGGGCTTAATGTGTATGACCCGCTGACCGAGCGGTTCGAACGAAATATTAACCGTACATTATCTAATATCTCCATCCCGGGTAATTCAATCAACAACATAAAAAAAGACAGGTACGGCAATTTTTGGTTCCTGCATCCCATGCTTGGTGTTTATAAATATAATCCCAACACGAAAAAAACAATACATTTTGAGCATAAAACCAGCGATGCCACTTCGCTTTATGCTAACAACCCGACAGATCTATCGGAGGATTTAAATGGTGATATTTTATTGATCTATCAAAACGGAATTATTGAAAAGATAAATCATCATTCCAATAAAATCGATCAGAGAATATACGCCGTTAACAAAATATTCAGCAATGAACAAAGTACGTTTAGGATTTTTATTGACCGCCAGAACGATTTATGGGTGTTCAATGTAAATAATCCGCACGGCATATATTATCTGAATTTAAAACGTAATATCGTTAAACACATCAATACAACTTCTGCTGGCAGTCACTTAAATTCCGATGTTGTTACTAATATTATTCAGGATGACAAAAATACGATCTGGATTGCCACGGATAATGGCGGGATCAATCTTCTGAATAAAAATGGCTTCACCATTCAATATTTGGTAAAAAGGGAAGACAATAATAAAAGCTTAGCCCAAAACGCTACAATATCACTTTTTAAAGATAATACAGGAATTGTTTGGATAGGTACTGTTAAAGAGGGTATCAGTTATTATCATGGGGATATTATCAAGTTCCCCTTGTATAAACATTATTCCTCCGACCCCTCCAGCATAGGTTATGATGACATCAATAAGTTTGCTGAAGATAAAAAAGGCAACTTATGGATAGGCACTAATGGTAAAGGCCTTATTTATTTTAACAGAAAAGACGGCACTTTTACCAGTTTTCTGCACAATGCAGCCAATGCTAATAGTTTAGCCAATAACGTTATTGTTAGTTTATGTGTAGACCATGAAAATAAGCTATGGATTGGTACCTATTTTGGCGGGTTGGATTGTTATGACGGCAAGACTTTCACGCATTACCGTCACAACGATGCTATCCCCAACAGTATATCTGATAATAGCATCTATGAGATCATGGAAGACTCTTCTCATCGCTTGTGGATAGGGACGCTTAACGGCGGGCTTAATTTATTAGAACATGGCAGCCAAGCCTTTAAACATTATAAAAAAGATAATCCCGGTTCTATTCTAAATAACTATATATCAGGTTTGGCAGAAGATGAAGATCAGAATATATGGATCAGCACTTCTTACGGGATCAATGTCTTGCTGAATAGATCTCATAAATTCACTTATTATTTAGCCGACCCGAAAAAAGGCAATAGCCTGATCAACGATAACGTTACCAATTTAACCGAAGATTCCAGGCATCTTTTCTGGATAGCTACCCGCAATGGCTTAAGTATTTTTGATAGATCAAAAAGGCAATTCACAAATCTCAGGAAAGAAGACGGACTACCCGATAACGCGATTCTGGATATATTAGAAGACGATAACCATAATATGTGGGTAAGCACACCCAATGGATTGTCGAACATTATAGTAAAACAACAAAATGGAAAATTGAAATTTCGGTTTGAGAACTATAACGAAACCGACGGTTTACAAGGGCGTGTATTTAATGAAAATGCATCGCTAAAGACAAAAAGCGGCGAACTCGTTTTTGGAGGGCCACACGGCTTTAATATTTTTAACCCTTCATCGATAAAATTGAACAAAGGAGCTCCCAATTTAATCTTAACTGATTTTCAGCTTTTTAACAAGAGTATAAATGCAGGAGACATCTTAAACGGGCATGTTGCACTTTCAAAATCTATAACGGAAACCAAAAACATAACTTTAAAATACAATGAAAGCGCCTTTTCAATAGAATTCGCTGATCTGAACTTTTTCAGTCCGGGTAAATCTAAACTTGAATACAAATTGGATGGATTTGATAAGGACTGGATAACCAGCGATACGAGGATCAGAAAAGCTACCTATACCAACCTGGACGCTGGGAATTATGTGTTCCGGGTGAGGGCCTCAAACGCTATGGGGATACAGAACACCAACGATTTGACCTTAAATATAAAAGTGTTGCCCCCGTTCTGGAAATCGCCAATCGCCTATGTTATTTATATATTTTCCATTCTTGGGATCTTGTATTACATCCGCAAACAAGGCATTAAAAAAATAGAAACGCGGTTTGAGATTGAGCGCGTGCGAAAGGAAGCGCAGGATAAGCACGAGCTGGATATAATGAAAATAGATTTTTTTACCAACGTTAGTCACGAATTCAGAACGCCTATCGCCCTGATTATGGCGCCGGTTGAAAAATTGTTAAAACAGGCTGATGATAATTATAGCCGGCGAAAGCTTCAATTGATCCACGAAAATTCTAAGCGGCTGCTTAATATGATTAACCAGCTATTGGATTTTAGTAAAATGGCAGTAAAAAAACTTCAGCTTGACCTGCGTGAAGCTGATATCATTAAAATTATTAAAGAAGCAAGCGATTTATTTACCGATCTGGCGGATAAAAAAAATATCAGTTTTTCATTTAAGTGTGATACTGGTTCGGGATTTGCTTTTTTTGATCAGGATAAAATTGAAAGAATACTTTTTAACCTGCTTTCAAATGCATTTAAGTTTACCCCCGACTTTGGTAATGTAGCAGTTGAAGCAAAGTTGTTGGAATCCAATAGCTTGGAAATGACCTTGCTCGAAATTAAGGTAATAGATTCGGGTGTCGGTATTCCCGCAGATAAAAAGGATAAAATTTTTGAACGTTTTTTTCAGAGTGACATGCCCGCTTCGTTAATTAACCAGGGAAGTGGTATTGGCTTGTCAATTACTAAAGAGTTTGTTGATTTGATGGGTGGCGCCATTTCCGTTGAAAGTGAACATGGGAAAGGGAGTTGTTTTATTGTGCGGCTGCCCTTAAAGATATCCCATAAAAATAATTTTACCGGTATTGAAAATACCCCCGAAAGATTGGAAGCTCCTAAACCCGACAGACCAAGTCAGGAAAAACGCAATAAAAATATTACCATTTTAATTGTGGAGGATAACCCCGATTTCAGGGCTTATCTAAAAGATGATCTCGGGCAATTGTATACTGTTGTTGAGGCTGTAAATGGTAAAGAAGGCTGCCAAAAGGCATTGGCATTACATCCTGATTTGATAATAAGCGATATTAACATGGCCGAAATTGATGGTATTGATTTTTGCAAAAAGATCCGTAGCGATAAACGCACCGAGCATATACCATTTATATTAATTACCGCTTTTACAGGCGACGAAAAGCAGCTGGCCGGTTTGGGAACCGGGGCGAACGACTACCTAACCAAGCCTTTTAATTTTGAAATATTACGTTTTAAAGTGCATAACCTGCTTAAAAACCAGCAATTAGTAAAGGAAACATATCAAAGACAAATTGAAGCCAAACCCGGCGATTTAGAAGTAGAAACTCCTGATGTGAAATTCATGAAAAAGTTATTGGCTGTTATTGAAACGAATATTCCAAATCAGGGATTTTCGGTTGAGTTATTAAGCAGCCAAATGAATATGAGCCGTAAGGGATTATACAATAAAGTATTTAATCTTTCCGGCAAAAGTCCGGTTGAGTTTATTAAGTCAGTAAGGTTAAAAAGAGCAATACAACTTCTCCAGACAAATCAATTCACCATAGCCGAGATCGCTTACGAAGTGGGTTTCAATGATGCGAAATATTTTTCCAAAGTATTTAAAGCAGAGTTTTTGGTGACTCCTTCTCAGTATTTGGATAATACGGATCTAATTAAAATCTAAGATCACTCTACCTCAAAACTAATCATTTAAAAAAAACGGGCGGTTCGCGTACCTGTACAAAAACAGAACGTATCTGTAATCGTTGTTTTTCCTCTCAATAATTTATGGTTATGAAAAAAAGTCGCCTTTTGCAAAGGGGGCTTTTACACCCATTTTTAACGTCAATAAATATTAAAATACTGGTTTTCAGTTATTTGTGTTTTATGCGGATTCGCATTTTTCATACCAAACATCCCCATTATAACCCACAGCGATTAAAGTTTGCCGATAACTTTACCGGAATATAATACGACCAATTTATTATATCAAGCCCTGATTTATAAACCAACTAATTTGATTATGCCTAAAAAATTACTATTTAAACGTTTAACTTTTTTTGAACCTTTTCGCCCTGCGGGAACCTTTTACTCAAGACCGCCCCGCTTTTAGGATGCCTCCAATTTTAAAGCTTTTTTGATATATGCGAACACTCGTATCCTTAGCTTTTTGGTGGCGTACCTGATCGGTACATTAAATAATACGAACCAATAAATTTCAAAACCAATAAAGATCACCCTATAAATTATGAAGAAAAAGCGACACTGAAAACTTAACAACCAAACCAAGTACAATAAACCAATTATTTGATTCCTATTAAAATTCCTTTATAAATGGAAAAAAGTTTACAAAAAAAATTAAGACACAGTATTTTGCTATTTATAGCAGCTGTTTTTCTGGGCTTTTCGGCTTATGCGCAAAGCAAAAAGATCACGGGAAAGGTAACAAGCGCCGACAATTCAGAGCCGCTTCCCGGCGTCAGCATCAAAATTAAAGACGGAAACACCGGGGCGATATCGGGTGCCGACGGTACTTATGCCATCGACGCAAAACCGGGCGATGTGCTGGTATTCAGTTTTATCAGTTATGCTACCCAGCAAATAAATGTAGGGTCGCGGGGGACAGTTAACGTAGCGCTTGCGCCATCCGTTAACGGCCTGGATGAGGTAGTTGTAATTGGATATGGAAGAGCGACAAGAAAAGACCTTACAGGTTCAATATCGTCTGTTAAATCTTCTGATATTGTACAAACGCAGCCCACAACAATCGATCAGGCATTGCAGGGTAAAGCAGCCGGCGTTATAGTACAACAGGTATCCGGCCAGCCGGGCGGGGATGTTAACATACAAATACGTGGCGTAGGCGGCTTTACAAGTTCACCGCCGTTGTACGTTATAGACGGTGTACAGATACCGCCTAATACACAATCGCCAATTTCAGGTAATGGCTCTAATCCGTTATCTTCGCTCGATCCTTCCCAGATAGCCTCCATCGATATCTTAAAGGATGCTTCTGCTACCGCCATCTATGGCTCTCAGGCCTCAAATGGTGTGGTGATAATCACCACCAAAAGAGGGACTTCCGGCGCAGCGGCAATAAGCTATGACGGCTACTTTGGCTGGCAAAAACTGCCAAAATATTATAACACCATGGACTTGCGGCAATACGCTACGTTCATGAATGAAAAGGCGGCCATCATCGGTTATGACCTTCGCCCGCAGTTTGCCAACCCGCAGTATATGGGTACCGGTACCAATTGGCAAAAGGCATTGTTCCGTACTGCTCCGGAGCAAAACCATAATGTGGCGATCAGCGGCGGCAATGATAAAACTAAATACTTTTTATCGGGCACTTATTTTTCCCAGCAGGGGATAGCGTTGGGCTCGGATTTTAAGAGAGGTACACTTAAATTAAATTTAGATAATAAAACAACCAACTGGTTAAAAATAGGCACAAGCCTGGCTTTTGCCAGCGTATCCGAAAACGTAGCCACAAGCAACACCGGCGTAATTTTGCAGGCATTGCGCCAAACGCCTGATGTGGAAGTAAAAAACCCGGATGGTACCTGGGGCGGCAACGACCCCAACATATATGGCGCATATGGCGTTAACCCGTTTGCGATAGCAACCATATTAACTGATGTAAAAAGCAGGTACCAGTTGATCGGGAACGCCTACGCTGAAATTCAGTTTACAAACGACCTTTCCCTGCGTAATGAAGTATCCGGGAATTTTGATTTTGCCAACGAGGATTATTTTAATCCAACTTATACCATGGGGGCATACACCAGGACATCCAATTCGGGTACAACCACCAGCGGGCAAAACTTTTATAAGTCCATTACCAATTACCTCACCTACCAGCATACGTTCAATAAGAAATACTACGTAAGTGCGACCGCCGGGCACGAGGCCCAGAAGGTCAACACCAGTTCAGTTTCGGCGAGCAGGACCAATTTCGTGAGCAACAGCGTTACAACCATAAGCAGCGGCGACCCAACTACCGCAACTAACAGCGGCGTTAAGGGGGCCGGAGCGTTGGAAGCTTATTTTGGCCGGGCAAACTTTACTTATGATGATAAGTACTTAATAACCGCAACCGTCCGCAGGGATGGTACATCAAAGATCGATTCTGCAAACAGGTGGAATACCTCGTACTCGGGCGCTATTGCCTGGAGAGTTAACCACGAAACGTTTTTGAAAAGTGTAAGATCAATAAACGATTTGAAACTCAGGTCAAGTTATGGTTTGGTAAATAACCAGAACATTGCCGAATACGCTTACGGCTCAACGTTATCCACCGTGGCTACAGGGCTTTCAGGCAATTCACAGCTAACAGCCACATTAGGGAACCCCAATATAAAATGGGAAACGACAAAGTCCTACAACCTTGGCTTGGATGGCAGCTTTTTTAACAACAGGATTGAGTTTTCCGGCGATGTTTACTACCGCAAAACAAATAATTTATTATTAAGCCTTACCGAGCCTTACTATTCGGGCACCTACGCCGCGGGCGGGTATTCGCCAGGTGCAGTGCGGGCTCCTTACGTTAATATCGGATCTGTCAGCAACAAAGGGTTTGAGTTTACGCTGACAACCACCAACATTAAATCAAAGAACCTGAACTGGAGGACCAACCTGGTTTATTCGCAAAACAAAAATACCGTTTTGGCGCTGGCACCCGGAACACCAGCCATTTATGGTACTAATTCCAAAACAGTTGTAGGAGGTTCCATCGGCGAGTTTTATGGATATCAAACATTAGGGATATACAAAAATGCTGCTGATTTTACTAAATATCCAGCAGTGTGGCAAAATGGAGGCGGCCCGATTCCTATTACGCCGGGCTCAGGCGGTGTCTGGGTAGGCGATGTTGTTTTTAAAGATAACAACCACGATGGTAAAATAGACGCCTCCGATCAAACCAATTTAGGTTCGCCGCTGCCCAAATTTCAGTATGGCATAACCAATACCCTTACTTATAAAAACTTTGATTTAACTGTTTTTATGACCGGCGAATACGGTAATAAAGTTTATAACGGCGTAAAAGTAGCAGGCAACGACCCCAATCAGAATTTTGGTTATTTCGCATCAGTACTTAATTATTCCAGGATTGGCCTGATTAACCAAACCGGTTCCGCATCGGACATTAACAACGTTTATATTACTAATCCGGGCACCAACATCACAAGGATCAGCCAAAGCAGCGGCAATCAAAATACCATCTTTTCGGACAGGTATGTCGAAGACGGGTCTTTCTTGAAGTGCAAAAGCATAGCGCTTGGTTATAAATTCTCTCCAGCTCTTTTGTCGAAGATCCACCTGAAGTCATTGCGCATATACTGCAATTTAACGAACGTATTTACTATCACAAAGTACACAGGTTACGATCCTGAAATTGGTTCGTGGAACCCCTTAAATGCAGGTATCGACAACGGTTATTATGCGCAACCCCGCGTTTTGACCATTGGAGCCAACATATCCCTAAATAATTAAAAATTACTATTATGAAGCAGCTAAAAATATTTATTTCTTTATTAATTGTGATTGTGGTGGCAAACGGTTGCAAAAAGGAATTCCTTAACAGGCCACCTTTAACCGGCATCACAACCGATAACTTTTATAAAAGCGCGGCCGACTTAAGACTGGCTACAGCCGCTATTTACGCGCAGCCATGGTTTAACTGGAACAATTTCGGTTATCTTGGTATTGGCGATGTAATGAGCGGTAACATGCTCACTCCTTATAATCCGCAACTGGTACAGTATACCACATTTTCACTAACCAGCGACAATAGTGACCTCGCAAACGCATGGCAGGGCTTTTTTAATGTTGTTGCCCACTGCAACATCAACATAAAAGCCATCAATACAAAATTACCCGATAGCGTATCGGTAAAAGGTAAAAACGGGGCGCTTGGCGAGTTAAGGTTTATAAGGGGTACCGCTTATTTTCAAATCRCCCAGTTATGGGGCGCAGTACCTATTATTGAAGATAATGACAAATTAATTGCGAACCCTTTGGTGCCACGCCATAAGCTTGCCGATGTTTATAAGTTCATCATAAACGATTTAAGGTTTGCTGTAACCAACCTGCCTACTTCGGATCAGCCCGGACGTGTAACTACCTGGTCGGCACAGGGAATGCTGGCAAAGATATATTTAACGCGGGCAGGCTTAGGTCAAAACGGTACCAGGAACCAAACTGACCTGGACAGCGCCGCATATTTTGCAGGTAATGTATGCAAAACAAGTGGTTTAAGCCTTTTGCCAAGTTATTACAACCTTTTCCGTACACAGTATAATGACAATTCCGAATCCTTGTTCGCCTTTCAGTGGGCCCCCGGCGTTGGTTACGGTAACGGCAATAGTATTCAAACTTTTTTTGCGCCGAGTTCGTTGCTTGTAACCGGTAACGGAGGCTGGGGCGGAGCTTATGGCCCCACCATCGATTTAGCCAATTTATATACCCCGCAGGATTCCATCCGTCGTAAAGCTACCTTTATGCTGACCGGCGATTATTATCCCGAATTAAATGCCGCAGGCGGGGGGTATACATCCGGCGGCTGCAATGTTAAAAAACATGTTGTAGGCACCGCTGCCGATAACAACTCGCCAACAATGGACTTATGGTCATCCATTGAACACAATACCGTACTGCGCCTGGCTGATGTATATTTAATTTATGCGGAAGCGTTGATGGGTAACAATAGCTCGACCAGCAATGGGCAGGCGTTGCAATATTTTAACGCGGTAAGGACACGGGCGGGTGTACCTGCGGTAACCAGCATTACCAGTACATCTTTGATGAATGAAAGAAGGATAGAACTGGCATTTGAAGGCCAGTACTGGTTTGATCTGGTCCGGCTTTCCTACTACAATCCGCAGGAAGCGGTTAAGTCGCTTAACAAGCAAATCAGGCAGCAGTTTTCATATGATCCGGGTACAGGAATAAAAACACCTGTACCAAATGCCATGGTGATTACGCCTGCAACCGTTGCAAATTTCACCCTGCCAATACCGGCGAATGACCAAACTGCCGACCCCTTATTATTGCAGGCGCCGGTGGCCTATTATAAATAAAATCAAATCATTTTTTACCAAATAAAAAATCATGAAAAAGCTACTTCAAATAAGCCACTATCATTTATTGCTTGTTTTATCCGCGGCGGTGATGCTTTTTGCTCAGTCAGGCTGCAAAAAAGAAGCATCGTCATCTACCGGGATGCCTGCAATTACATCTATACGCAATTATGTTGCACATCCCGGCGATTCCCTTTTAAGCAAAGTTGGCACCGGCCAGTGGGTTGTTATTTCCGGTCACAACTTAAAAGGCGCCTTGAATATTTATTTTGATGGTGTTGCGGCTTCTTTTAATGACGCCTGGTTCTCTGATACCAGCGCTATCGCATTGATCCCTGCTGTCATCGCTTTCCCAACAGTGGCTGCAAAGCAACTAAATACCATACGTTATGTTACTACACATGGCGAAACCAGCTTTTCTTTTCCCATTGTAGCTCCCGCACCCACTATTTTCGGTATTTCAAATGAGGACGCCAATCCCGGAGATTCTGTTACCATCAACGGGTTGAACTTTTTCTACGTTCAAAGTTTAACTTATGCAGGTTTGCCCGTAACCGGTTATACCTCATCAAATGATGGTACAGCCATTAAATTAGTTGTGCCTGCCGCGGTTACGCAAACCGGCGGAACGGTTTCGGTTACTACAAAGACCGGCTCGGCTGCTACCGTTTATAAGGTGCATGATTTTGTTGACGGTGTGCTGAATAATTACGATAACGTCAATAATTTCAGCTGGGGATCCGGAAGTTCAAACAATTCGGCAACTTATCCCGGCAACAACGGCAATTATGGTATAATGAATGCATCGAACGTTGGTGGCGGAGATGGTTCCTGGTGGAATTGGGCGCGGTCAATCAATCTTAATCCGGTTCAGTGGGTGCCTGTCGCTAACCTGCAGGATGCAGTGAGTAATTATGCTTTAAAGTTTGAAATATCGGTAACTACGCCCTGGACAGGCGGTACAATCGGGATTTTAAAGGATTATTCATGGAATTATGCCGTCAACTACAATCCGTGGAAAAAAGGCAATGGCTCAACAACCGCGTTCACAACTAAAGGCTGGCAAACAGTAACCATGCCGTTATCAAGCTTTGTAGACAGCAAGGGCTTACCAGCCGCAAGCCTGACTGATTTACTTGGCTCAGGCGGAGCAGGTGGCGTAAACTTTTTCTTTGTAAACAATGGAACAACAACCGTCGCCTCGTTTGAAGCCGCGATTGATAATATCCGAATCGTAAAAATTAAATAAAAGCTTGTTTTAGTTGGTTATATGATGCCATGGGCCTTTGAGAGGGCCCTGGCATTTTTTTACGATGAGCACAGTTTGTTAACATAAACAACAGTAATCATATCAATCCAATCATGCTACAATTATGCTTTAAAACGCAATGGGATAAATAAATCAGTGTAACTCATAAATTATAAACATATACTTAATAACGAATGGCCAATACCCAGAAAAGTTGTCTTTTAGGCTGTGCATTAGCACTGCTAACAGTAGGCTCAGCCAAAGCGCAAAGCCTGGTAAACCCAACAACCGAAGTCAAGATCGCCCGGCTGATCAAAAAAATGACTTTAGAAGAAAAAGTGAACATGATACATGCCAGTTCATCATTTACATCCGGCGGCGTTAAGCGCTTAGCTATCCCGGAACTCGTAATGTCTGACGGGCCACATGGTGTGCGGTCAGAGCATGGCCGGGGCTACGATGCAATCGCGAATGTTAACGATGCAGGCACCTATTTGCCTACAGGTAATACGTTAGCCGCTACCTGGAACCCCGCATTAGGGTACGCTTTCGGCGCGGTATTGGGCAGCGAAGCCAAGTACAGGGGCAAGGACGTGATACTGGGCCCCGGTATTAATATTATACGGTCACCGCTAAACGGGCGTAATTTTGAGTACCTGAGCGAAGACCCATACCTGGTGTCGCAAATGGCAGTTGGTTATATTAAAGGCGTACAGGATCAGGGTATATCGGCCTGTATAAAACACTTCGCCGCCAATAACGAAGAGGCTGACCGGGGAACCGTTGACGTTCAGATGAGTGAACGAGCTTTGCGCGAAATTTACCTGCCGGGTTTTAAAGCAGCCATCACGATTGGAGGTGTAAATACTGCGATGGGGTCTTATAATAAATTCAGGGGACAGTATGCTACGGAGAATGCGTACCTGATAAGCAAGATACTGAAAGGAGAATGGGGATTTAAAGGCGTTTTGATGAGCGATTGGGGTGCCGTGCACAATACGATGGAAGCGCTGCAAAATGGTACCGACCTAGAAATGGGCACTGATCTGAATATGTTGCCCAACCCCAATTATCATAAGTTTTTTATGGGCGATACCGTGATCAGCCTTGTTAAAAGCGGCAAAGTACCGGTAGCCCTTATTGACGATAAAGTACGACGCATACTGCGGATAATGTACAAAACCCATATGCTTGGTGGCGCAACACGTGCACCCGGAGCTTACAATACAGCTGAGCACCAGCAAACGGCATTAAAAGTAGCCGAAGAAGGTATTGTATTATTGAAAAATGAAGGCCAGGTACTGCCGCTTAAAAAATCGGCAATAAAAAGTATAGCCGTTATAGGCAATAATGCTGACCGGGAAAATGCTCTCGGCGGAGGTAGCTCACAAGTCAAGGCTAAATATGAAATTACTCCGCTACAAGGGTTAAAAAACCTATTGGGTAATTCAGTAAACATACAGTATGCCCAGGGTTATAAAATAGCAAAAGACGCCGTTGCCGATCCACAGTTAATACAACAAGCTGTTGATGCGGCCACCAAATCCGATGCAGCGATCATATTTTGCGGGTGGACGCATGGCTACGATTACTATGCCTGGAATGACAACGCTTTTGATGCAGAGGGCGTTGATAAACCCAACATTAATATGCCTTTTGGCCAGGATGAACTGATTAAGGCCGTACTGAAAGCCAATCCTAACACTGTTGTGGTATTAATGGGCGGCGGCCCGATAGATATTACCCAATGGGTGAGCCAAAGTAAAGCCATTATTGAAGGCTGGTACCCTGGTATGGAAGGTGGGAATGCTTTAGCTAAGATTCTTTTTGGTGAAGTTAACCCATCCGGCAAGTTGCCAATGACATTCCCTAAAAAACTGGAAGAATCGCCCGCGCACAAATTAGGTGAATTCCCAGGCGTAAATGGCACCGTACATTATAACGAAGGCATATTTGTAGGCTACCGTTATTTTGATACTTATAAAATTGAACCCCAGTTTGCTTTTGGTCATGGGCTATCATATACCACGTTTGACTATAGCAAGCTTACAGTGCAAAAAGGTGCCGGTAAAACAGCTGTAGTTAAATTTATGATAAGAAATACCGGTAAGCTTGCTGGTGCTGAAGTAGCACAGTTATACGTAAAACAAGCCAAACCATCTGTTGATCGCCCTGATAAAGAATTAAAAGCGTTTAAGAAAGTGTTTTTGCAACCTGGCGAAAGCAAAGAGATTAGCGTTACCCTTAATCAGGATTCGTTTTCTTACTATGCTGAAAAAAAGAATATATGGGTTGTTGATGCCGGTCGATATAATATTCTGGTAGGCAGTTCATCCAGAGATATTCGCGTAAGTAAAAATGTAGAATTATAAAATCCTTACACATTTGGCTGGCGGTTAATTTGAGCGCATTTAAAATGTTCCGTCCTTGAGAAAGATGGTAAGCAAAGCCGATAATCAATATTATATCGACAGGACTCAGTCTGGTAATGTAAGTTTTGAGAAAGGTTTTGTTAAGCTTGATGTTGCCCCCCGCTTATCTGGCAAAAAAGGTTTGGCTCTTGAATTGGTGGTTGATGCTTCGTCGGTTGAACTGTTTGCTGATGGCGGGCTTACAGTAATGACCAGTATATTTTTCCCCAACAAACCTTATAATAAAATTCATGTTAATGGTGATGATGACTTTTTGATCAGGGATTTAAGTTATTCAAGTCTGTATTCAATTTGGTAGTTGAAGTGGACATTCCAGAGCCATTGACCACTTCGTTACGGAATTAGCAAACGGCTAATTCCGTAACACTTTGAGAATATTAATTTATTGATTATTAATTGMGATTTTCTTAATTGCTTACACAACTCGGTGCTCCAAAGCGCACGGAGTAGCTTGTTCAAACCTCACGGAATATCCACGTCAATGCCATTAACTGAGATTTTTCCGGACCAAGCTTATGGCTCGCTTGGAGAACGGCAGTATCAGGATAGGCGTGTATTCAGCGGGATCTATTATAACCAGGTCAAGGATTTTCTGGCTGACTGGCCGCAAAAATTACAAATAGGCATAGTTCTTCACATGTGGTATTGAAATACTTTGAGCGAATATTCGACGATTAACCTCTTGATCGGTTGTGATTTACTTGAATATTCTCTAAATTTGTATTGAAGATTTACAACAGTCAAAAATCGAATGTATAATTCGTGTAGAATGATTGTTTTCTGTTAGTTAAAGTGTTTATTATCAATGATATATTAGGGTAGGTTCCAATCCCTCCCTCACCGCTGATTGAATAGTCAAATAACATAAAAAGCCTGTAAATCATGTGATTACAGGGTTTTTTGTGTGCGCCCGGCACGGGCGCAAGCTGTAGGGTGAGAGTCCCGAACGCGCCTTGATAGTTGGAAGCGTTAACCAAAGGCAAGGGTGTCGTGGGTGACTGCGAATCTGAAGGAAGCCGGCGGTAAATCTCTGGCCTGACGAACAGGAAGCAGATCAGGCAGTTGCATGCGGGTGAGTTTGCACAACAAAACAAAGCCGAAA
>NZ_JBFUKZ010000028.1:0-104397 GCF_056400585.1 Mucilaginibacter sp. P5_A6 | reverse complement strand
ACATATGGGACTACCAATGGATGTATACCATTTACAAACAAAACGGTATTTCCATAAATCCAACGGCTAATTTAACCAAAAACATAGGCTTTGATAAAAATGCCACACATACTACTAATGCCGATTCAATTTATGTTAAATTAAAGCTGGATTCCCTTTCCCAAATTAAGCATCCCGATGGCATGGCTATAAACATTGAAAATGATATACTATATTATAAACATTACCTTAATTTCGATTCTCAGGCTGAGCTGGAAAAAAGAAGACTTTCATGGAAATTAAAAAACAACTTAAAAAGATTAAAAAGAAGGTTTCTGGCCTGTTTCAAGTAAACATGGTACTTTCAGGTAAGGAAAAACGCAGACTTGAAAATCTGGATAGATTTCAGCCAACAGAAATTAATTTCTATGGCAAAAAAATAAAAATTGTTGATGCACTTACATTCCTGGGTTCGTATAAAGAAATATTCCTAAGCGAGATTTATAAATTCACATCAATAAAAGAAGACATCATCATAATTGATTGCGGCGCTAATATTGGCCTGGCAACTATATATTTTAAAATCCATTTTCCACAAGCTAAAATTGTTGCTTTTGAGCCCGATCCCAATATATTCAAAGCTTTAAAGCAAAATGCTTCGGCATTTGGCGATGACAATATTTTTTGTCGCAATGAGGCCGTCGCCAACCAGGATGCTACGTTAAACTTTTGGTTAGAAGGTGGTCATTCAGGCATGATCACTAACGATACTGATGGTAAAAAAACTGCACCTGTAAAAGCAATCCGTTTAAAATCTTTCTTAAGTGGTTTTGAAAATATAACTTTTTTAAAAATCGATATTGAAGGTGAGGAAATAAATGTAATACCGGATATAGCAGAAGAGCTAAAAAAAGTGGATTATCTT
Organism: Mucilaginibacter sp. P5_A6; assembly: GCF_056400585.1. Lineage (NCBI taxonomy): Bacteria > Pseudomonadati > Bacteroidota > Sphingobacteriia > Sphingobacteriales > Sphingobacteriaceae > Mucilaginibacter > Mucilaginibacter sp. P5_A6. Next base: position 103,493 of record NZ_JBFUKZ010000028.1, on the reverse strand, counting down.
TTCCTTGAGTATCACTCTTTTATAGATAAGCCACAAGGCCTTAATAAACTGTTAAGCTTTATAACAGCAGCTGGTATGCGATATTATATTAAAGAAAGCGCAGACAAGGCTTACCCGTTTATCAATAAGGAAATATTTTTAGGTATGGATATGTTGATTAATATTTTCTGCTATCGGGACGAACCTATTGAGAACAAAAATTAAAGAATGCATAGCAATTTGGTTGCCGTAATTATTCCAATATATAAACAACAGCCGGATGCTAATGAGCTTATTTCTTTAAAACAATGCCTCAAAGTTTTTAAAAAATATCCTATCATATTTATAGGTCCAGGTAAATTGGATACGACCGCCTATCAAAATATATGTGATGACGCTTTATTTAAGTTAATAACCTTCCCTGATTTTTATTTCAGCAATATAGCAGGCTATAATCAATTAATGCTATCTCCGGTTCTGTACAAAACTTTTCTCAACTATAAATTTATTCTTATTTACCAGTTAGATGCCTATGTGTTTAAAGATGAGTTAACTTACTGGTGTAGTCAAAAATATGATTTTATTGGCGCGCCACATTTGCCGCACGAAAATCAACAGAATCAGCTACAGTTTTTAAAAGGCTACTCCAAATTGATAAAGATTGTTAATAGCCTTTTTAAGGCTAACCATAAAATAAGTAATGTGGGTAACGGGGGCTTTTGTTTACGAAAAACCAAAACCTGTTACTGGCTTCTTAAAATATTAAAAGGAAAAGTTAAGGCCTGGGGAACTCACAATGAAGATGGCTTTTTTAAATATTGGGGAAATTTACTTTACCCCTTTTTTAAATTGCCGACAGACGAAGTAGCCATAAGATTTTCTATAGAAGATTCGCCAAACCAATCATTAAAAAAACTAAAAGGCGAATTGCCTTTTGGTTGCCATGCTTTTGAAAAGCACGATTGGGAAACCTGGAAGCCCTTTATTTTAAATAAATCGTGAAATTGAATACACTTCTGCCTGATCTTTATGCATATAAATTATCATTTATAAATAAAGGCGCGAGTTTCCCCTTGCCAATAGTGAATGTAGAAGAGAAAGGGTTATTAAAATTACTGCCCACGCCACCGAGAGATAAAACAGGTTGGCCGTGGACAGAAGAAACCAGTCCGGCTATTTTTACAAATAATATAAAATGGCCCAAATTAACTATTATAACCCCCTCTTTTAACCAAGGCCAATTTTTAGAACAAACAATAAGGGCCGTACTTTTACAAAATTACCCCAACCTTGAGTTTATTGTAATTGATGGAGGAAGTACTGATGGATCAAAAAAAATCATCGAAAAATATGCTCCCTGGATAAGCTATTGGCAAAGCGAAAAAGACAGAGGTCAAAGCCATGCCATCAATTTAGGTTTTAGCCTTGCCGCCGGTGATTATTATGCCTGGATAAACAGTGATGATTATTATTTGAAGAATGTACTCCACCTGGTAACYGGCAAATTTTTATCCTCCGGGGTTGATTTTATATACGGATACGGCTATAATTACCATGTAAAAACCTCGGAATTTGAACTATCAAAGGTATACCCGCTTTTAGATTATTTTATCCGGATCCCAGCTTTGGCACAACCATCATGCTTTTGGAGCGCCGGCATCCATCAGCCGGTTAATGAAGAGTTACAATGCTCATTGGATTATGAACTTTGGCTGCGCCTGGTAAAAGGGAATACAAGAAAGCTGATTAAACAGCCCCTATCTGTGGCTAATGTACATGAGGATGCAAAAACAACAAGCCCCAAAATGAATGCGGCCCGGGAAAAAGACCATCAGCTTATCTGCAGCAAAGATATGCACGGGCCTGTATATGATTGGAACAGAAGAACCTTCCTGCATAGGATTTATACCCGCATTAATAACCTTATTGATAGATTCAATTTATAATTAATATACTGTGAAGGTTATTTTTTGCGCCTATGACGGAAAAAACATTATCAACGGAATTAACACCTGGTTATTAAGGCTGTTACCAGAATTAGCAAAAAAAGGAATTGAGATAAGCGTAATATTTATAGCCTGGGCAGCCGAAAAGGATTGCACTACTATTCCATTATTGAGGGCAAAGGGGATAAGATGTACAGTGATACCCACAATTCATTATACAGGAAAACAAGTTAAATGGATGTTGAAACATCTCCGTTCAGAGAAACCGGATGTATTTGTACCCGGCAACATGGTACCGGCTTTACATGCGTCTAAATGGGTTAAAGAAGCCGGTATTGCAACAATTGGAGTATTGCATAATGACGACCTGGAGTATGCAGCTATAGCTGATAAATTTATTTCAAAAGGTAATGACGTTAATCTTTCTGCTGTTGTTACCGTATCACTTGGTTTAAATCAAAAAGTAAAAGATCTCAATAAAGATATTAAAACTTATCAAATCCCATGCGGGGCGCCTGTTCCTGAAAAGAAAGCTACATTAACTCCGGGTTTGCCATTTAAAGTTATCTATGTCGGGCGAATAGTGGCGGAACAAAAAAGAATAGATGAAATAACAGCATCTTTTTGCGAATGCGCGCAAAGCTTACCCGATGTTGAATTTTACATTTATGGCTCGGGGCCAGATGTTAATTTAGTAAATAATATTATTAACAAATACCAAAACCCTCGAAACGTATTTTTTAAAGGAAGTATTCAGCCTGATACGGTTCAGCAAACTTTACTTACCTGTCATACAATAGTATTGATGTCTGATTATGAAGGCATCCCGGTTGCATTAATGGAAGCAATGGCTTGCGGGGTAGTACCGGTTTGCAGATCGATCAAATCGGGCATACCAGAACTGGTACATGATAATGTAACAGGTTTTTTAATAAATGCGCCAATGGAATTATTATCAAAAATTGATTTTCTTATACGCAACGCTGATAAGTGGAATGAACTTTCTATTAACAGCAAAAAACTGATGGATAGCTCCTTTTCCTCACATAAAAACCTGGCCAATTGGCTTGGGTTGTTAAACGAAATGACCAAAAAAAGTAAATCAACAATTACCAGCCCTTTTTGGTTAGGTTTGCCCCCTGTTCATCCGTACTTAACGGAACTCGACCGTAGGGAACCGGCTATAGCGATTAAAGCCATTAAAAAGCTAAAAAGACTATTTTACAATTAAGGTGTGTTTAGTTTATTAGTCCCTTGTTATAATTCAGAAAGATTTATTGATGGTTTTTTAGCCAACATTGATAAACTCAACAAACCTTTTGATGAAGTTATATTTTATGATGATGCAAGTACAGATAATACCGTTACACTGTTAACAAAAAGAGGTTGTACCGTAATTAAAGGCGACGAAAACAAGGGCCCCGGCTTTGCCCGCAATACGCTTGCCGCAGCCGCAAAAGGACAATGGTTTCATTTTCATGATATTGATGATTTTTTAGACCCTGATTACCTGGCAAAAACAGCCACTATGGCCCAAACAGGTAATTATGATGTGGTGCTATGTAATGTTGATTGGTACGATACCGATCAAAAAAACATATTAATCAGCTGGAAATATTCAAACGGGCAAATCAATCAAGATGCTGTTTCATACACCATTGCCCATTCCATTGGCGGCATAAACGGGTTGTACCGCAAAGAAAAATTTTTAACCACCGGAGGGTTCAATACCAACCTCCGCATTTGGGAGGATGCCGATTTGCATGTTAAATTGGCCGGTAGCGGCGCCCGGTTCTATGTTATTGAAGAAGTGCTTTCCATATCCATACGTTATTCAAATTCTGCAAGCGCCGATCAAACAGCAGGCTGGCTAACCCGGCTAAATCTCTTAACATCCTATCAAAAGCTATATTTTGATAAAACCATAAGGATTGTAATAGGTAGGCAAGCCCAGTTAGCCGCAAGTATTCTTATCATGTCACAGCAATACGATGCTGCTAAACGAGCACTAAAACTGAGCGAACAATGCGGGTTGAAAGTTCCGGATGGTAAAAGTTCAGTTTGGCGCATGTTACACATTATACTGCCCGCCTGGTTAAGGATCAAACTGCGCATGGTGCAACTCAAAATTGCATTTAAAAAAAGCGAAAATGGCTGATATACAAATTCAGTTAGGTTATGATAAAATTTAGCTTTGATAATACAATTGGAACTTTATAACCCGGTAAAATGATTGTGAGGTTTTTGAAAAAATTATGGATAATATGCTTTACAAATAATCCATATCGTATTAAAAGCTTTGGCGATTTATATGGGCCCAAAACCGGAGAAGCAATTGATTGTCCTGAATCACTTTCGTGCATTTTGCTGGATGAAGCCGGTCAACCCATGACTTACAATTTACCGCTGGTTACTTACAACCAAACCGTTCCGCAGCAAACCATTGATAAACAACCGAGGTTTAAACTCAACGGTGTTTATAAGGAGCCCGAAAGGTGCTTGTATAGTGTCTCAAAGGGTACAGTTTGGAGCGCCATAGGGTTGGTATATGATAGTGATAAGAGAAGCTTTATAGATGAATCGGCTAAGGATTGGACTGTTAATCTTACCAACTCACGCCTGGTAAATGTTGCTCACTTGCCCCCCAAAACATACCTGGCCGGTGCTACCCTTTCCTGCTTAACAAATGGTGCCGATGGAGGCTTTTACCATTTTTTATTTGAATCAATTATCAAGATCCATTTTGCGCAACCAGTAATTGACCACGTTGACCAAATTCTTTTTAACGGACCAGAAACTGAATGGAAATTAAAATGGATCAAAAAGGCAAATATTGACATCTCAAAAATAATCTGGACTGATAATTTAGCACATTACGAATGCGAACAGCTATTGTTTACCAATAGGTTAGTTAACGATCAGCAAATTAGCCCATGGTGTGTTAATGCATTAAAAGCGTTGTTCAATATCCAACCAGCAACGCAAAAAAATTCCAATAAAGTTATCTGGATCACCCGAAAAGGGGCGTCATCAAGAAATATAAATTGGGAAGATCAGCTCCTGAAGTATTTCCCATTGATTGAAACCGTTGATCTTTCGGCTTTGGAAGCGATAGAAACCATCGAAAAAATGCGATCTGCTACACACATTATTGGCCCTCATGGTGCCGGACTAAGCAATATATATCTATGTAATAAAGGCACACATGTTTTAGAACTATATCAGGCAAATACAGTGTACAAACCCTGTTTTCACAGGTTATCATCGGTTTGCCATCTTAAACATCATGTTGCCTGGCTCAATTTTAAGGATGAAACCGACACCAAACAAGGCCTGTCCTTTTTAAAAACCTTATTGACTCAATTTGTATGTCAAAATTAATAAGTAACCTGTATGTTATGTTTTACCGGTTCCTGGGTATAACTATCCACCAGGCTGTTATCATAAAACCCGGCGCCTTTTTATCGAGGGGATTTTTAAACGGACAAAAAGGAAGTATTACCATTGCCCCTCAATGCGAGTTATCGCGCGGCGTAATTGTTAAGGCTTACGGCGGATCTGTCTCCATAAATAAAAACACTTTTTTGGGTGAATATGTATGTATTTACGGTCATGGAGGCGTCGAAATAGGCGAAAATACATTAATTGCCATGCATACCTGTATTGTTAGCTCCAATCATACTATACCTGGCCCGGGCATTTCTATACGCTCAAAAGGTGATATTTTATTACCGGTTAAAATCGGCAGCGATGTATGGATAGGGGCGGGTGCAAAAGTTTTAGGTGGCGTAACCATTGGTGATGGATGTGTGATAGGGGCAGGCGCTGTTGTTTCAAGGGATCTACCTCCCTATTCAATATCAGTTGGTGTGCCCGCAAACGTGATCAATTACCGCAAATGACAACGCTATTATCTGTTATAATATGTACTTATAATCCTGATGCAATCCGCCTGCAGCAAACTATAACAGGCTTGCAAAATCAATCATTACCATTTGATAATTGGGAACTGATCATTGTTGACAATAATTCATTCCCGGCGATAAACATTGATCTTTCCTGGCATCCCCGTAACCAAATAGTAAAGGAGCAAAAACCCGGTTTAACTTATGCCAGATTAAAGGGCTTTGGGCAAGCAAAAGGCGCATTTATTGTGATGGTTGACGATGATAACATTTTGAATAAAGACTATCTTAAAAAAACATCAGCCATATTCACATCAAATAGTAAGCTGGGCGCAATAGGAGGTAAATCACTCCCTTTGTTTGAAAAAAAACCACCCAAATGGTTAAAGGATTTTTATGGTAGCCTGGCTTTAAGAGATCCTGGTGAAGATGAAATGATTGCCGGGTGGAATAACGAATATCCGGCATGTGCACCTATTGGCGCGGGTATGGGGATAAGGAAAAAGGCGCTTGAAACATATATTGAAAAGGCAAAAAAGGGGAATATTACTATAGCTGACAGAACAGGAAACGCCCTGAGTTCGGGCGGAGATAATGATATAGTTATTGAAATTTTAAAATCAGGCTGGCAGGTTGGGTATTCCCCGGTATTAACATTAAAGCATATTATACCCAAACAGCGCATGCAGGTTCATTATATGGCCCGACTATTAAATAATACCAACCGGTCATGGGTACAGCTTTTAGAAATCCACGGTATTAACCCCTGGATAAAAATTCCAAAATGGACTGTTCCGTTCAGAAAAATAAAATCCTGGTTTATTTACCGGGCCTGGCAAAATACCAGCAATTACATCAAATGGCATGGTGCATGTGGCATGTACGATGGTTTATCCCAATAGCATAATTATAATTGCCCAAATCAGATACTTTGCTTAATAAAATTAAWGGATCGTTAGCTTTCAGATTGCCTCACTTATACAGGAGGCTGCTTGGTTTAAGGAAAATAAATGTACCTGCAAACAAAGAACAATCAGACATAGTTGTTTTGATGATGACAGGCAAGCACTTTATTGATATGACCCGCCTGTCTGTATTATCCATTGTCAATACATGGATTACGTTACCTAAACTTATTGTCAATACCGATGGAACAATGTCTGCCTCGGAAATTCGAAAAGCTTTGAGTTTTTGGCCAGCCAACGTAACCGTTGAAGATTGGAGAAGCACAGAGGAATACCATTTGTTTAAAGGAAGAAAAGCTCTTGTAAGCTATGGAAACTTACATCCCTTCGGTAAAAAGTTAGCCTTGATACTTCGTTATGCCGAAAAATGCCCGGTGCTATGGATTGACAGCGATATTTTATTCTTTAAGGATTTCACTGCTTTTCTGCCTCAACCTGTTACAGATTTTGCATGCGGTGGAACAGAAGACTTTGCAGCGGCCTACCACCAGGAAGTTATTAATGGAACAGGCAGCAACCTATATGATTTGTATAAATTTAATGCCGGGTTATTATATGTTTATGGTAAAAACATTTATGAGAATTTTGAATTAGAAAGGCTCATTGCAGGCATTCACCCCCGTTATGACTTTTGCACAGAGCAAACCATATTTGCACATATCGCCAGTAAATCATTGGGCATCATTTGGTCAAAAGAAACGATTAAAAATTTCAATCACGACTCGCAGGAAATTAATGCAATGGCGTTGGATAATGTTGTAGCAAGGCACTACACCAGTAACGTAAGACACCTGTTTTGGCGAGATGCTTTTTTCAGGATATAGTATGAAACACACACACAACTACGTTATTGATATGCTCCGTTTTTTTGCAGCCTTCATCGTAGTGCTATTTCATTTAAATTTATTTGTGCCTTACGTAGATAACTGGTATCGCAATTTGGTTAAATATGGATGGCTTGGTGTCCCCATGTTTTTTGTGATAAGTGGATATTGTATCATGCTATCAGCCAGTAATTCTTCGAGAAGCTCAAGCTTTTTAATAAAGAGATTTTTCCGCATCTACCCTACTTATTGGGTAAGCCTGGTTATTGTTTTGGCYGCAGCTTTATTTCAAAAAATTTACACCGGTACAAACTCGGTTGCCAACATACCGGCTACAATAACTCACTTTATAGCCAATATTACCTTGTTTACATGGCCCCTTAACAACATCAAAATCTCAAACTTTGTTTATTGGACCCTTACCTGCGAAGTGATTTTTTACGTCATTATCGGCATCACACTAATGTTTAAAGTTAGTTACTTAAAACAGGCATGTTTAATTATTATTTCATTGGTTTCGTTTCTATTACCCTATCAACGCGAGGGATATTTATTCTTTTTTGATCAGTGGCCATCCTTTGGCCTGGGCATTAGCTTGTATTTCTTATTCAATAAGAGAGGCAATGCAGATCTGGCATGTGCACTATTGCTGTTCCTCATCAATATGTACAGCATGATCATTAAAAATTCGGCGCTGCATCAAATGGAATATATAATGGCTGCACTACTTACCTTTTTTATTATCGCGGGCAGTCATTTTATCCAATCCTCAAAAAACATTTTTTCTGTTTTAGGCGAACATTCCTATGCCGTTTACCTGATTCATGTGCCCATTGGTTTTTTTATACTCGGTTATTTTAAGACCTCCTATATTATAAAACATCCGTTTGCAACCTTATTTTATGATGTCCTCGTATATTCATTAATAAGTATTGTGGCCTGGCAAATATTCAAATTCATTGAAAAACCTTCCATGAATTTTGGCAAAAAAACGGCCGGAAAATATTTCAGTAATAATTTAAAAATAAAGCCTGTAAATACTTGATCCAAGATATTATAAACATCCTTTATCGCTACCCGCTATCAACTATTAACAAATACAAACGGTTTGGGGGGTATTTTAACTACCGGGGCATGTTGCATAGCCAACGGCAAATGAAAAAAGCCTCGTTGAAACTTTCGCCAGTACTATCAAATCCCATAGGGCCTGCGGTTTATTTTTTAACAGGTAAAAACTATCTTTATCAAACCTTATTTTGCATTCAATCATTATCAAAAGTTACTAAAACAACCTTTAAAATGGTACTGGTTGATGATGGCAGCTTTGATTATGACCTTATACAAACTATCCATCGCCTGTTGCCGGGTGCAGAAATAATCAAGCAATCAGTTATCGAAAAAAATCTGAATGACATTTTACCCGATTATTTATTTGCAGCAATGCATCAAAAACGCAAAGTTTATCCGCATATTAAAAAACTAATGGATATACATACGTTGCCGGGCACCTGGAAACTTGTGCTTGATTCTGATATGCTTTTTTGGGCCAATCCCGAGGCAATTATAAGTTGGCTTAAAAACCCCTGCAAACCTATTTATATGCAGGATTGCCAAAACTCCTACGGATATTCAAAAGAATTAATGGAAGAGCTTTGCGGCTCAACAATCCCAGACCTGGTCAATGTTGGCGCAATTGGGCTAAACAGTACAGCTATAGATTGGGTTAAATTAAATAATTGGATTAAGGTACTGGAGGAGAAAGAAGGTACATCATACTATCTTGAACAGGCTTTAACGGCTATGTTACTTAGCAAAACAGAAGCCATTATTTTACCGGCTGATGAATACATCGTCAACCCTGATGTTAACCACATCAATAATAAAACAGGTGCATTACATCATTATGTGGATTTATCAAAAAAGGGCTATTTTAATAAAGCATGGAAAATGATATAAAGCTCGAACCTGTTCAATCACTTTGGATTGGGAAACAACTTTCAAAGGTTGAACAACTGTGCATCCAATCTTTTTTAGATCATGGCCACCCTTTTCATTTATATACCTACGAGGACATCGGCAACGTGCCGGCTGGTACGCAAATTTTTGATGCCGGGTCTGTTATTGCCCATGATAAGATCTTCCGGTTTGAAGATGGCTGGGGAAAAGGGTCAGTATCGGGTTTTGCAGATCTCTTCAGGTTATTGATGCTTCAAAAAAATGGTGGCTGGTGGGTTGATATGGATATTATATGTTTAAAGCCATTTACTTTTAAACAAGCCACCATTATTTGTTCAAGCAATGAAGGCGAATATGGTTCACTGGCCAATAATTGTGTTATTAAAGCACCTAAAAACAGTCCGCTAATAAAATATTGCCTGGATGAATTAGCCAGGACCGATCTGAAAAAAATGACTTTTGGCAGCGCTGGGCCTTTCCTGTTTCAAAAAGCTGTAAAGGAGTTAAAAATGGAAGATCATATAGTTCCTTATCAATACTTCAACCCTATCTCCTGGAAGTTTATAGATGAGTTAGTGCTGGGCAACATGACTTCTGTTAATAAGCTCAAAGAATTATTAAGACCCATTTTAAAACCCGAAACCATGCCTGGCAGAAGGATTATGCCAAATACCTACGCTGTTCATTTTTGGAATGAAGTATGGAATGCAGGAAAGCTTGATAAAAACGGGAAATATGGTGCGGGCTCGTTGTTTGAAAAACTAAAACACAAACATGGTATAAAATAAAGATGTCGGCGCAAGGTCCATTAGTTTCTGTTTGTATTCCGGCTTATAATTGTGAAAATTATATCAGGGATACCATTGAATCTGTAGTAAATCAAACCTATAAAAACATCGAAATAATTATAGTTGATGATGGCTCTACGGATAACACTAAAACATTATTGAACAATCTTCCATATAAGCATATCAGCGTATTCTTTCAGCAAAATGCAGGAGCTGCCGCTGCCCGCAATATAGCCTACAGTAAGGCAACCGGGCAGTATATTAAGTTTTTGGATGGGGATGATCTCATAAATCCGGAGATGATAGAAAGCCAGGTAAAACTTGCTAATGAAAACCAGCGTTGTATAATTTCTTCTAAATGGGGCCGGTTTTATAATAACGATCTGGATACTTTTAAACTAAGTCCCGAAGATTGCTGGGAAACCCTGCCTGCCTGTGATTGGATCTGCTCATCATGGACAACCGGGCATTCCATGACCCAATCCGGTATGTTTTTATTACCGAGACAGATAATTGAAAGCGCCGGCTACTGGGACGAACAACTCACCTTAATTGACGACCTGGATTTTTTTACCAGGGTAATACTAAAAAGTAAATTGGTAGTGTTCGATCCGGGCTCGATTTTATATTATCGTTCAGGAAATAGTGGCAGTTTATCGGGTCGAACACAACTTGAAGCCTTGCTTTCTGCATTCAGATCATTAGATAAAGCCACAAAAAATTTATTAGCTGTACATTCAACCGCCGAAGCTAAATTAGCTTGTGCTAATGTTTGGCAACATTTTATTTATATTATTTATCCAAGGTACCCGAATCTGGTAAAAACTGCACAAATAAAAGTTAATGAGCTTGGTGGTTCATCGCTTAAATTTATGGCTGGTGGATCAACAAAAATTATGGTCTCCTTTGTAGGATGGAAAATTACCAAGCTGGTGAAGCATTTTATTAATCGTTCATAACCCCACTTAAGCTATCTATGAACCTTTCTGTTGTATACAATCCCTATAAACTTATTAAAAGGTTAGCACTTGAATTAAACAGGAAACGAAGATTTGCAAAACTCCGAAACGCTCCCGGGATCAATTCTAAGCCTGGTCATCTCAATTCGCTTGAATGGCTTGAAATTATCTGCAATGGCAGATTGATAAAAGCTAATCCTGCAATATTTGATATCGGCAACAATACGGGTACCTGGACTCTGCTTGCAAAATCAATTTTGGCATCAGCTATTGTGTATACCCAATTCTTTGACATCGCCAATTACCTCGCCGGTTTTAAATTTCAGCTCTTTGCATTAGGTAACAATACACCTGTGGGTACCGAGCTAAACCAGATTGACGTTTTGTTCAAATGCCTGACATGAGGATACTACTATCGTTTTTACAGGATTTTGATACTAAACCGCATGCCATACCTGCATACCGTTTCTGGCCCTATTATATCAAAAATGGTATTGAAGAAGCCGGAATGCAATGGCTTGAAGTACCAGGGCTTGACTGGGCCGCGGGTTTAGTCCCCTACGAAAACGATCCGGCGCTGCAAAAATGGAAAGAGCAAGCCTGGGGGAAAACCTTAACTTATATTAAGGCAAACCGCCAGCACCTTGATATTTTCCTTTGCTATTTATACCCTAAACAAATTGATCTGCAGGCCATAAAACAAATAAGGGCATTAGGGATTCCTTGCATTAATTTCTATTGTGATAATGTGCGGTCGTTTACCAAATTGCCGAATGAATTTAAAGTGTTCGATCTGGTTTGGGTTCCCGAATTTGAAGCTTTGGATATGTACAAAAAAGCAGGTGCGGCCCATATCAATCTGCCTATGCCCATGTGGGTTGCCCCCCGATACCGAACCCACCCCGAACAGGAAATAAACAGCATTTCATTTATTGGTTCAAAAGATTATTTAAGGGCACAGCTTTTGGCAGATACCATTGGTAAGGGCCTGCCGGTACAGATCAGGGGAAATGACTGGGATAACTCAGCAACGCAGGTAACAACATCACCTGCATCAAATTTTTCATCCAAAATTAAAAACCAGGTAAACCTCATCCAAAATTCGGGACTCAAGGGTTTTGCAGCTTACCATCTTAAACGTTACGAAAAAGTAATACCGGCCAACGTACCCGGTGAAAACATATTTGAAAAGCCCGGTTTTGAAGAATACATGAGGCTTACCCGCGAAAGCAGCATAACCTTAGGCATAAACAGGGTGCCTACATTCCATACTTTTAATAAAAACATGTTAACCTATAGCAGGCTCCGCGACCTGGAAGCCCCCATGCTCGGCGCATGCTATTTAACTGAATATACTGCAGGTTTGCCCCATTTATATGAATTGGGCGCCGAGATTGAAACTTATACCAATGCAGATGAGTTAGTTCTCAAATGCAGGGAACTGGCAGCTTCAAAAAGCAAGCGGAAAGAATTGAGAATAAAGGGACAACAAAAAGCACTTAGTGCACATTCCATCCCTCAATCATTACAAAAAATCAAGTCCCGGCTATTTAACTAACGGTAAATCATTGCCTAAAAAAATCTGCATTATAACCCAATCACACCTCTGCCGCAACCCAAGGGTTTTAAAGGAAGCTACAACTTTGGCCTCAGCAGGTTATGAGGTTTGTATTTTAACGGGTATTATTTCGGCAGATTTGTACCAACAGGATCTTGACGCCATAAAAACCTTTCCCAATTTAAGTTTACAGGTTGTGTCTGATCTTTCGGCATCAACAATTTACTCATTTACAGATAAGCTTTTCAATAAGCTCGGCCGCTTGCTTACCCGTAATTTCAAAATAGAAACAAACTTATCGCTCGGTTATGGGGCTGTCCGTTATTATTACAAAGCTAAAGCCATTAAGGCCCATCTGTACATCTGTCACCAGGAACTGGCTACCTATATCGGCACTAAATTATTAAATGCCGACTTTAAAGTTGCTTTTGATTTTGAAGACTGGTATTCTGAAGATCTGTTACCCGATGCACGCGCCGAAAGACCAATCAATTTACTGCACCGGGCTGAATTGGTAGCCTTAAATAAAGGTGTATTTTGTATTACTACTTCAAATGCGTTGGCAAAAAAACTTTCAGCTGTTTGTGCGTGCCCAACACCACAGGTTGTATACAATGTATTTACATCACCTGGTATTCCATTTAAAAAGGAGTTTTCAAAACCTTTAAAACTGTTCTGGTTCTCCCAAACGATAGGACCAGGCAGAGGGTTGGAGCAATTCATTAAATTGTTAAGTTCAATTAAATCCCGACTCGAATTACACCTGCTTGGTAATATTGATAACCGGTATCATGAAAAACTGAATACACTGTTGCCAAAACAACACCGGCTATTTTTTCACGACACGGTTAAGGCGTATAAACTGGCTGAAAAAATTGCTGAATTTGATATAGGCCTGGCTTTGGAACTTGATACCCCCATGAGCCGTAATTATACAATTACCAATAAGTTTTTTCAGTATATCCAATCTGGCTTACCGGTTATTACCAGCGAAACCGAAGGGCAAAATGAGGCGTTTGAAATGTTTAAACCTGGCTTTAAATTGCCACAGCAACCAAGCGATACACAAATAGCAGGGCTGGAAAAATGGCTTAATGACCCTGTAGAATTACAGGCCGCCAAAAACAGGGCAATTGAAGCTTCCGCCTTTTATAATTGGGAAAATGAATCAAAAAAATTGCTCGCTTTAGTAAAAGATGCTCTTGAAAAATAAGGTTAGCCTCCAGATCAATCTTGCACCAGGCGATTATCCCCATGCAAAACACATACTAAAACACCAGTTAGATGTACTTTCTGGTCAGGTTGATGAGATTATTTTGACTGTGGATACCCGGCAAAGTAAAGGTAGATTTGCCGAGGGATGGGAAGCAAATAAAGAGCTGTTAAACCAGTTTCTTTCTGTAGAAATTGGAAGCGAATACAACGTTAAAATTGTGCCGGTTGATTATTCATCTTCAACTAAAAAACAAGTTGCCGAATACTTTTTTGGCGAAAGCAATTTACCCGATAAAGACTTCAGGGGAGGCCCGTTCTATGCCTATTTCTTCGGGATCTATATTGCTAAAAATAATTTTGTTTTCCATTTAGATTCGGATATGTTTTTAGGAGGAGGAGGCCAGGAATGGATCACGGAGGCGGAACAGTTTTTTGAAAGCGAGCCATCTTGTTTTATTATTTCCCCACTTCCCGGTCCACCCAAAAGTACCGATGTATTGATAGACCAGCATGTGGTCAATAAAATTGCTCCTTATACCTGGCAGCTAAATGGCATGAGTACCCGGATATTTATGATGGATAAAAGCAGGTTTAAATTGCACAAGCTAATATTAACCAAACCACCGGTACGTGGCCAGGTAAAAGCAATTATGGAAGGAAATTCAAACGCCGATCTGCCGGAGCATATAATATCAACATATATCAGCAAGCATAATTTAAAGCGGATAGACTTTTTAGGAACAGGCAAAGGACTTTGGTCACTGCATCCCCCCTATCGTACCAAAGGTTTTTATAATGATTTGCCAAAGCTTATTAACCGGGTAATATCAAATGACTTACCCGAAAAACAGCAGGGTTTTTATGATATAATTGATGAAGTTTGCGACTGGACACCAGCCCGGGAAAAATTAAAAAACAATCGTTGGTGGAAAAGAAAATAATATGCTAACCTTATTTAAAAAAGTATTACGCCTGGTTATACCAGAGCAAAAGGTTTGGGAAATTAAAAACCGGCAAAACATTCCTTCTATGGAGTGGAGCTTAATGAACATTAAAAGGCTTGGTTTCTACCCTGAATTTGTAATTGATGTCGGCGCTTATGATGGTGAATGGACACAAATGATTAAGGTTATCTTTCCATCGGCAAAAGTTTTAATGCTCGAAGCTCAACAGGACAAGGCGGCTGTTTTAAAAGCCATCACCCAAAAATTACCTGATACTTATTTCCATATTGATTTGCTGGGTGCAGAAAGCGGTAAACAGGTTACCTTCAATGTAAATTCAACCGTAAGCAGTGTTCTGGAGGAATATAAGCCCAACAATTTCAAAAAAGACCTGCGCGGCTTGCAAACACTTGATAACGTTATTGAAAACTATAGCAAATTAGGTCCTCCGGATTTTATCAAATTGGATGTGCAGGGCTATGAGCTTGAAGTGCTAAAAGGCTTTTCAAAAAATTTGGACCATGTGCAATTTGTACTTTGCGAGGTATCATTGATAGAAATAAACAAAGGCTGCCCCTTAATTTCTGATGTTATCAGGTTTATGGATGATGCTGGTTTTACCACTTATGATATCTGCTCCTTTATCAGGCGGCCGCTCGACAGGGCTTTGTGGCAAACGGATATACTGTTCATTAAAAAAACTCACCTGCTAAATCAAAATAAATATTGGGATTGAAAAAGCTGCTCATCATTTCACCCTACTTCCCCCCCGTAAACGGCGCTGATATGCAAAGGGTACGCATGAGTTTGCCTTATTTTGCAGCCAATGGCTGGGAGGCCGAAGTAGTGATGGTTGATGAAAAGTATGCTGATCTGGATATAGACGAGCTGTTAATGCAGAGTGTACCGGCGAATACAAAGATCCATAAAGTTAAAGCTTTCAAAAAGCAATTCACCTCTAAATTAGGGCTGGGCAGCATCGCTTTACGCTCGTTATGGTTTTACAAACAAAAGGTAAACCAACTTTTAAAAGCTCAAGAATTTGACCTTATTTATTTTTCCACCACCCAATTCCCGGTTTGTATTTTAGGGGCCTACTGGAAAAAACGTTTCGGGGTGCCTTATGTGATCGATATGCAGGATCCATGGTTTTCTGATTACTACCAGGATAAACCGAAAGCCCAACGGCCGCCCAAATATTGGTTCTCGTATCGCCTTAACAAATACCTGGAGCCAATAGCAATAAACAATGTGGATGGCTTGATCAGTGTATCTGATGGTTACATCAGCGATTTGAAAAACAGATATCCTGAAATTAAAACCATACCTGCTGCTACCATAACTTTTGGGGCATTTGAACCGGATACGCAGATAGCCGGGGCAAATAAAAAAACATTCGATAACCTACTTACAGAGGGCTCAGTCAACATAGTTTATATAGGCCGTGGCGGGGCAGATATGCATAAAGCCATAACACCTTTATTTAAAGCGTTTAAAACAGCATTACAAAATGGCAATGAGGCTTTTAAATCGTTAAAATTTTATTTTATCGGCACAAGTTACGCYCCAAATGGCAAGGGCAATCCAACTATACTTCCACTTGCCAAACAGTATGGTGTAGGGGGCCAGGTGTGTGAAATTACCAATCGCATTAGCTATTACCATACGCTGGCTACCTTGCAACAGGCTGATGCTCTTTTTATACCAGGGTCTGATGATCCTAAATACACCGCTTCAAAAATATATCCATACCTGCTAACTCAAAAACCAATATTGGCTGTTTTTAACCCGGCAAGTTCAGCAATAAGTATCATGAAGGAATATGGAGTTAAACATGCTTATGATTATAATACCATATCAGATGCAAATATTAACGCGTTCTTATCAGCGTTGCTTAATGGCAATACCGAACTGCCCCAATATCACGCCGTAGCTGTAAATAAATATTCGGCAAAGCAAATGACCGCAAACCAATGCAAACTTTTTGATAACGTTATCAGTGGAAAAAATTAAAAGAACGTTTGGCTTTATATTTAACCACAGTTTAGGTAAAAGGCATCCGGTTAAAGTACTCACGCGGTTTTTGTGGTGGCAAATCCAAAGCAGCTTAAGGCCGTCAAAGCTAATTGTAAAGCCCTATTTAGCAGGAATAAATTTTTATGCCCGCAAGGGCTTAACCGGTATTACCGGCAATATTTATACCGGCCTACATGAATTTAATGATATGGCCTTTTTACTGCACTTTTTAAGGCCCAAGGATGTTTTTTTTGATATTGGCGCCAACGTAGGTTCCTACACTTTATTGGCATCCGGGGTATGTAAGGCCAAAACCATCGCCATTGAGGCATCTGCAAATACTGCGGTTATTACCAATAAAAACATCGGC
Source organism: Mucilaginibacter sp. P5_A6 (assembly GCF_056400585.1). Lineage (NCBI taxonomy): Bacteria > Pseudomonadati > Bacteroidota > Sphingobacteriia > Sphingobacteriales > Sphingobacteriaceae > Mucilaginibacter > Mucilaginibacter sp. P5_A6. The sequence continues at coordinate 86,068 of NZ_JBFUKZ010000028.1, read as the reverse complement.
TTAAATCAACTTCAGGATAAAGCTACTTTAATTAGCGCTGCTGCCGGGGCAAAAGCGGGCATACTTACATTTTCAAAAAACGAGGATACCACCAATCATATCATCAGCCCGAATGAGTCCCAAAATACCGAGATAGAAACAGTAGCTGTGATCAGCATAGATTCACTTACCGTAAATGATAAACCCGCATTAATAAAAATTGACGTGGAAGGTTTTGAAACCGAAGTATTGAAAGGGATGAATAATACTTTAAAACAGGATTCGCTTAAAGCTATTATCATCGAACTTAATGGCAGCGGCATGCGTTATGGATTTAATGAAGAGCGTATCCATCAGTTACTCCTGGCAAATGGGTTTAAACCTTACCAGTATGATGCTTTTAAGAGGGATTTAAATTTGATTTCCTCATTCGGTAATTATAATACCATTTACTGCAGGGATCCCGACTATATTAATGCCCGCTTAAAAACTGCCAAAGGATTTAAAATTATGGGCGAAACCATCTGATATGCGCCTGGCCATTATAACCACCCATCCCATCCAATATTACGCTCCGGTTTTTAAACTAATGAATAAACGGCAAGGGATTGAGATTAAAGTATTTTATACCTGGGGCGAGAAAGCTCAGGAAAAATTTGATCCCGGTTTTGGAAAAACTGTATCCTGGGATTTGCCGCTGATGGATGGCTATCCATACGAGTGGGTGAAAAACATTTCTACCAACCCAGGTTCACATCATTTTAAGGGTATAGTTAACCCCGAACTTAATTATCAAATAAAAGCCTGGCGGGCCGATGCAATATTGATTTACGGCTGGGCTTATGACAGCCATTTAAAAGCAATAAGGCATTTCAAAAATAAATTGCCGGTTTATTTCAGAGGCGATTCAACTTTGCTTGATGCTCAAACCGGATTTAACGCTTTATTAAGGTCTGTTTTTTTAAGATGGGTGTATCATCATATTGATCATGTATTTTATGTAGGCAGCAATAGCAAAGCCTATTTTAAAAAATATGGTTTAAAAGAACAGCAGCTTAGTTTTGCCCCCCATGCTATAGACAATGAAAGATTTGCAGCAGATAGCGCTATTGAAGCCGGTAAACTAAGACAAAGCCTGGGCATTAATGCCGGTGATACATTGATATTATTTGCGGGGAAGCTTGAAGAAAAAAAATCACCTCAATTATTGCTGGATGCTTTTTTAACTTTGAACATGCCAAACACGCATTTACTGTTTGTTGGTAATGGTATTTTAGAAATTTCACTAAAAACCAATGCCGGGAAAAACAACAATGTTCATTTTATGGGATTCCGGAATCAATCATTAATGCCTGCAGTATACCAGTCCTGCGATTTATTTTGCCTGCCCTCAAAAGGACCTGGCGAAACCTGGGGGCTAGCAGTAAATGAAGCTATGGCCGCAGGTAAGCCTGTACTGGTTTCTGATAAATGCGGCTGCGCTATTGATTTGGTAATACCCCGCTCTACCGGAGAAATATTTGTAGCCGGAAATCTCACAGATATCACCACAAAACTAAGCGTGCTTGTTAATGATAAAACAACGCTGAAGGTTTTAGGCAACAATGCAAAAGATAAAATAGCCTCATGGAGCTTTAATAACCAGGCTGATGCTATTTTAAACATTATAAATAATAACGATGCAAAGTAAACAGGCGCCTGTAGAACGCATCCTGGTATTATTCATCCCCTGGGTATTAGCTGCTTTGCTGAAGAGTGACTATGAATTATCATACATAATCGCCTGGCTTGGATCATTCCTGATATTTTTTCTGACGTTAACTGGTTGGGTTAAGCCCTTGCCTGATGACAGGAGTGTTGCCGAACAATTAATGCGACCAATTTTTTTAGTACAGATAATTTTTGCCGGATATATGGCCTGCACCTCTATATTCTATTTCATGGATGTATTAGGGTATCAAAACTTTGAAAAAGTAAGCACTACGTTAGTTGACCAAAACAGGCTGCAGTTGACGGCGCAATGCCAGCGGTATTACTGTTTAGGGCACGCGGCCTTTATCTCGGGCGTTTTGATCTTTATGGATTATTCGGCAAAATCCAAGTATCATATTCCAAAAGATAAACTGGCAAACTTATTAATGATGTTTGCTATTTTCAGTTTCCCTGCTTCCATATTGTTTATTAAAATTCCTGGTTTATCACAATTTGCCAATCAGTTCAGTTCATTGAGTTTTATTGCTGGTACATTAGCTCTTGCATTTGCTATACCACTTAAAAAAATTGGTAATACATTAATTTGTGTTTGCTTTTACTTTTTTAACTTTTACCAGGCCCTCGTATCTGGTTTTAAAGAACCCATTATTATAAGTGTTTTGGTTTTGGGTATTTTCCTTTACCCAAACTATAAAAAGTTGGTGGCGGGTATTTTCATCCCCCTGTTACTTCTTCTATTTATGTTTTTGCCTACTTATAACCGCATATTCAGGCAAAATGCATGGTCGGGTGAGACATCCGCAGATGAAGCCAGCCAGCTTGCACTTGATGCAGCATTAGGAAATGATTCCGGAGGTGAAGACAATTCAAACTGGGGCTTCCTTGCTTTCAGGTTAAGCGAGATTGACATGTTTATAAAGTTTACGCAATCAACACCAAAAAACGTCGATTTTTATGGCACAAAATTGATTAAGCAATCGGGCATGGCCATTATTCCACGTATTTTTTGGCCAGGCAAACCAAGTACCGAGGATTTGATCATGGAACGTGTTTATGATGCCGGTGTGGTAAACAGGGCGTCAACCGTATCAGCAAAGCCGGCTTTTGTTGTTGATGCATACCTCACTTACGGAACCGTGGGGGTATTTTTATTCATGTTTATTTATGGGGCAGTAGCACAGCTGATCTCTGTTAAAGCTGAAAAACTTTTTGGCGGGTATATTTTAGGAACGGCCCTCGTGTTTAGCGGGCTATTCCAGGTCATGTGGCGCGGCCTCAGCTTTGAGTTCCTGGTCAATAGCGTATTTTGGAGTTACATCAGTATGCTGCTTATCCATAAAATACTTGTAACGTCTAATATATTAAAAGAGGTTTGAGAATTTTACAGATTTCGCCCTCATACAAACCAGCCTATATTTATGGCGGGCCAATTATGTCTGTAGCTATGCTTTGCGAACAGCTTGTAAAGAGTAGCAACGCTATAAGTATGTACGTAACCACAGCTAACGGACCTCACGAACTCGAGGTAATCCCTAATCAATCGGTGATGGTTGATGGTGTAAGCGTTACCTATTTTAAGCGTATTACTAAAGACCATAGCCATTTTTCTCCCGCATTGCTAAAAGCAGTTTGGAAAAACTCCCGGGCCTATGATTTGGTGCATGTACATGCCTGGTGGAACCTGGTTTCGGTATTATCCTGCCTTATTGCAGTAATCAGGGGGGTGCCTGTTTTAGTTTCAACAAGGGGTACGTTGAGCCCTTATTCGTTTCAAAATAAAAACCAGGGCATCAAATCAATCATTCATAATTTATTGGGGCGGCCGGTATTAACGCGTTGCCATATCCACGCAACATCTCCAAGAGAAAGCGATTCGGTTAACTGTATTATTAATCCCAAAAGTACTACCATAATACCCAATTTTGTAAAACTCCCTCTTTTTCACTCATCTTCTCAAGCCTCGATTTCGTCGCCAATTAAACTGATCTTCCTTTCAAGGATCGAAGAAAAAAAAGGGCTGGATATCCTGCTTAATGCCCTCGGGATGGTTAATGCCCCTTTTCAACTTACCATTGCCGGCAATGGCAATGAACAATATGTTGAAAGTTTAAAATCATTGGCTATAATTAATGGTATTGCCGATAAAATAACATGGGCCGGCTTTATTAATGAAGATAAGTTTAAAATACTACAACAGCATGATTTGTTTATATTACCATCGTACGATGAAAATTTTGGCAACGCGGTAATTGAAAGCCTGAGTGTGGGCACCCCTGTTTTGATCAGCGGGGAAGTTGGATTAGCTGACTACGTAAGTAAAAACAATTTGGGTTGGCTTTGCAAAACAACCGCAGCATCTGTTGCCGAAGCGATTGATAAAATTGCAAACATGCAAAGTGAACTTTTAAGCATCAGGAAAAGTGCACCCGATATTATTTACAATGATTTTAGCACCGATAGCTTAGTTGAAAAATATATAGGTTTGTACAATAAAATAAGCAAGCAGCATTGATCCCGGTATACGCATTCATCATTCTTACTTACAATGAAGAGCAGCACCTGCCGCGTTTGCTGGCTTCCATCAGTGGGTTGAATGCACCTGTTTTTATTTTGGATTCGGGCAGTGATGATGCCACTATCGCGATAGCAAAAAAGGCTGGAGCAACAATCTTGCAGCACGCTTTCGAGAATCATCCTAAACAATGGGATTTCGCACTTAAAAACTTCGATATTAAAACCCCCTGGATCATTTGTTTGGATGCCGACCAGGTTGTTACCCCAGAATTGAAGGAGAAGCTGATCAATTTTAAAGAAGATGAGTACAGCGATGTTAATGGGATTTATTTCAATCGTAAAAATTTTTTTAAAGGCCGCTGGATAAAACATGGCGGTTATTATCCTTTTTACCTGCTTAAAATGATCAGGTACGGGGTTGGCTATTCTGATTTGAACGAGAATATGGATCACAGGTTTATTGTTCCCGGCAAAACCGAAGTATGGAAGAATGGTTATATCCTGGAAGAAAACCTAAAGGAAAATAACATCAGTTTTTGGATAGCCAAACATAACCGGTACAGCGATCTGCTGGCCCAGGAAGAGGTAGAGCGAATGCAAAACATGCGGCAACAAACTATTAAGCCGTCATTATTCGGCTCGCCGGATGAGCGTACAGCCTGGCTAAAGCAGCTCTGGTGGCAACTGCCTCGCTATGCAAGGCCCATGCTTTACTTTATGTACCGCATGATATTTCAATTAGGCATACTGGAAGGGCGCATTGGGGTAATATTTCATTTTTTACAAGGGTTTTGGTTTAGGCTGATTGTTGATGTTAAAATTGACGAGATTCTGAAAAGCAAGCAAAAAACGACACAGACAAATCAAACCAACATTTCTCCATTCAAATTTGTATTTACATTTCTACTCCTGTTCCTGCTGTTCTATTATTTTAATATTTTGTTTTTTGGCATCACAAGCCCTGGCAGTCACTATTATAGTTTTTTGGCTGATTATTTAAACTTTATACAAGGGCTGCGATGGGTATTGTTAAGCGTTAGTGCACAGGTGCTCGGCTGGCTTGGTTTCACAGCAATACATAATGGCACCGAATTATTGGTAGCCGGCAAGGGTACCATCGTATTGGTATATTCCTGCCTTGGGCTTGGTTTAATCAGTTTCTTTTCGGCATTTGTAATAGCTTATCCCAAAAGGCTGAAACAAAAAATGATCTTTTTGATTGCTGGTATTTTAAGCATCGAACTCCTAAATGTTATTCGTTTTGTGCTTTTAGCTTTGTTCTGGAACAAAAAAGCTAACCAGATAGTTGATCATCATACCATTTTTAATCTCACTTTGTACATCATCATCATGATAACCCTGTACTTTTGGGTAAAGCAAAATGACAAGGCAAAAAATAAACATGCTTAAAACCAACCTTTCCGCCTATAATAACTACCCTTTCCATCCCGGTGGAAATGCGATAAAAAGGCTTTTATGGTTTTATGTGAACGCCATCTTTTTTAAGACCAGTATTATCCCTTCCAGTAGCTTTAAGGTATTTTTATTGCGGATATTTGGCGCGAGGATTGGCAAAAACGTAACTATTAAACCCTGTGTAAATATCAAATACCCCTGGTTCCTGCAAATAGGTGATGAAACCTGGATAGGCGAAAATGTATGGATCGATTGCCTGGTGATGATTAACATTGGGGCCAATGTATGTCTTTCGCAAGGGGCTATATTGCTCACCGGGAGTCACAACTATAAAAAAACATCCTTCGACCTGATAACCAAAGGGATCATTTTAGAAGACGGTGTTTGGATAGGTGCGGGGGCCATAGTCAACCTCGGTATCACGGCGGCAAGTCATTCGGTACTTACCAGCGGCTCTGTGGCAACAAAAAACCTGCAGGCTTACGGCGTTTACCAGGGAAACCCCGCTATAAAGATCCGCGAACGCGAGATCGGCTCATAAAATACTTCAAAATATATGATATTAAAAAAATCACAAACCCATCGAAATATCCTGATAGCATTAGGTGTAATTGTATTGGTAATGGGTGTAATGATATTTATTGCTCCTACGGCTATCTTCCCTGACCCAAGCTGGGGTTTCCAGGTTTTGCAAAAAATGCAGGCTGGTGGGGGCTTTAATATGGCAACCAAACCAGATCCGGCCGACATCAGTAAAAACTATACCGAATTTTTATCATGGTGGTCGCCGGGACAGTATTTGGTTCCTTACCTTTTTAAATCTGTTTTTGGTATTAATACCGGGCAGGCATCGGCAATTACCATTACCGTATTTAGTTTATTGGGAATAGCCGGATTTTATGTCTTTTTTAAAAAAGCAGGATTCTCCCAGCTTCTGGCAGCGGTTAGCGTGCTGGTAATTGTAATTMAACAGGCTTTTTTTATTCCTTACGTTTTTTATAATGGTGGCGAAGTTTTACTTTTTGGCTTTATTGGGTGGTTCCTGTATGGTTGTATAAGCTTTGATAAAACCACCTGGAAACTTGCACTCTTCCTGCTGCTTTCGGGATGGATAGGTTTTTTCTGCAAATCATCCTTTTTGTGGATGTATGCTGCGGGTTGTTTGTATATCTGGATCAAGCTATCCCAAAAGCAATTAAATTTAATGGTGTGGATTAAGAACGGAGCCTGGGTTGGCATTCCTGTTATAATATCAATAGGTACTATTATTATTTGCTACCTGTCTAAGGGGGCAAACCCTGCATCAGGCTCATCAGGGTTATTGCTAAACTGGGAAACCTTTAGCTTCCCGCTGGCCTCCCCTATTTTAGCCGGTTTCTCTTTAGATGATATGGTAAACGGGCTACTGGTTCACAGTAATGCATCTATACTCAGCCCTTTATGGTCGTTAATTGTACTGTTATTAGCTGCCGCATTAAGTATATTGCTCATTATTAATATTATCCGAGTTGTACCGAATAAGAACTATACCCTATTGCTTTTTATTTTTTATGTGCTTTCGGTGCTGTTTTTTGGTTATAGCTTTTTGCGACAGGCAAATATTTCGTACGAAGCAAGGCATTTTAGGATCATAGGTTTATTGGTAACACCGGGAGTGGTTTACCTGGCAAGCCGGTGGAAACAACCTTTTAAAATAGCGTTCACCATTGTATGCCTGTTTATTGCATTCTGGAGCATCCGGTATTTTGTACCCAGCTACCATCAAAATAAAACATTAAACGCGAAGGGGACATCAGGTATAGCGCAACTATTTATAGATCAGCAATCGCTTGATTATATTATGGATCTGGATAGAAAAACAAAGAATGCGCTATTCGTTTTCATAAGCCCCGACCTTGGCCTGGAGATTAACCATAACCGTTATATCATCTTAGATCCTATCGATTCGGATATCAAAATTGAATATGACAGCTATGTACACTATGGCCATGCCGGACCAATCTACATCCTGCTCCCGGCAAGTTACATGGGGCCAAAATCAAACATTATACGTAAATGCTTCCCAGGTTACAAGGGTTTCCGTATGGATATGCTGAGTAATAAATACGTACTGTATTCGGCTAAGTAAGTATAGTTTTATTGCAAAAAAAAGAAGTTTTAATCACTTTTAAACAGGTTTTATTTACAAATATCAAACCCGTTTAAATTTTACTTATTTATCTCGGCCCAAAGCAGGTCTTTCAATCCCATCAGGTTTTTTTGTGCCACTGATGAAATGAATATCGAAGGAATACCTTCCGGTAATTCGTTTTGCATTTCTGCCTGCAGTTCATCATCCAGCAGGTCTGTTTTGGTAACTGCTAACACGCGGGGCTTATGCATCAATTCGGCATTGTACTCCTGCAGTTCGTTCAATAGTATTTCGTATTCCTCTTTGATGGTACGGGTGGTATCTGCAGGTACCATAAATAACAATACCGAGTTACGCTCGATGTGCCTCAAAAACCTGAACCCTAAACCCTTTCCCTGCGAAGCCCCTTCTATAATCCCCGGAATATCGGCCATCACGAACGACCGGTTATCACGATAAGATACAATGCCCAGGTTAGGTACTAATGTGGTAAAGGCATAATCAGCAATCTCTGGCTTGGCAGCAGATACAACCGATAGCAGTGTTGATTTACCTGCGTTAGGGAAGCCAACCAAACCAACATCGGCCAGTATTTTAAGTTCAAGTACGTTCCAGTCCTCTTTGCCGTCTTCGCCGGGTTGGGCAAAGCGGGGAGTTTGCTGGGTTGGCGTTTTAAAATGCCAGTTACCTAAACCGCCACGACCGCCCGGAGTTAATATTTTAGTTTCGCCATCCTGGGTTATCTCGAAGATGATTTCCCCGGTTTCGGCATTTTTAATGGTTGTACCAAGTGGCACTTCCAGTATCTCATCCCTGCCGGTTTTACCGCTCCGTAATGAACTCCCACCCGAATCGCCATCTCCGGCAATTACGTGCTTGCGGTATTTAAGGTGCAGCATGGTCCACAATTGGGCATTGCCTTTTACGATCACGTGACCGCCGCGACCGCCGTCGCCGCCATCAGGACCGCCTTTTGAAGTTAATATATCACGATGTAAATGCGCAGAACCCGCCCCTCCGTGGCCACTCCGGCAACAGATCTTCACATAATCAACAAAATTGGAACCTTGCGACATAGTTTTTATTTTTTTTGTCGGAAAGTCTGAAAGTCAKTAAAGTCCGGAAGTTTAAGAATTTTAACGCTCTTAACTTTCGGACTTTACTGACTTTCGGACTTTCCCGACTCCTTAATACGCTTCAATAACTTCACCTATCTGACCAAAAATATGGTCGATAGGGCCGATACCGTGTACGCTTTTAAATTTATCCTGGTTTTTATAGAAATCGGCAACAGGGGCCGTTTTATCATTATACTCTTTAATACGCTTACGGATCACCTCTGGATTGGCGTCATCAGGCCTGCCGGATGCTTTACCCCGCTGCAATAAACGCTGCTCCAGTTCATCATCATCTACCTCAAGCGCTATCATACCAGATATGGCATCACCTTTACTGGTCAAAAGCTCATCTAAAGCTTCGGCCTGTGCAACGGTACGCGGGAAACCATCAAAAATAAAACCTTTTGCATCCTTGTTGGCATCCAGCTTATTGCTGATCATACCTATAACAACCTCATCCGGAACCAACATTCCCTCGTCCATCAGCTTCTTAGCTTCTAACCCAAGTGCTGTTCCCTGCGAAATTTCGCCTCGTAAAAGGTCACCTGTTGATAAATGGATCAATCCATGTTTTTCAATAAGCTTTTGCGACTGAGTCCCTTTCCCGGCTCCGGGAGGACCAAACAATACCAGGTTTAGCATGCTCGTAATAAATTAAAAGCCTTTCGGTACAACACAGAAAGGCTTAACGTTATGGGTGCACTTGAAGGGAGTCGAACCCCTAACCTCCTGATCCGTAGTCAGGTGCTCTATCCAATTGAGCTACAAGTGCATTATTTCATCTATCCACACAAAACCGGGTAATCTCCCACTTATGGTGCTTTTTGAAACGGAATGCAAAGATAGGATTTTATATTACCGATGCAAAAATTTTATAAAAAAGTTTATTAAACAACAAAGTTTAACTGCCCTATGCCTGGCTTTGTAATCAACAACCTGGTCATTTAAAACTACTTTACAACTGCTGCAATTGCCTCAAAATTTGGCAAATCGGTAGCTGCTTCCAAAACTTCGGCATAAATGATGTTCTGTTCCTCATCAATTACAAAAGCGGCACGTTTAGATACCCCTTTTAAACCCATCACAAAATCAGCATATATAGCCCCGTAAGCGGTGGATACTTCTTTATTAAAATCAGACAACAAGTCGAACTGGTAATTATTTTCTTCCTTAAACTTAGCCAATGTAAAAGGCGAATCAACCGAGATCCCTAATATAGTGGCGTTTAAGCCATCATAATAGCCAAAGCTATCGCGCATGGTACATAACTGTGTAGTGCAAACACCTGTAAATGCTAACGGGAAAAAGTGCAGCACTACTTTACGGCCCCTAAAATCGGCCAGTGATGAGCTTTGCAATGATGATGATACTAATGTAAATTGTGGTGCCGCCTGGCCTTCTTGTAATAACATGTTTGATTTATTTTATAAATGCAAATGAATAACAATAAAACTAAAATCAGCATAATTGAAACGTCAAAATATTAGCTTTTTAAATACAATTCAGCATTGCAAACGCTAATAATATGCGTTAAATTTAGTGGCTGAACCTACTTAATGAAATATAAATTATACATCTCCTTGTTACTCATGTTATTTAGCTATATAGCTTATGGGCAGGAAAAAAAGGCTACAAATAATTTCATATTAAAAGGCACCACTACAGACCCTAAAACGCATGCTGTATGGTTAACGTACTCCATCGGCAAACAACAAAGGATAAAACGTAAGGCCTACGTAAAAAATGGTTCTTTTTCCTTTAATGGCTTTATCCCAAGTCCGCTTTATGCCGAACTTTACTTTAACAGCAAGCCGCTTTCAAATCATGATTGGGGCATTAATGAAGTATTTTTAAGTCCTGGGAATATAACCATTAGGCTCACCGGCGATAGCACCACTAATGCGTTAATTACCGGATCGGATATGCATGATGATTGGAGCAAATTAGAAAAGCAGAAAAAGCTGGCTAAACAGTTAAAAATTGCTTTGTATGGCAAGATAAATGAGTACAGATCATCGGATAAAAATTCTAAAAATCAACAAAGCTCTAATAAAGTAACGAACAGCCTTGATTTGCTGGAAAATGCAATGCGACAACTTGACTATCAATTCGCAAGTACGCATCCATCCTCGTATCTAAGTGCATACTTAACCAATTATTATTTTGATGGCATGGAAGATCTGTCGCTTGACTCCACCACCACTTTTTACAACTCATTTACCGATTCGGTAAAAAACAGTGTTGCCGGCAGACTTTTATACGCCAACATTTTAAAACATAAAAGTTCGGCGAGGGGAGCCAAAGCACCATTATTTATAGGAAAAGATATGCAAGGAAAAATACTTAACCTTAAATCGTTCAAAAATAAAAAATATGTAATTCTCTATTTTTGGGCAAGTTTCTGTTTTCCAGAAAAAGCTGAAGCCCCCTTTTTAAACCGGCTATATAAAAAATACCATACCAAAGGGCTGGAAATAATAGGTTTATCGATGGATGGCATTGATACTCCCTGGAAAAACTCTATAGCTAAAAGCAAGATGAATATGTGGCACAATGTGTTGATAGAAAGCGCAGATTTAAAAAGCAAATACAACATCGACGGCATGCCTCCGTCAATTTTAATATTAGTTGACAAAAAGGGAGAGATCATAGGCAGGTATATGGGCGATCATCAAGCGTGGAACACAAGAGGTGATAGTGATGGCAATATAGATATGCTGGAAACGAAGCTTGTCGAAACCATGGGTAAGTAATACTATCTATTTGGCCGATTCCTGTCTACTTGTAGTTTTAACTTTATTTAACAATCAGTTTTACAAAGCATTACATAGCTTAGTGATACATAAAAAGCACCCCACTTTTCACGTTGTTTAATCAGCAATAACTAAATGATTAGTTATTTTATTCTCAATTCTTGACTAACTAAATATTTAGTTATAGCTTTAGGGTATCAATCCCATAAGTTATGATCAGGAATTATCTGAAGATCGCTCTGCGTACCCTTTTAAAAAACAAAGGTTTTACATTCATCAATATTTTAGGATTAGCATTGGGCCTGGCTGTTTGCCTGCTCATTGTGCTTTACGTAGTTGATGAATTAAGTTATGACAGGCACAATACTAAATATGAAAGGATTTACCGGGTAAACAGCGATTTAAAATATGGAGGTGTTTTAACTTCCTTTGCCATTGTTGCCCCGCCTGTTGCCGATGCTTTAAAAACCAATTTCCCCGAAGTGGAAAATGCAGTAAGGATCTCTCCCGCTTTAAATATCCGCTTTAAAAAAGGAACAGAGGAAATTGCCGAAGACAAAGTACTATACTGTGATCCTACCTTATTTGCTGTATTTACCCTGCCCATGATTGATGGCGATCCCAAAACGGCCTTAAATGACCCTAATGCCATTGTGATTACCGCATCGGCGGCAAAAAAGTATTTTAACAAAACTGCCGTTGTGGGGCAAACGCTTACCATAAATAACGATAGCATCCCCCACAAAATAACCGGGGTTATTAAAGATATGCCTGCACAATCGCACTTTACTGCCGGCTTCTTTTTATCTATCCTATCACAGGAATCATCCCGCGATAAAACTTTTAATCATTTTAGTTTCAGCACCTATGTATTGCTTAAACCCGGTGCAGATTATCAACAGCTTGAAGCTAAGCTCCCGCCCTTAACCAGGCAATGGCTCAGCAGCAGTATGAATATAGATAAGTTTGAAAAAGGCGGCAATTATATCAGGCTAAATTTAACGCCGCTAAAGAACATTCACCTGCAATCCAATCGTCAACGGGAGTTGGCTCCCAATAGTAATATCCAGTACATCTATATTTTTTCGGCCATAGCGATATTCATACTGGTATTGGCCTGCATTAATTTCATGAACCTCTCAACGGCCCGGTCTTCCAACCGCGCCCGCGAAGTTGGGGTACGCAAAGTACTGGGTTCATCGCGCGGGGCTTTAATAACGCAATTCCTATCCGAGTCGTTTATAGTTACCCTTACGGCCACAATCATTGCTGTATTGGCGGCATGGGTGCTATTACCATTATTTAACCAGTTAGCCGGCAAGCAGATAATCATAACAAGTCAGATTTTTACCTGGTTGCTGCCGGCGTTGGGCATCATTGTTATTATTGTTGGTTTGCTTTCTGGCTCATACCCGGCTTTCTTTCTTTCAGCTTTTCACCCTGTTGATGTTTTAAAGGGCAAAATATCCACAGGCTTTAAGGGCGGTAAGCTGCGTAGTTTTTTGGTTGTATTCCAATTTTCGATATCTATCTTTTTAATCATTGGCACCATGGTTGTTTACAACCAGCTGCAATATATTCAAAATAAAGATCTTGGCTTTAACCGCGACCAGCTACTATTGGTTAAAAACGTGAACGCTTTAAATGATTCACAGACCTTAAAACAGCAGATGAAGCAATTACCTGGTGTTGTTGATGCTACCCTGAGTGCCTACTACCCTACCAACACTACCCATTTCCCTAACAGCGTTACAAGCGAACGTAAAAGCGGCTTGCTTACCGAATATTGGTCTGTTGATGAAGATTACCTGCATACCTTGGGCATGCAGGTATTAATAGGCCGCGGTTTTTCAAACCAATTCGCATCMGATTCATTGGCCATGGTAATTAATCAAACGGCCGCCACCATGCTGGGCTTTAATAACGATGCTTTAAACCAAACCTTAAGCGTAGGCAATGGAGCCAATGCCAGGAAATATCATATAATAGGTGTAGTAAAAGATTTTAACTTTAGCTCATTAAGGGATAATATCAGTCCGCTGGTTATGGTCATGAACCAGGATTGGAGGCAATGGCTTTGTATAAAAGTGAACACTAAAAACCTGCCTGCATTTTTAAACCAGGCTAAAAATGAATGGAAAAAACTTGCCCCCAACCAGCAATTTGAATACTCATTTATGGATGCCGATTTTGATGCCTTATATCACACCGAGCAGCGCATGGGCAGCTTGTTTGTTGTATTTACCTCGTTAGCCATCATCATAGCCTGCCTGGGCCTCTTCGGCCTTGCCGCCTACGCTGCAGAACAGCGCAACCGCGAAATTGGGATTCGTAAAATATTGGGTGCAGGGGTATCCACTTTAGTTACCATGCTATCAAAGGATTTTATTAAACTGGTTTTAATTTCCATAGTGATTGCAACGCCTTTGGCCTGGCTGGTGATGCAAAAATGGTTACAGGGATATGCATACAGGCAAAACATCCAGTGGTGGGTATTTGTAGTTACAGCTTTTACAGCGGTGGTGATTGCTTTTATCACTATCAGCTTCCAATCTATAAAAGCGGCCATGGCTAACCCCGTTAAAAGTTTAAGAAGCGAATAATCTGTCGCTTTACCGGTTCATTAGTGATTCCTCCTCACCAACATATAGAGCAGGTTGCCTGGCATAAAATACCATGACGGCACAACAGATATATGTCCTGTTGACAAATAAAAACGCTGTTAAATAAAATTTAGGTAACTTCTTAGCGTTTAGGAGTTGGACGCTCATATTTTTCAATTTAGGATACATTTGCCACATATTATTACCTCATGAAAGCCGTAATTATAACACAGCCCGGCGGGCCTTCTGTTTTGCAAATAGCCGAAAGACCAAAGCCTGCTTATGGCGATAATGAAGTACTCATACAGGTGATGGCGGCAGGCGTAAACCGTCCGGATGTTTTTCAGCGTAAAGGTAATTATCCGCCACCGGCTGGTGCACCTGTTGATATCCCCGGCCTGGAAATTGCAGGTATAGTAATTGCAATTGGCTCAACCGTAACCCAATTAATGGTTGGCGATAAGGTTTGTGCCCTTGTTGCAGGTGGTGGCTATGCCGAATACTGCAACGCACCCGAAGCACAATGTTTGCCTATACCTGATAGCCTTTCTTTCGCCGAAGCCGCATCACTGCCAGAAACATTTTTCACGGTATGGAGCAATGTATTTGACAGGGCTGCTTTAAAACGAAAAGAAACGTTGCTGGTTCATGGCGGTTCAAGCGGCATTGGTGTAGCTGCCATACAAATGGCAAAAACACTGGGGCATAAAATTTATGTAACGGCCGGATCGGATGAAAAATGCCGCTTTTGCGAAGCGTTGGGCGCGGTAAAGGCTATCAACTATAAAACAGAAAACTTTGCCGATGTTATTACGGAACTTACCGGCGGCAAAGGCGTTGATGTGATACTGGATATGATAGGCGGCAATTATACCGAAGGGAATATCAGGTCGCTTGCAGTTGAAGGCAGGCTGGTATTAATAAATACCAGGAATGGCAGTAATGTACAGGTTGACCTGGCCCAGGTGATGAGGAAGCGACTGGTAATTACCGGCTCGACGCTGCGTGCACGGGAAGTGGAATTTAAGGGAAAAATAGCTCAAAACTTGAAGGAGACCATTTGGCCGCTTTTAGCATCGGGCGATATTAAGCCCGTTATCCATTCGGTTTTCGCGGYCGCTGATGCCTGCAAAGCCCATGAGCTGATGGAAAGCAGCACACATATTGGCAAAATTATACTCAATTTTAACCATCAGCAACAATAATTCAAGCCGGCATAAATTATCGTGCAAAAATGTTGCCTTTGCTATTTAAATATTTGGATAGAAATCATAACTTTGCGCCTCTGAAATAGCATCTTATATTTTTTATATAGAGTTATTAAAAAGGAAAATTTTTTAAACACCAGGTTATATATGCCAAACATTGGAAAAATATCACGGATCATCGGTCCGGTAGTTGACGTAAGTTTCGCTGATGACGCTCATCTTCCCAAAATTTATGATGCGTTAGAGATCACGAAAGATAATGGCCAAAAAATCATTTTAGAAGTTCAACAACATTTAGGCGAGGATCGTGTGCGCGCGATTGCGATGGATTCAACAGACGGATTGCTACGTGGCATGCCGGTTGTGGATCTGGAATCGGCTATTAAAATGCCGGTTGGCGAAAACATTAAAGGCCGTGTATTTAACGTAGTAGGCGATGCTATTGATGGCATCCCTGATCTTGATAAAACCAATGGTCGCCCTATTCACAATATTCCTCCGCGTTTCGAAGATCTGTCTACCGAAACTGAAGTATTGTTTACAGGTATCAAAGTTATCGATTTATTAGAGCCTTATGTAAAAGGTGGTAAAATTGGTTTGTTTGGTGGTGCTGGTGTAGGTAAAACAGTATTAATCCAGGAGCTGATCAACAACATCGCGAAAGCTTATGCCGGTCTTTCGGTATTTGCAGGTGTTGGCGAGCGTACACGTGAAGGTAATGACCTTTTGCGCGAGATGCTTGAAGCAGGCATTATAAAATATGGTGATGCATTTATGCATTCAATGGAAGAAGGTGGCTGGGATCTGTCTAAAATAGACAGGGAAGCCATGAAGGATTCTAAAGCGACGTTTGTTTTCGGACAGATGAACGAGCCTCCCGGTGCCCGTGCGCGTGTAGCCCTATCGGGTTTAACTATTGCCGAATATTTCCGTGATGGTGATGAGGATGGCAAAGGCCGCGATATCCTTTTCTTTATCGATAACATTTTCCGCTTTACACAGGCAGGTTCTGAAGTATCGGCGCTATTAGGTCGTATGCCATCTGCGGTAGGTTACCAGCCAACACTGGCAACAGAGATGGGTACCATGCAAGAGCGTATCACTTCAACCAAACGTGGTTCAATTACATCTGTACAGGCCGTTTACGTACCTGCGGATGACTTGACCGACCCTGCACCGGCAACAACATTTGCCCACTTAGATGCTACAACCGTACTTTCACGTAAAATTGCCGAGTTAGGTATTTATCCTGCTGTGGATCCTTTGGATTCTACATCACGTATCCTTAGCCCCGCTATTTTAGGTGACGAGCACTACAATACAGCTCAGCGTGTTAAAGAAACTTTACAACGCTACAAAGAGCTGCAGGATATCATCGCGATTCTTGGTATGGACGAGTTATCTGAAGAAGATAAACTGGTTGTATCACGTGCGCGCCGTGTTCAGCGTTTCTTGTCACAACCATTCCACGTTGCCGAGCAGTTCACCGGTTTAAAAGGTGTATTGGTTGACATTAAAGAAACCATCAAAGGTTTCAACATGATCATGGATGGCGAAGTTGATGAATACCCGGAGGGTGCATTCAACTTAGTTGGAAGCATTGAAGATGCCATTGAAAAAGGCAAGAAGTTATTGGCTGAAGCCAATAACTAAGATATGAGATTTGAGATATGAGATTTGAGATTTAACATTTCAAATCTCATACTCATATTAAAATAACAAGAGGTATCAGGTATTAGATCAAAGACATTCCAGTCTCACATCTCTCATCTCATATCTCACATCCAAAAAAAAATGACTTTAGAAATTCTTACTCCCGATAAAAAAATCTACGAGGGCGAAGCCACATCGGTAACTGTTCCTGGTATGTTGGGATTATTTGAAATATTAAACCACCACGCCCCTATCATATCAACCCTTCAGGATGGTAAGCTAACCGTTCGCGGCGGCAGCGCTGTTAAAGAAGAAGTGTTTTTTATTAAAGGCGGTGTTGTTGAAGTACTGAACAATAAGGTCATTATTTTAGCTGAAGGCATTCAGCATAAATAACTATACCCTTATTTTTTAAAAAACGTCCGGGTATAACATCCGGACGTTTTTTTTTGCCATTTTTTGGGCCGCTAAAAGAAATTATCTAATCTACAACGCCGCCGGCAACATCAATAAAAATGCCAATGCTTGCGAATAATCCAAAACATCATACTCCAAACCCAGCAGCCTGATGTTGTTGTAATAAGTGTGATGCTGATTGTAATACAATTTTTCTGATTGAAGAAACCATGCTTTTAAACCCAACTTTCGTGCTACAAACCATTTCTCGAGTAATCGGGCTGTTCTGCCGTTGCCATCCTCAAACGGATGGATCTTTACAAATACCAGGTGGATCAACGCGGCAAAAAAGAAAGTTTCTGCTGTATTCAGCTCAGCCTTTAACAAAGTCTCTATATCAGCATATAGCTTACTTAACTCCTGTTCAACCAGGTTTGGAGAGCAGGCAACATATTCTATTTTACCATCGGGAGTAATCACAAACATATTGCCTGTTCTTAACTGGCCACGGCGCCCCGGTTGCAGAATATGTTTGGTAAGCAATGTATGCGCATCCTTAACAGTAGCCGCATTCAATGCCGAACGCTGGGCAAACTGGTAAGCTTCGTACAGATCATCGATCTTTTGAGTATAATCGGGCAGGAATTTAACACCAAGCATTTTATGCTTCATAAAAGAATCAAGCTCTATATCTTCTCCCTCAATTTTGGATGAATATACCGCTGATACAGAAGTGTAGAAGCTAAAGGTATCAGCAGAGAGCTCACTTTCTTCTAACTGCTCAAATTTTTGTTCCAAAGAACTGTCAACCTGCTGCAAATAATCGCCCAGCAAACCAGTTGGTAATATATTTAAATGAATAGCTATCACTATACTCAATAAAAAAACTTAACGGTCGCCCTTTTAGGCCCGACCTTTAAATTTTAGTAAAATTAGCAAAAGATGCCGCATTGATGTGCAGATGTTAGATTAACTCCGTTGAGGGCTTCGCCGTTTCAGATGTGCAGATTTCGATTAGAGTAACATCCGCATATCTGCACATCTGAAATCTCCACATCTAACAAACTTTTCCCGTCATCTACCCCATTTCGGGAAGAAAATCGACAACTTACTATGCATGCATAAAATATGTACCGAATACCGTTTTGAACTTTGGTCTATTCTATTAAAATTTATATATCGAATAAACATGTAAATACGTAACTTTATATCACAAAAGCATAAAATAACAATATAATATACTTTTTTAAAAAATAAATCCTAACTATTGTTATTCCTTGCTGCTATATCTACCTTACGTATATTGATTCAAGCAATCAAATAAACCTGGTCAACAACAAGAATAATTTATAAAGTTAGTTTATCTAAACAAATAAAATGAGTTCATCATCAGATACCATAGCGGCTATAGAATTGAATAAGTATAGCAAGAATTTAACGCAAGACCCAACCCAGCCGGCAGCGCAGGCCATGCTTTATGGCATTGGCTTAACTGATGATGACATGCAAAAAGCACAGGTTGGTGTGGCCAGTATGGGTTACGATGGTAACACCTGCAACATGCACTTAAACGACCTTGCCAAGATAGTTAAACAAGGTATCTGGGACGAAGATTTGGTAGGCCTTATTTTTCATACCATTGGTGTAAGCGATGGCATGAGCATGGGTACCGAAGGCATGCGCTACTCATTGGTAAGCCGCGATGTAATTGCCGATTCAATTGAGGCGGTTTGCGGAGCGCAATATTATGATGGATTGATCACCCTTCCGGGCTGTGATAAAAACATGCCAGGCTCTGTTATAGCCATGGGCAGGCTTAACCGCCCGTCGATTATGGTTTACGGCGGCACTATAAAGCCAGGCCACTATAAAGGTGAAGACCTTAACATTGTATCGGCGTTTGAGGCTTTAGGCCAAAAAATTGCCGGTAACATCACGCCCGAGGATTTTATGGGCGTGGTAAAAAATGCCTGCCCAAGCGCAGGTGCCTGCGGCGGTATCTATACTGCTAATACCATGGCATCGGCAATTGAGGCTTTGGGCATGAGCTTGCCTTACTCCTCTTCGAACCCGGCATTAAGCCCCGAGAAAAAAGCCGAATGCCTTGCAGCCGGTAAAGCGATAAGGGTATTATTAGAAAAAGATATTAAACCATCAGACATCATGACCCGTGCGGCATTTGAAAATGCTATAGTAACCATCATGGTTCTTGGTGGCTCAACCAACGCCGTACTGCACCTGATAGCCATGGCAAAAGCCATTGGCGTTAAAGTAACCCAGGATGATTTCCAGGCGGTAAGTAACCGCATCCCGGTATTGGCCGATATGAAGCCAAGCGGTAAATACATGATGGAAGACCTGCATAAAGTAGGCGGTGTGCCTGCGGTAATGAAATACCTGTTAAAATTAGGCTGGATAGATGGCAGCTGTTTAACAGTAACCGGCAAAACCATAGCAGAGAATTTGGAAGAAGTTCCTGAAATGGAGTTTGAAAACCAAAAGATCATATTCCCGGCAGAAAATCCAATAAAAGCCACCGGTCACCTGCAGATCTTATACGGAAACCTTGCCGAAGGTGGCAGCGTTGCCAAGATCAGCGGTAAAGAAGGCGAACGTTTTGAAGGCCCTGCCCGCGTATTTGACGGCGAGTTTGAACTTATCCACGGAATCACAAGCGGGCATGTACGTGCCGGCGATGTGGTGGTTATCCGCAACATTGGCCCTAAAGGCGCACCGGGAATGCCCGAAATGCTGAAACCAACAGGCGCCATTTTTGGTGCAGGCTTAGGCGCTTCGGTAGCGTTAATTACCGATGGCCGCTTTAGCGGTGGTACGCATGGTTTTGTGGTTGGCCACATTACACCCGAGGCTTATGACGGTGGTTTGATTGCCTTTGTTAAGGATAATGATACCATTGAGATTGATGCGACAACAAACACCATGACGCTAAAGGTATCCGAAGAAGAAATTGCGGCACGCCGAGTCAACTGGGTACAGCCCGAGCTTAAAGCGAAAAGAGGGTTACTGTACAAATACGCCAAAACGGTAAGCACAGCTGCAGAAGGTTGTGTAACAGATGAAATGTAGCCCCACCCCCTACCCCCCTAAAGGGGGAACAGGAACAAGGGAAGAAAAGGGCAAAATATAAACAATAAAAATATACACTTAACACTCCCCCTTTAGGGGGCTGGGGGGCAAAAAATGGAGACGCAAACAATAATTCAGGAAATTGGTGAAATCACAGGAGAAGCTGAGAAAGCACCAGTAGTTGAAGTTTCAGGATCGGTAGCATTATTGGAGGCATTGATTGTTGAAGGTGTTGAAACCATCTTCGGTTATCCGGGTGGCGCAATTATGCCTATCTACGATGCTTTATTTGATTACAATGATAAGCTGAACCATATCCTGGTCCGCCATGAGCAGGGCGGAATCCACGCCGGCCAGGGTTATGCACGTACATCCGGCAAAGTGGGTGTAGTGTTTGCTACCAGCGGTCCAGGTGCAACTAACCTGGTAACAGGCTTAGCTGATGCGCAAATTGATAGCACACCATTGGTATGTATTACCGGCCAGGTTTTCGCGCACCTTTTAGGTACCGATGCTTTCCAGGAAACCGATGTGATCAACATTACTACCCCGGTAACCAAATGGAACTACCAGGTAACCGATGCCAATGAGATCCCAGAAGTGATTGCCAAGGCATTTTACATTGCCAAAAGCGGCCGCCCCGGACCAGTATTGATCGACATTACAAAGAATGCGCAGATCCAGCTGTTTAACTATAAAGGTTATACACCTTGCAACCATATCCGCAGCTACAGGCCAAAACCTATAGTTCGCCCGCAGTATATCCAGGAAGCCGCCGCTTTAATTAACGAAGCGAAAAAACCATTTATCCTTTTTGGACAAGGTGTAATTTTGGGCAGCGCCGAGCAAGAGTTTAAAACTTTTGTTGAAAAAAGCGGGATCCCGGCAGCATGGACTGTTTTAGGTGCGGGCGCAATCCCAACAGATCATCCGCTAAATGTGGGCATGCTGGGGATGCACGGTAACTATGGCCCAAATGTGTTGACCAATGAATGCGATGTATTGATAGCTATAGGGATGCGTTTTGACGACCGTGTAACCGGCCGCCTTGATAAATATGCAAAACAGGCTAAGGTGATCCATTTAGATATCGACCCGGCCGAGATAGATAAAAACGTAAAATCAACCGTACCGGTTTGGGGCGATTGCAAAGAAACCCTGCCGTTGCTTACTGCATTGGTTGAGGCCAAACAACATACCGAATGGCTTGCTAAATTCAATGAATACACCCGCCAGGAAGTAGAGCAGGTAATTGAACCTGAACTAAACCCAACATCGGCAGAAATGACCATGGGCGAGGTGATTAAGCAACTTAACGAAATAACCAAAGGCGAAGCTGTAATAGTTACCGATGTAGGCCAGCACCAGATGGTAGCCTGCCGTTATGCCAAACTTAATAAAACCCGCAGCAATGTTACCAGCGGTGGTTTAGGTACCATGGGCTTTGCCCTGCCGGCTGCCATTGGTGCTAAATTTGGCGCACAGGACCGCACAGTTGTTGCCATCATAGGCGATGGCGGTTTCCAGATGACCTGCCAGGAATTAGGTACTATAATGCAATGCGGCATCGATGTAAAAATCATCATCCTGAACAACCGTTTCCTGGGCATGGTAAGGCAATGGCAGGAGCTGTTCAACTCACGCCGTTATTCGTTCGTTGATATCCAAAGCCCCGATTTTGTGGCGCTGGCAGCAGCATACCGCATCCCCGGCAAGTGTATTGATGACCGCAAAGATCTGCCATCGGCATTAAATGAAATGCTGAGCAACAAGGGGTCATTCCTTTTAGAAGTAATGGTTACCAAAGAAAACAACGTGTTCCCGATGGTACCGCAAGGATGCAGTGTAAGCGAGATCAGGTTAAAATAGAAAAAGCCTCACCTAAATCCTCTCCAAAGGAGAGGACTTTAAAAAACTAAAGAAATGACCCAGGATACAGAAAAACAGGAATTTAACATCACGGTTTATACCGAGAACCAGATTGGTTTGTTAAACCGGATTGCTATTATATTTACCCGTCGTAAAATCAATATTGATAGTTTGAATACCTCTCCATCGGAGATAGAGAGCATTCACCGCTTTAATATCGTAATCAACGAATCGGAAGATGTGGTGCGCAAACTTACCCGCCAGATAGAAAAACAGGTTGAGGTATTAAAATGCTATTATCACACCAACGAAGATGTTATTTGGCAGGAAATGGCGTTATATAAAGTATCAACCGATGTTATTGCCGAGAAGGTGAGCGTTGAGCGTTTATTGCGCGAGAACGGAGCCCGTGTAGTAGTGTTGCGCAAGGATTATACCGTGTTTGAAACCACCGGACACCGCGAAGAAACGGATAACCTGATCAGTATTTTGCAACCTTACGGCCTGATAGAATTTGTTCGCAGCGCACGTGTTGCAATTATTAAAGATAGTGACGGATTTAACCGTAAATTGCGCGAGTTTGAGCGCCTTGAACCGGGCGAAGACGTTATTGAGAACGAATTTTTAAACCAGGGGCAAAAAGTATTTACGATGTAAAAGCCCCCCGGCCCCCTGAAGGGGGAGTAAGAAGCATAACCTTAAATTAATAATAATCAAAATCGGTGAAATCATCTTTAATCGGTGAAATCCCCACTTTAATATAAACTTTAACAATAAAATCGGTGAAATCATCCTTAATCGGTGAAATCACAAAAAATCAAAAAACAATGGCAAAATTAAATTTCGGCGGTACCGAAGAAAATGTAGTTACCCGCGATGAGTTCCCTTTATCAAAGGCTCAGGATGTTCTTAAAGACGAAGTTGTAGCAGTAATTGGCTATGGCGTTCAAGGTCCAGGTCAGGCGTTAAACCAAAAAGACAATGGTATCAATGTAATTGTTGGTCAGCGTAAAGGCACCAAAACATGGGATAAAGCTATCAGCGATGGCTTTGTACCGGGCGAAACCCTTTTTGAAATTGAAGAAGCTTTAGAAAAAGGAACTGTAATTTGCTACTTATTAAGCGATGCAGCGCAGATTGCCTTATGGCCAACTGTTAAAAAACACCTTACTCCGGGTAAAGCATTATACTTCTCTCACGGGTTTGGTATTACTTTTAACGAGCAAACCGGCATTGTTCCACCTGCTGATGTTGATGTATTTTTGGTTGCCCCTAAAGGCTCCGGTACATCATTACGTCGTATGTTCCTTCAAGGCCGTGGCTTAAACTCAAGCTACGCCATCTTCCAGGATGCAACTGGCAAAGCATTTGATCGTGTTATCGCTTTAGGTATCGCTGTTGGTAGTGGTTACTTATTCGAAACTAACTTCAAAAAAGAAGTATTCAGTGATTTAACCGGCGAGCGTGGTACGCTGATGGGTTGTATCCAGGGTATTTTTGCTGCTCAGTACGATGTACTGCGTGCTAATGGTCACTCACCTTCTGAGGCTTTTAACGAAACTGTTGAAGAGTTAACCCAATCATTAATGCCTCTTGTTGCAGAAAACGGTATGGATTGGATGTACGCCAATTGCTCAACTACAGCACAACGTGGTGCTTTGGATTGGTGGAAAAAATTCCGTGATGCCACAAAACCGGTATTTGAAGAATTATACAAAAGCGTTGCAACCGGCAAAGAGTCACAACGTTCAATTGATTTGAACAGCCAGCCGGATTACCGCGAAAAATTAGATGCCGAACTGAAAGAATTACGCGAAAGCGAATTATGGCTTGCAGGTAAAACTGTACGCAGCTTACGCCCTGAAAACCAGGTTGTAGAAGCATAAGTTTCAGTAGCAAGTAGTTAGTATCAAGTAGCAAGATTTTTGATCTGCAAGCGGTACTAACTACTTGTTATAAACACCAATATAGTATCAAAAATCAAGCTGGCTACCCGCTGCCAGTACTTGATACTTGATACTAACTACTTGATACTATAAAACCATGGGACAAACATTATTTGATAAGATCTGGGATGCGCACGTCGTCAGTAGCAACGAGGGTTTTCCTGATATCTTATACATCGACACACACTTCATTCACGAGGTAACCAGTCCGCAGGCATTTGATGGTTTGCGTGCAAGGGGTTTACCTGTTTTCAGGCCAAAACAAACCGTGGCCACTGCTGATCATAACGTTCCTACAATTAATCAGCACCTTCCCATAAAAGAAGAACTTTCCCGCTACCAGGTTGATATGCTCACCAAAAACTGCAAAGAGTTTGGTATCGAGCTTTATGGTTTAGGTCACCCTTTCCAGGGCATTGTACACGTAATAGGGCCCGAGCTGGGTATCACCCGTCCGGGTGGCACTTATGTTTGCGGCGATAGCCATACTTCAACACACGGCGCCTTTGGCGCCATAGCATTTGGTATAGGCACATCACAGGTTGAGCAGGTGATGGCAACGCAGTGTTTGCTGCAATCGCGCCCAAAACGTATGAAGATTGAGGTTAACGGCAAGCTGCAAAACGGTGTTGGCGCAAAGGATATTATCCTGTATATCATCTCCAAAATTTCGGCAGCCGGCGGTACAGGCTATGCGGTGGAATATGCCGGCGACACCATCCGTGCGTTAAGTATGGAGGGCCGTATGACCATCTGTAACATGAGCATCGAAATGGGTGCCCGTTGCGGATTGATAGCACCTGATGATACAACCATTGAATATGTAAAAGGCCGCGAATTTGCCCCTAAAGGCGAAGAGTGGGACAAAGCAGTAGCTTACTGGAAAACTTTATACTCAGATGCTGATGCAGCTTTTGATGAAGTATTATCCTTTAAAGCCGAAGATATTGAGCCAATGATCACGTACGGAACAAATCCGGGTATGGGTATTGGCGTTACACAACACGTTCCCGAAACTGCTTCGTTCGAGGCAAAAGAACAGGGATCATATAAAAAAGCCCTTGATTACATGGGCCTGCATGATGATGAGCAATTATTAGGTAAACCTATTGATTATGTTTTCATCGGCAGCTGCACCAACTCCCGCATAGAAGACCTGCGCCAGGTAGCCGAATTTGTAAAAGGCAAACACAAGGCAGATAACGTAGTGGTATGGGTAGTCCCCGGCTCCAAACAAGTACAGCAACAAGCCATCCGCGAAGGATTGGACAAGATCTTTGATGCCGCAGGCTTCCCGCTTCGCGAACCGGGTTGTAGCGCATGCCTTGGTATGAATGAGGATAAGATTCCCGCAGGTAAATATTGCGTATCTACCTCCAACCGCAACTTTGAAGGCAGGCAGGGACCAAACAGCCGCACCTTCCTGGCAAGCCCCTTAACAGCGGCAGCAAGTGCAATTACGGGGAAGGTTACGGATATCAGGGAGTTTTTGTCTGAATCAGAATTAGTTTGAATAGATATGAGACGTGAGATATGAGATTTGAGACAGCTTCAAAAACCTCATATCTCACATCTGATATCTCAAATCTAAATAAAGTGATACTTGAAGTTGCCATACTGAATGTGATACCCGGGCAGGAGGATGACTTTTTAAAAGCGTTTTCACAAGCACAGGGCATCATATCAAAAATGGCCGGTTACCATTCCCATCAATTGAAAAGATGCATTGAGCACAAAAGCCAATTCATTTTACTGGTAGAATGGGAAAAACTTACCGATCATACAGTGGGCTTCAGAGAATCAAAAGAATATCAGGAATGGAAAGGTCTATTGCATCATTTTTATAACCCTTTCCCTACTGTAGAACATTATACGAATATTGAGATAGCGGGCGAAAGTCTCAAATCTCATATCTAACATCTCAAATCTAAAAAAAGATGGCAACCAAAATATTCAAACATATACAAACCAGCGTGGTGCCTCTGCCTATCGAGAACATCGATACAGACCAGATCATCCCCGCAAGGTTTTTGAAAGCCACTACCCGCGATGGTTTTGGCAATAACTTATTCCGCGACTGGCGTTTTGACGGAGACAATAACCCTAAACAGGATTTCGTACTCAACAATCCAAACTACAGCGGTAAAATACTGGTTGCAGGCAAAAACTTTGGTTGCGGCAGTAGCAGAGAGCATGCTGCCTGGGCCATTGCCGATTATGGCTTTGATGCCGTAGTAAGCAGCTTTTTTGCCGATATTTTTAAAGGCAACGCCCTTAATAACGGCTTGCTGCCGGTACAGGTGAGCGATGAGTTTTTAAAGAAGATCTTCGACGCGGTTTATGCCGATGAGCATGCCGTTGTAGAGATTGACCTTGTTGACCAGTTCATTAAAATTGTAGCCACCGGCGAGCAGGAAACCTTTGAGGTTAACCCCTACAAAAAAGCCTGCATGACCAACGGTTATGATGATATCGACTATATCCTGAGCAAAAAGGAGCTGATACAGGAATTTGAAGACCAGAAGTAAAAGCTGAAAGGTGAAAGGCGAAAGGTCAGAAACCATGCCCGCTGCCAGGACTAATGAACCAGTGAACTAATGAACAAAACAATCCACAGAGAAGGTAAAGGTACGGCGAAGTTGTTTGACGAACGTAGTTTGGCGAATGATTATGCAACGCTCGCGTCGGCCCTTAAACCTGGGCTGAAAGTTTTGGATGTGGGTTGCGGTACCGGCGCTATCAGTAAAGATATAGCTGCCAAAGTTGGTTCAACCGGTCATGTTACTGGTATTGATAATACGGAGTATTTTATACAAAGCGGTAGGGAAACCTACGCTTCGGTAAAAAACCTTGATTTGATCTATACCGACCTGTTTGCTTTTGAACCTGAAGAAAAGTTCGACCTGGTTGTAGCTGCAAGGGTTTTGCAATGGCTAAACAACCCTGTTGAAGCTTTGAAAAAAATGTATTCGTTGCTAAAACCAGGTGGAATAGTGTCTATATTGGATTATAACCATGAAGCGCTGGAATGGCAGCCACAACCACCGCCAAGCATGCTGCGGTTTTACGCTACCTTTTTAAGGTGGCGCGGTGATGCCGGCATGAACAACCACATAGCCCAAGACCTGCCGGAATATTTTACGGAGGCCGGCTTCAAGGCTATTGAGGAGTTTAATGCCGATGAGGTTTACAAAAAAGGCGAACCCAACTTTGTTAACAAAGCAGGCATCTGGGCAAAGGTTGCCATGTCAAAACAAATGGTTGAGGAAGGTTATATTGATGATGAGCTGCGCTTGTTAGCGATAGATGAGTATACCGAATGGGTAGAAACCGACGCCGAGCGCATGACAATGAAATTAAAAGAAATACGCGGCACAAAACCGCATAATATCTAACTATAAAAAAACATTCCTCCGACTACTGGCGGAGGTTAGGGGGCGCATGAAAAAACACATTTTAGTAATACCCGGCGACGGGATAGGCCCCGAGGTTACCACCTGGGGTAAAGCAGTTTTAGAGAAAATCGGTCGGGATTTTGGTCATGAGTTTACTTTCGACGAGGCCCTGATGGGTCACGCGGGTATCGAGGCTACAGGCAATCCACTGCCCGACGAAACTTTAGCAAAAGCAAAAGCCAGTGATGCCATTTTATTTGGCGCCATCGGTCACATAAAATATGATAATGATCCATCGGCCAAGGTACGCCCCGAGCAGGGATTATTAAAGATCCGTAAAGAACTGGGCTTGTATGCCAACCTGCGCCCCATCATGTTATTTGATGAGCTGCTGGATGCTTCAAGCCTGAAACCGGAAATTTTGAAAGGAACCGACATTCTTTTCTTCCGGGAACTTACCGGCGACGTTTACTTCGGCGAGAAAAAACGCAGCGAGGACCGCAATACAGCTTCCGACCTGATGATTTATTCCCGTTACGAGGTTGAGCGCATCGCCATAAAAGCATATGAAGCTGCCATGGTACGCGGTAAAAGATTATGCTCTGTTGATAAAGCCAACGTGTTAGAGGCATCACGCCTGTGGCGCGAGGTGGTGCAGGACATGGCCAAAAACTATCCCGAGGTGGAAACCGAGCACATGTTTATTGACAATGCCGCCATGCAACTGGTTAAAAACCCTAAAAAGTTTGATGTGGTATTAACCGCCAACCTTTTTGGTGATATTTTAACTGATGAAGCATCGCAGATTGCTGGGTCAATGGGCATGCTGGCATCGGCATCAATTGGCGATGGTACCGGCTTTTTTGAACCTATCCACGGCTCGGCACATGATATTGCGGGTATGGATAAGGCTAACCCACTGGCATCTATATTATCCGTAGCTTTGATGTTAGAAATTAGTTTCGGACTAAAAGACGAAGCAAAACTAATTACAACAGCTATTGATAAAACGCTGAAAGACGGTTACCGCACCGGCGATATCGCGGATGCAAATACCGATAAAAGCAAAATTTTAGGCACTAAGGCTATGGGGCAAAAGGTGCTGGAATATTTGTAGCCCCCCAGCCCCCTGAAGGGGGAGCAGGAAAGATTAACACGTCATCGATCCCAAGTCAAACCAATGACTAATGACTAATGACATAATGACTAATAAAATGAAGTGGAACGCTGATTTATACGACCAGAAACATTCCTTTGTATTTCAATACGGGGAGGATGTATTGGCTTTGCTGGATGTTAAACCCGGCGAGCATATTCTTGATATAGGTTGCGGCACGGGCCATTTAACCAAGCAGATACAGGATAAAGGCGCGATAGTAAAAGGCACCGATTCTTCGCCCGAAATGATAGCCCAGGCAAAAACTTTATTCCCCGGTGTTGATTTCGCGGTAGAAAATGCTGCCGATTTTTTTACCGAAGAAAAGTATGATGCCGTATTCAGCAACGCGGCCTTGCATTGGGTATTGGATGCCAACGGTGCTATCAAAAGTATTTATAATGCATTGAAACCCGGCGGCCGTTTTGTTGCCGAAATGGGCGGCAAAGGCAACGTTGCAAAATTATTGGAAGCCATCCGTTTAGTACTGCAAAACCATGGCTACTACCAAAAGGCCGATACCAAAGTATGGTTCTTCCCATCAACCGGCGAATACGCCAAAATGCTGGAAGAACATGGCTTCAGGGTAACATTTACAACCCATTATGACCGTAAAACCCCGCTTGAGGATGGCGACCAGGGCGTAGCCAAATGGGTAACCATGTTTGGCGCGCAATTTTTGGAAGGCATCCCCGAAGATGAGCAGGAACAAATATTAAAAGAAATAACCCGCAAACTAAAACCCTACTATAACGAAGGCGGCCAATGGTACGCCGATTATAAAAGGCTAAGGTTTGTGGCAATTAAAGAGTAGCTTCCTTTGGTATCAAGTAGCAAGTATCAAGTAGCAAGATTTTTTATCTCGCTGTTAACCGTCTTGATTCTCGATGCTAAAACTTAATATCAGGAAAGGTATTGTCAACGGCACTTTTTTAAAACGTTCTGATTGACGATATTTATAGTTTAATAATTAATAAGCGTAATTAGTTATCAGGTACCAGCAACAAATCTTGCTACTTGATACTAAATACTTGATACTAAAATAAAAAGATATGTTACATGATCCCAACCGCGTTTATGTTTTTGATACCACGCTTCGCGACGGCGAGCAGGTACCAGGCTGCCAGTTAACCACTCCCGAAAAGATTGAGATAGCTAAAGAACTGGAACTACTGGGCGTGGATATTATTGAAGCCGGTTTCCCGGTTTCAAGTCCGGGAGATTTTCAAAGCGTTGTCGAGATTTCCAAGGCTGTTAAAAACCCTACTGTTTGCGCCTTAACCCGCGCCAACAAAGGTGATATTGATGCTGCTGTCGAATCATTAAAATATGCCAGATATCCGCGTATCCATACAGGTATCGGCTCATCAGATATGCACATCAAACATAAATTCAACAGCACCCGCGAGGAGATCCTGGAGCGTGCCGTTGAAGCTGTAAAGTATGCCAAAAAATCTGTTGAAGATATTGAATTTTATGCCGAAGATGCCGGCCGTGCCGATGTGGTGTTTTTAGCGCAAATGGTTGAGGCCGTTATTGCCGCCGGAGCCACTGTGGTTAACATCCCCGATACCAACGGCTATTGCCTGCCAGATCAGTACGGCAGCAAAATCCGTTTCCTGAAAGAGAACGTTAAAAATATTGATAAAGCCATCATATCGGTACATTGCCATAACGATTTGGGCCTGGCAACCGCCAACTCCATAGCCGGCTTACAAAACGGCGCCCGCCAGATTGAAGGCACCATTAACGGCATTGGCGAACGTGCAGGCAATACCGCTATTGAAGAAGTAGTCATGATTTTGAAAGTACACCAGGTATTGGGCCTGCATACCCATATCGATGCTAAAAAATTCTTCGAGCTTAGCCATATGATCAGTACGCAAATGCGGATGCCGGTGCAGCCTAATAAAGCCATTGTGGGCCATAACGCGTTTGCACACAGCTCGGGCATCCACCAGGATGGTTTCCTGAAAATGCGCGAAAATTACGAGATCATTCGCCCTGAAGATGTAGGCTTTCCGAGCGCCACAATAGTGCTAACCGCGCGCAGCGGCAGGCATGCTCTGAAGTTCCATTTGGAACGCCTGGGTTTCACCTTAGATAAAGTAGAGCTGGCCCTGGTATACAGTAAATTTTTAACGCTTGCCGATGCCAAGCTTAATATAAACGATGAAGACCTGCATGGCTTAATGGCCCACAGGCTGGTAAAAAATTAATAATGGAAACCGAAACTAAAAACCTGCTCGATTTCGATTCGGCATACGAACGATTGAAAGGGGTTGTTAAACGCACACCACTGGAGTACAACGCCGGATTATCGGCAAAGTACGAGTGCCAAATATATTTAAAACGCGAGGACCTGCAAATTGTACGCTCGTACAAATTACGCGGCGCCTACAACATGATAAGTCAGCTAACCCAGGATCAGCTCGACCGCGGCGTAGTTTGCGCCAGCGCCGGTAACCACGCGCAAGGCGTGGCTTTTAGCTGCAGCCGCCTGGGTACCAAAGGCGTAATTTTTATGCCCGAAATTACCCCGAAGCAAAAGGTTACCCAAACAGAAATGCACGGCAAAGGCAATATCGAGATCATTTTAACCGGTGATACTTTTGATGATTGCCTGCGCGAGGCTTTGATATATACCGAAGCCCACCAGATGACCTTTATCCCTCCTTTTGATAATTACCGCATCATTGAAGGCCAGGGAACAGTGGGCGTTGAGATTTTACAGGACCTGCCCGATATCGAGGCCATCATTATGCCCATAGGCGGTGGCGGCCTGGCAGCCGGAACCGGCAGCTACCTTAAACAAAACGTACCCGGCATTCACCTTATTGGTGTTGAGCCCGAAGGCGCCCCATCCATGCTGCAGGCTTTGGAGCAGGGCGGTCCCGTTGCACTCAAAGAAATTAATCGTTTTGTAGATGGCGCGGCCGTAAAATGCGTAGGCAAGCTCACCTACAACCTGTGCCGCGAAGTGCTCGACGAAATGCTGCTGGTACCCGAAGGTAAAGTTTGCACCACCATACTAAAACTGTACAACGAAGACGCCATAGTAGTTGAACCCGCAGGCGCCCTATCCGTAGCGGTACTTGATGCCTGCAAGGATAAAATAAAAGGCAAAAAGGTAGTTTGCGTTATCAGCGGTGGCAACAATGATATTGCCCGCATGCAGGAGATCAAAGAAAAATCGCTGCTGTACGAAGGCTTGAAGCATTACTTCATCGTCCGCTTTCCGCAACGCCCGGGAGCGTTAAAGTTGTTTGTAAATAACGTGTTAGGTCCGCATGATGATATTACCCGTTTCGAGTTCATCAAAAAAACCGAAAAAGAAAACGGCCCCGCACTGGTAGGCATCGAGCTAAAATCAGCCAGCGACTACCCCGCCCTGCTCAACCGCATGGCAGCCCACCGCTTTGAAGTAATTGAGCTGAATAAGGATCAAACGTTGTTTGAGTATTTGGTGTAAGGGAAGGTGAAAGGCGAAAGGTGAAAGGTAAAAGGCAAAAGGTGAATGGCAAAAGCTGAAAGGTGAAAAGTAAAAAGGCCCGGTCATGCTGAGCCTGTCGAAGCACGCGGGCAAAGGCCTCTGCACCATGTATTACCGCCATCCTTCACCCTCCCGTCATTGCGAGAGGAACGAAGCAACCACCAACTTACAGAGCAACGCTACATATCACGGGACCATCTCTCTCACCGTCATTGCGAGGAACGAAGCAATCCCCGACTATGCTCCAGAGCACATCGGTTACCCCAAATAACAAAGCCTCCCGAAGCCAAAAACTCCGGGAGGCTTTTTGTTTACCGCAATCATCCTCCCCCCAAGTCATGCTGTCCGCTGGCCAGCGGATCAGCACCCCACAGGACAAGTCCCCAACATGCAAATCCTTTTGACTTTTGAATTTTTACTTTTGAATTTAAAAACTGCGGGCCGGGTTTTACGCTCATACTGCACAGGCCTTAACCACATTGGCCGGTATACGCTACACTCCCTAACGCCGGGATACAAAATTATTCATCGTTACTCACGGACTATGGTCACATGGTAGAGTTATTGTGAAGTCCGTTCGTAACCAAAGTCAATATAGATCGGACACTTGCAAATAGGCCAACAGTAAACAATTCTTCGGCGATATTTTCAATACATCCAGGTAGAAAATTTAAAAAAAATAATTAAAATATGTCTTGTCCGTCATTTGGGGGTAGCGGTATTTGTCGGATGAGGAGATTTAAATATAAATTATTATAGCTTTCAAGGAATATCAAAGGTTTGGTTGATATCTGTTATATATTAAAATATTATATTTATCAACAAAAATTAACAATCTATACGATGCAAGTTAAAAGACTTTCAGTGATTAAATTATACGGGTTTATGAACAAAACCATTGATTTTCATAGCCGTATTTCTATACTAGTGGGAATAAACGGATCAGGGAAAACTAGTGTGCTAAATTTATTAAATTGGCTGTTGACATTAAACTTAGATGAATTGTGCTTAATTGAATTTAAAAAAATATCGTTAAATTTCCTTTTTCAAGGAGAAGAATATGAATTTATTTGCAGGCAAGACGAACTAGAAATAGTTTTTGATTTAACTAATTTAAGCCAAGGGAAGGTTTTTCCTAAACTAAGCGCTAAATTCCGAACACATCCTAATAAATTAACAAAAAACAAACCACTAAGAGATTCAATTAAAGGCAGATACAAGCCGTTGAAACCAGAACCTCATGAACAAGAAACATGGGACTTTATAATAAATACTATACCGTCTCCTACTGTTATTGGATTAGATAGGAACCTTTACACTCAAGAAGGAAGCGAATATCGAGTACAAGAAGATTTTTTGACACCGGATAGAATTAGATTTACTGAAAGAAAGCTGGAAACTACCCCCATCGACAAAGTTAAAGCGGAGATTATAAAAAACTTCAACTTATACAGAAACAACGTTTTAGAGTTTTACTCTTCAATAAATAGAAAAATCATTTTAGCAGCATTCGATAATATAATAACTGACGACAATTTAAGTAAAATTTTAACGTCAAGCAGACCTACTATTGCTGAAATAGAAAAACTACAAGAACAGGTAAAAGAGTTTTTACGTGAAAATCAAATAATTATGAGTCGACGCGCTCATAAAAATGAAACGAGCGAAATAACTAAAGTCGAAGAATATTTTTCAAATTTGAAAAATATTCTTCGGACGACTACAAATAAATCGGAAGCGCTTGATTTACTTTATCTCATAAATATTACTCAATTTAAAAAGATAAATGATTTAGTCATAGAATTTAAAAAATATGAAGAGGTTTCAATTCGGTTGTATAAGCCTTTGGAAGAGTTTTTAGAAACGATAAATAAATTCCTTAAAGATTCTTCTAAAGAACTTTACATCAGTAAAAAAACAGCTCAAATTTTCTTTCATATTCTTGACCGTAAAGGCAATAAAATTGACAGCGACCGAGATATTGAAAATTTATCGTCTGGCGAAAAACAGATTTTAATTCTATTGACGTATATTAAATATAATTTAAACCTAAACCTATTTATAATTGATGAACCGGAATTATCACTGCATCCCAAATGGCAAGAAGAATTTCTTGGGGCTGTTGAAAAATTAATGCCCAAAGATGCCCAACTAATAATAGCTACACACTCACCGGAAATTGTTGGTGACAACGAAGAGTATTGCCAAGTTCTACTACCTTATAATTAATATGATTACCGAATCTAGCAGCATACCCAAGAGATCAAAAAAAGGCTTGTTGGGTCAGGAAATTTTATGGTCACAATTTAACGATATAAGTATCTTTATAGAAGATGACTATCAAGAAAACTTGTATTTTCAAATATTTAAAAAATTGTTCCCCAACATTTTAATTGGGAAAATCTTTCCGTTAGGAGGAAAAGATTTTGTTATAAAAAAAGCTGAAAAATCCCTTACGAATAACAAAAGAGTTTTTATTGTAGATAACGATTTTGATGAAATATTAAAAATAAAAACCTCGCTACCAAATTTATTCTATCTTGATAGATACAGTATCGAAAATTACATATTTGAATCAAATGCTATTTTTGAGATCATAAGAGAAGAAAATACAAAGATTAAATTAGCTGATATTAAAGTTAAATTTAATCTTTCTGATCTTTTAAATGATTTCTCATCAATATTATCTGAGTTAAGCGCTCATTTTTTTCTAATAAGAAAATTTAAATTAGGAATAAAATATCTAAATATAGACCCGGGTAGAGATTGTGATTTAAGGTCAATTCCCAAACAATTGAAAACTTCCAGTGTCCAAGCTTTTTTTCTTAGTGTAAAAGTTGCCTTAAAAGGAAAACATCCTAGGCTCAAATATCAAACACAATTGAACTTAGTAAAAAAACACTTTAAACCATCTAAAGTAATTAAAAATGTCCCCGGGAAATATTTGGCTAATTTGTTAAAGACCCTCCTTAAAAAATCATTTACATTTGTTCAATGTACATGTGATTCATTTATTTACAGATTGATGAAAAACTGTAATCTACTATCTTTAACATTTATAAAAGAAGCAATTAACTTATACACCACTACTTCCCTTGCAGTCTGAAATGTTCGCCGTTGTTGGAGTTGTTCTCCAACAACTTGCTTATCGGCAGCAAACTCGCTGAAACGTAAAGTAAAAAATAATTCTTTTTTAACAGTAATTGACCTGTTGGTAACAATACCAATTGATAGATTAATTGGCGATGGTTAAGTTATCGTAATTGCAAGCTTAAGTTTGTAAAACCATATCCCTACTACAATTACTAAACTGTAAGATGTAGCCCAGGCAATAGTTGACAGATAACCTGAAGGATCGTCGTGCCCGAATATTAGCGCGAAGGGTAATGCAGTGAGTACGGTACCAACTATGCTAAGCCATAACTTAGTCGCCATTATACTTAATTTCAACCTGCTGATACCATATGTAGTAAGCCAAAGGATAACGAAACTTGGTACTGAAAGTATTAAACCATAAGGCACCGAAAATGCAATAAAAGATAAGCTGCAGGAAAAATCGTCTGAACGCTTTGGCTCAAACAAAATATCCGATGCGCTGTACATTACCGGCCCTAAAACCACGCTGCTAATCCACACTTTAAGTGTATAAAATAAGGTTTCTTTCATTTTAATATTTAAAAACGTATATCCACTCTCCGAAGTCTCCCCGCTGTTCGAATATCCCCAACTTCCCGTTTTACGTCCATAATATAACTGTTATATTTGGTCAAACCTTATATCATGATTTTAAAGCTTGTATACATCCTGTTTTTTGCGGCCTCAAACTTTGTTATCTATGCCTTAATACATAAAAAGGGATTGATAAAACGCAATTTACTGATAACATCCATTGCTATATACACAATTGTTTTTGTGCTTCATGCTATACTGGGCAATAATGGCATTTTACTGCCCGCCCATAGCTTTTTTATATCAACATTTTTTTTGGCTACCCCGGTAATCGTATACCTATGGTTTAATTTTCTTGCTTTAAAAAGAATGAACCGTTTAAAGGAAAAAGGCGTAAATGAAAATTTTGTAAACACTGCCATAAAGGTATTTTCTGTTTTCTTTTTGAACGCGCCGTTCGTAATGGCTTTTGTAATGCAATGTGTAGCGGTATTGACTCTTAATTAAAGGTGTTCACAATACTTGCCGGTAATAACCCCATTCCTTTGCATAAAACGCCAAAAGGGTTTGCTTGTGCTCCCCAAGCTGCCAATGACGATTTTTACGAATACCGGGAGTGCAGTGCTTTTTTTGTGGTTATCCTGAGTGGTAAAATTTCGCGAAACTCTGAAGGGGGAATAACAAACCGGCGAAAGACTTACGAAGTTTTAAAAACTTCGTAAGTCTGGGATTCTACAACTTGTCATGGGTAAGCTCTCATGTTCCCTTCCCGTCGGCAGAGCAGCTTCGGACGAAAACGGCCAAAACGATGCGGGGCTGTGCGGCTGCAGGGCATAGGGAGTTTTTGCAGAAGTGGGCAAAGCGGGCGAGGGCAAAATAATCCCAGCCCAGGTTCTGGCCGGTTTGCGGGGTAACGGCCCGTGCGGCAAAGAAGCATTTCTGCCGACTTGATTTTTTTGGTCCTTTTTGTATCAAGACAAAAAGGACTAGGCCCTCCCGCGGCCATGAGCGGGCCGATGCTGTTATTACTACTAAATAAACTTGTAGAGCACAGTTCACCCATCACTCAAAAGCCTACACAAAAGACCTGCGCTAAAGAAAGGGAAATGTGCAGCGGCTTGTATGTTGTACAGGATCTCTCTTTCGCGCTTTCCCACATTCCCTCCCCTGCTCTATCGAGATGACAATTTGTAAAAAACAGAAATTTGGTAAACGAAGTGCTCTTGTTCCCTCCCCTGTAAGAACGAATCAATCCCAAACTACACAGATCTGACTTGCAAAGCCGCTCTGTAAATCGGGGATTATTAATGTTGTGTTTTTATTTTTATAGGTATTAATGAGCTCCCTGCGGTCGGTTATCTTCGTGCCTCGCAATGACGGTCTATTTATTAATTTGTCGTGGAGCACAGGTCACCCATCACTCAAAAGCCTACACACAAGACCTACGCTAAAAAAAGGGAAATGTGCAGCGACTTGTATGTTGTACAGGATCTCTCTTTCGCGCTTTCCCACATTCCCTCCCCTGCTCTATCGAGATGACAATTTGTAAAAAAATCACAAGTCATCCGCCCACACTCTATCGCTCTCAACGACATATTTTTGATTTCGAACTTTAGCTTTTTTCTCTCCAACAACCTATATTCGAATAATTAAAACCATGCTTAAATTACCAATAATACCATGACTGTAGCAGAGATCCTTACAAAATTGGAGGCACTTGGGAACGGGAAAATGCGTGCCCATAACACAAAATTCGGGGCGCACCAAAACCAGTTTGGCGTAATGATGGGCGACATCCGCGCCTTGGCTAAAAAGATAAAGCCCGATAATGAATTTGCTCAAGCCTTATGGGAAACCGGCAATATTGAGGCAAGGTTCCTGGCAACACTCATCATGGTTCCAAAGGCATTGTCCGCAGAAGAAATAAACAGCATGGTGCGATCCGAAACGTTTGCGCAGGTTATCGACTGGCTATATGCCCATGTGATAAAGGAATATCCCGATAAAGAACAATTACGCCAGCAATGGCTGGTTGCCGACCACCCCATGGCTGCCCGCGTAGGCTGGAGCCTTACCAGCCGTCGGGTGGCCAGGAACCCCGAAGGACTGGATATCCCCGGCATTCTCGACCGCATCGAGACCGAAATGCCTGTTGCCCCTCCCGAAGTGCAGTGGACCATGAACACCACACTGGCGCAAATTGGCATATACCACTCCGCTTACCGCCAACGTGCGCTGGATATAGGCGAACGATTGGGCATATATCGCAATTACCCCGTATCAAAAGGCTGTACCTCGCCCTTTGCCCCCATTTGGATCAACGCAATAGTGAAAAGGCAGGGCTAAGCTTAAGTAGTTTAAAGGGTAGCTTACCAACGATGATTCCAAATATTTAATAATTGATTTTACCGAATGGGATATATCAATACTCAGTGGCCCCAATGTCAAACGCTCCGGCATCGGGGCGTTGGGTGCCATAATAATCAAATCCTACGCCGTATGATAAAACGTTTGCCCCGGCATTGATAAGCGGTGAAGATGATTGTAAATGGAAATTATTTGCGTTATAATTTACAAATTTACATGCGCTTACAGCCTTGCCCACATAATTATTTGAAGCTGTAAGCATAACATTACTGCTTATTTTAATTATCGGCTGTACCGATGCCGATTGGATAAAAACATTATTAATAACGGTATTCATGGGGATAGTTTCGGAATTTAGTTTGATACCGCCTAAAACTGAAGCAATAATGGTATTATTGATAAACTGGAAATTAGGCCCCGGGGTATACCTTGAATCTGCAAAAACACCATAGCCTTTTGAGTTTATGATATAGTTGTTAAATACCTGGTTATCCCCAAGCCCCAGAACAATAATGCCATTGCCGGGAGCATCCTTAACCAGGTTGTTATAACATTTGCCCCCGGTACCTTCGCCTATTTGTATACCGTTATTTTGATAGGCCGAAAAAGGGCTTATTCCCGGCTTCCTGACCGTGTTATTATAAACTTCACATCCTAAAATGGCACTGCCAACCTGAATACCTTCGGCGCCCGTAGAGTCGGTAACGTTTTTGTATATTTTGACATTAACCATATCATTAGGCAAAACCTTACCGCAGGAAAGCGAAACGCCATCGGCATAAAACGAATTGCCTACATAAAGTCCTTCGCCGCCTGTTTTGTGAACATAGTTGTCGTGAATAATTATATTTTGCATCGTAAAGTGGCCGCGCCATGTTGCCGTATCACAAGATGGATCTGTTTTGGCCATAATACCTGCAAAGCCGCTATTACGGACTTCAACATTTGCTATTTCGAAATCTGAACTCAGATCGTCCATCGTTATACCGATGTTGCCGCCATTTACATCAAAGCCATATTCGGTATTCGGATCGCCATTTCCCAGCATCTTAAAATACCGGCAATTTTGTGTTTTAAACCCGTATGAAGCTGTAACAGATGTAGAAAAGGTTACTTTACCGCCCTTGTTAATAATAATAATGGGGGCAGCCGCAGTTCCTTTAAAGTTTTTAAGCAGCAAAGCGCCTCTTGTTCCGGCCGGGATGCACACGATAGAACCTGCAGGTAAATTAGTTCCGTCCACCATCCACTCAGAGGGCTGAACCGTATACGTGCAATCGGTGGTAGCCAAGGTCGAAAATTTGGCGTTTGTAACCGTGGGCGCGGTTAGCGGCCGGTCAATTTTATTTTTGGTACACATCGCTAACGATGATAAAACTAATACACCGGCGATGGTGCGCATCAGGTAACCTATATTTTCCATGTATAAATGTATTGGAGCATTAAATATGACAGGTTCAAAGAATCGCCACATACCAGGCTTTCCTGGCCTTCAAAAGAAAGCTGGTATACGTTGTTTTTTGGAATATAGTTACTGAGGGGCGGGAGGTCCCCAAAATCCGAAATCAAAAATCCCAATTCCGAAATGGCTTCAGGTTACCCATCGCTCAAAAGGTAATTGTCTGAACCGGAATTCACAGAATTAAAGAATTAACAGAATGCATAGCGAAACATCTTATAACCCTCCGCGGAGCTAAGCTTATTTTTAATGTTATGGCTACTACATAAATCGAGGATTAAATGACGTTTTAAAGGTTTGTCATCCTGAACGAAGTGAAGGATCTATTCGCAGACTGTACAGGGCGAAGAAGCATAGCGGAGAGTAGATCCTTCACTTCGTTCAGGATGACAAAAGGCTTTTTGCAAACACCTAATTTTAAAAACGTAAGTCGGGGATTCTACAAAGTTCTCTTGTTCCCTTCCCGTCGGCAGTGGAGCTTCGGGCGAAAGCGGGCAGAACGATGCGGGGCTGTGCGGCTGCAGGGCATAGGGAGTTTTTGCAGAAGTGGGCAAAGCGGGCGAGGGCAAAATAATCCCAGCCCAGGTTCTGCCAGGTTTGCAGGGCAAAGGCCTGTGCGGCAAAGAAGCATTTCTGCCGACAGCCGTTTGGTTACTTTGCGGCTTCAAAGTAACAGCCCTCCCGCGGCGATTGAGCGGGCCGATGCTGTTATTACTACTAAATAAACTTGCGGAGCATTCAAGATGCATAAACCTCGATATTTGTTGATATTACTTGATTTTTATCAATAGATGTTGGTAATATCCCGGCATTTAAGCATTAAAATAGCTGTTGCGATTTTAGGTAAAACGGCGGGCAGATTGGCTTTATTCAAAATCAAAAAACGTAACAAATTGATAATCAACACAAAACATGTTCCATGCATTGTTTGCAAAATCTGTAAATAACTGATAATCAACACCAAGATGTTCCACACCGTTCCATATGTTTCACCCGTTCCGTCGGAACACCCGCATTTTAATTCAACCCCTCTATTTTTGCTTCATTATTTGGCATTGGGTATTCAATGTTGAATAGGGCGGCCAACAGGCTAAAGATAATTCATACCTTTAGCCTTTAGCCTTTAGCCTTTAGCCTTTAGCCTTTAGCCTTTAGCCTTTAGCCCTAAACCCACACATAACCGTCATATTGTTGCAATTAGAAATAATTCGTGAAATTCATGTACCTTATCATCCTTATAAAAAATTAAATTTGCACCTGCAAAACAATCATTCTTTTGGACAGAAAACTGATAATAGGAACAAGGGGTAGCGATTTAGCGCTATGGCAGGCTAATTTTATTAAGGATAGCCTTGCTGCTTTAAACATAACTGCCACACTAAAGATCATTAAAACCCAGGGCGACCGCATACTCAACCTCAGCTTTGATAAGCTGGAAGGCAAGGGTTTTTTCACTAAAGAATTAGAAGAAGAATTATTGGCCGGCACTATCGATCTTGCGGTTCACTCGCATAAAGACCTGCCAACCGAAAACCCTCCGGGACTCATCATCGCAGCAGTTTCAGAACGGGAAGACCCCTCTGAACTGTTGCTGATATTGAAGGATTGTGTAGATGTGCACCAAAAGCTGTCGGTTAAATATGGCGCAACTGTGGGTACATCATCAAACAGGCGCAAGGCACAACTGCTGGCCTACCGTCCCGACCTGGAGATAGAAGACCTGCGCGGCAACGTGCCTACCCGGATAGGCAAGCTGCGTAACGAAAAATATGATGCCATTATGCTGGCCAAAGCCGGCGTTAGTCGTTTAGGTATTGATCTGAGCGAATTTCATGTGGAAGAACTTACCCCCGCCGAGCTGATCCCTGCACCTGCGCAGGGCGCTTTGGCTATCCAGATCCGCGAGTCAGACCAGGAACTTTTTGAAGCCCTGCAAGCCCTGCACCACCCCGATGTTGCCGAAGAACTGGCTGTTGAACGTACCGTACTTAAGTTATTTGGCGGTGGCTGCCACCTGCCCCTGGGCTGCTATTGCCACCGGGATGAAGGTATGTTCCAGGTGTTTACATCCAAAGCAAATGAGGGCGATGAGTTTCCCGACCGCCTGTTTGTAGAGGCCCCAACTACCGAAGGCCTTGCTCAAAAGATAGTTGCAAAATTTGCTAAAAACAGGAAATTCCCTTTGAAGGTTTTTATATCAAGGGAACTATCCGAACAGAGCTATTTCAAAAAATCGATGGAAAACCGGGGGATAAAGGTTGAGGCACGCTCGCTGATCCGTACCGTGCCGGTAATGACCAAACTCGATCCATACATATTAAAAAATATCGACTGGGTATTTTTCTCCAGTAAAAACGCGGTGGAGTACTTTTTCCAGTTAAAACCAACTTTCCCAAAAAAGGTGAAGTTTGGCGTTATGGGCAGCGGAAGCGAAGAGATGCTTCGCCGCAAAGGTTACTTTACCGATTATGTTGGCGAAGGTACAGATACAGCCGAGGTGGCCGAGGAGTTTGCCAAACTGGCCAACGGCACCATAGTATTGTTCCCCGGCGCCGAAAGTCCGATGAGGAGTATACAGCAAGGGTTATCTGCCGATACAAAAATTATTGATCTGCCGGTTTACGAAACCGTGCTTGAGGAAGATGTTGAAGCCAGCGGCGCTGATGTGTTGGTGTTTACCAGCCCATCAAATGTGGAAGCTTATTTTGCCGGTAACCTGCTCGATCCATACCAGAAAGTGGTGGCGATAGGTAAATCAACCG
Organism: Mucilaginibacter sp. P5_A6; assembly: GCF_056400585.1. Classification (NCBI taxonomy): domain Bacteria; kingdom Pseudomonadati; phylum Bacteroidota; class Sphingobacteriia; order Sphingobacteriales; family Sphingobacteriaceae; genus Mucilaginibacter; species Mucilaginibacter sp. P5_A6. Next base: position 43,381 of record NZ_JBFUKZ010000028.1, on the reverse strand, counting down.
GCAAAAAATTTGATGAAATGGGTGTAAAATACACGCTGCCCTACTCGCCCGACGAAGTTGGCCTGGCAGAGGCAGTGTTTGGATTGTAAGCCCCCTAACCCCCTAAAGGGGGAACATTTAGTGGGTTAATAATATTATAAATTTAAAAACTCCCCCTTTAGGGGGCTGGGGGGCTTATGTTACAAAGACCACGTAGAAACCGGAAAAGTGAAGTGATACGCCAGATGGTGCAGGAAACGCATGTTAGCGCGGCTAACCTGATTTTCCCGCTGTTTATTGTTGATGGTACATTCCTGAAAACTGAAGTATCGTCGATGCCGGGAATTTACCGTTATTCTGTTGATAATTTGCTGCGCGAGATTGAGAGCTGCCTTAAATTAGGGTTAAACTCGTTTGATCTTTTCCCTAATATCGAAGAATCTTTAAAAGACCAGATGGCTACCGAAAGTCACCGTGAAGAAAGTTTATACCTGCGGGCTATCCGCGAGGTAAAGAAGAATTTTCCGGAAGCATGCATTATTACCGATGTGGCTATGGATCCATACAGCAGCGACGGCCATGATGGTATTGTAAAAAATGGCGAGATCCTGAATGACGAAACGCTGGAGGTGTTGGGTAAAATGGCACTTGCTCATGCCCAATGCGGGGCAGACATTATTGCCCCCTCGGATATGATGGACGGACGTGTAGGGTATATTCGCAACGTGCTGGACGAAAACGGCTTTACAAACGTTTCTATCATGTCATACTCGGCCAAGTATGCAAGCGCGTTTTATGGACCGTTCAGGGATGCCTTAAATTCGGCACCCAAATTTGGCGATAAAAAAACCTACCAGATGAATCCGGCCAACCAGCGCGAAGCATTGATAGAGGCCAACTTAGACGAACTGGAAGGAGCCGACTTTTTAATGGTAAAACCGGCGCTATCTTATTTAGACGTAATAAAACTGATAAAAGATAATACCGAACTCCCCGTAGCTGCCTATAATGTAAGCGGCGAATACGCCATGATAAAAGCCGCCGTACAACGCGGTTGGCTCAACGAGCAGCGTGCCATAACCGAAGTGCTTACCAGTATCCGCCGGGCTGGCGCAACAGCTATTTTGACGTATCATGCTAAAGAGGTGTTGGAGAATAAATGGATTTAAAAAGCTAAAAGCCGAAAGCTTTTGCTAAACGATTATAAACAAGCTTTAAGCCTTGTGCTTTTAGCTTTACGCTTAAAAAATGTTAGATTCAATAAAAAAGATGTTTTCGGGTGATACCAATGAGCCGGTAAACACTACGGGTAAGCCAGATATCAGCAGGGAAAAATCTGCCGAATTGTATGCAAAGGCTAAAACCTATTTCCCAGGTGGGGTTAACTCACCGGTAAGGGCGTTTAAATCGGTTTACGGTACACCTTTATTTATACAAAAGGGCGATGGCAGTCACATCTGGGATGCTGATGGTAATGAGTTTGTTGATTTTTGTTGCTCCTGGGGCCCGCTCATCCTTGGCCATAACAACGTCAAGGTACGGGAAAAGGTAATTGAAGTAATGCATCATGGCATGTCGTTCGGCGCACCAACGGCCCTTGAGAACGAACTGGCCGACCTGATCCTGAGAAACAATAAATTTATTGAAAAGATCCGTTTTGTAAGCTCCGGCACCGAAGCCGTTATGTCGGCCATCAGGTTGGCAAGGGGCTATACCGGGCGCGATAAGATCTTAAAGTTTGAAGGCTGTTACCACGGCCACGTTGATGCCTTACTGGTTAAAGCAGGTTCGGGCCTGGTAACCTTTGGCGAAACCTCATCCGCCGGCATTCCAAAAGCCTTTGCCGATGAAACCATCGTAGTATCACTGAATGATAAAGAAGCGCTTACAAAGGCTTTTGATGAGTTTAAAGACCAGATAGCAGCGGTAATCATCGAACCTGTACCTGCCAATAATGGCTTGCTGTTGCAGGAAAAAGAATACCTTCAGTTTTTACGCGAGATCTGTACCCAAAACGGCACCTTATTGATATTTGATGAAGTAATATCAGGGTTCCGTGTTGGTTTTGAAGGTGCGGCAGGATATTACCAAATCAAACCCGATATTATTACCTACGGCAAAATCATTGGCGGCGGTATGCCGGTTGGTGCTTATGGCTCATCGGCAGTAATCATGAGTAATATATCGCCCGAAGGTCCGGTTTACCAGGCGGGCACATTATCAGGCAACCCGGTGGCTATGGCCGCTGGTATTGCCCAGCTAAACGAATTGTTACGCATGGGTTTTTACCGCGACCTGAACAACAAAACGGAAGAATTTACCGAGGCCATACAGCGTTTTGCCACGGCCCGCAATTATAAATTCAAGGTGTTTGGCATCGGCTCAATATTCTGGTTTGCTTTTACAGATAAACAGTATATTCGTAAAGCCGAAGACATTGATGCTTCAAGTATGGAGAAGTTTAAAAAGTTTCATCGTGAATTGATTAACCGGGGCGTTTACCTCGGTCCATCGGGTTACGAGGTTGGCTTTATATCATCTGCACATACTAAAATTGATTTAGAAAAAGCTAAAAGGGCTATTTTTGATAGCCTTGATTTGGTGTTTAAGGGTAAGTAGACCCCACCCAAACCCTCCCCGGTAGGGAGGGCTTAAAAATGGGGATTATTAAATTAAAAAACAAAAAGTCTCCCCTACCGGGCGAGATTTAGAGGGGCTTATGAAGAGGACATTTGTAATTTTTTACGCACTTATCATATACGCCATTGCCGAGTTGATTTGGTGGGGTTATATGTTGGTTTCGTTGCAGCCAAAGCGCACCGGGATGATAGTGAGCGAGGGTTGCATGTTTATAACGGTATTTATAATTGGCGCTTATAACCTGCACAAATCTTTTAATCGCCAGCAAAAACTATCTGAGCAAAAAAAGAACTTTTTACTCTCGGTAACACATGAATTAAAATCGCCCCTGGCATCCATCAAAATATTGTTGCAAACCATCCAAAAGCGTAATCTTTCTAAAGATCAGATACTCGATTTTATTGATAAATCATTGAATGATGTTGAACGCCTGGATGACATGGTAGAGAACATGCTGCTGGCGTCAAAAATTGATAACCGTTCATATTCGTTCCCTAAAGCGAGTTTTAGCCTATCGGTTTTGGTAGATAGTATAGTTAACCGGCTACAGATAACCAAGTGCGATTGCAACCAGCAGATCATCGATGCCGAAATTGAACCTAAGATCGAGATCACCGGTGATAAGTTCGCACTTACATCGGTGGTAACAAACCTTATAGAAAACGCGGTAAAATATTCAAGCCCCTGCTCGGCAGTCGCGGTTAAACTCTTCAAAAAAGAAGAGAAAATTTACCTTGAAGTTGCCGATCACGGCATTGGGATAGCCGACCATGAAAAAACCCGTATTTTTGATAAATTTTACCGGGTGGGCAGCGAGGATACCCGTAATACCAAAGGCACCGGTTTGGGCCTTTATATAGTAAAAGAGGTGCTGGATAAGCACCATGCCAGCATAAGGGTGAAAGACAACCGCCCGGCAGGCAGTATTTTTGAAGTTGTTTTTGATGAATAACACGAATTTCACGAATGGAGCTAATTTTCACCAATCTGCTTCTATAATTTGCGAGAATAAGTGTTTTAGTTAATTAAAATTGCTTTGTGCAATCCGATATAATTCGTGAGAATTAGTGTATTTAAATTAAAGTCATATGCTTAACAAGAAGAGAATTTTATTAGCCGAAGACGAAGAACATTTGTTAGAAGCCATCAAACTTAACCTGGAGCTGGAAGGTTATAAAATTTCCACAGCTAAAAATGGTAAAAAAGCTTTGCAGCTATTTAAAGAAGAGCGTTTTAACCTGGTAATATTGGATGTAATGATGCCCGAGATTGACGGCTTTGTGGTTGCCGAAACCATCAGGCTGGAGAATACCGAAGTACCTATCATGTTTTTAACTGCTAAAAACACCAATGAGGACAAAATTGCCGGTCTTAAAAAAGGCGCCGACGATTATTTAACCAAGCCATTCAACCTTGAAGAATTGATTCTGAGGGTGAACAACCTGATAAAACGCAGTTTGAAAGGTGATGACCTTAAAGAATTTAACAGCTACAAGATAGGCGAAAAAACCATTCACTTTAACTCTTTTGAACTGGTTAATGAAGATGATTCCATCACTCCGCTTACAAAAAAGGAAACCATGCTGCTTAAGCTTTTAATTGAGCGCAGAAACGATGCAGTATCGCGCGAGCAGATCCTGGAAACTGTTTGGAATTATGATGTATACCCATCAACCCGTACCATTGATAACTTTATCCTAACCTTCCGTAAGTATTTTGAACCAGACCCTAAAAACCCGGTTTATTTTCATTCTATTCGTGGTGTAGGCTATAAATTTACCGATAATCAGCATTAATGTTCAGTAACAGGGTACGCATATTCATCGCATTTGTTTTCCTGTTATCACTGGGTTTGCTGCTGTACCTGCGTATTTATGAGTTGGCCACAGTAGCGGTATTGATGATCATTTTATTAATTTGGGATTATTTTAGGCAGGGTACCCTTGTTATTGCCGCCCGGTATTTTCACCATAAGAATTTTGATAAAGCCGAGGCATCGTTAAAAGAGATCAGTAATCCGCGATGGCTTAGTAAAAAACGCCGTGGTTATTACGAATATATTTACGGTGGCATCTGCATTCAAAAGCAGGATTTTGAAGCAGCCGAAAAGCATTATGAAATTGCTGCACAATATCCATTACAATCATTAAATGATCATGTGGCTACACTGGTTACCGTAGCCAACATCAGTATAAGGCTTGGCAATTATGAAAAAGCCAACGCTTACCTGGAGTTAGCCGAGCAGCATGCCGATAAAATTACCTCCAAAATGAAGGATGTTATTAACAAGCTTCACAAGGAATTAAAAAAACACTATAAAAAGAGTTAAGAATTAAGAGTAAATAATTAAGATAAAAACAGGGGTTTAATGATAAAATCGCCCATAGTATATATTAGTGGCCCTAAAGCCATCGATCCAATTACAAAAAATCTTAATTCCTCACTCTTAATTATTGATTCTCGTCCAAAGATATGAGAGATTCGTTATTAATAAAGGCAGCTTTTTCCGAAAAAACAGAACGGCCGCCGGTGTGGATGATGCGCCAGGCAGGTCGTTTCATGAAAGAATACTGGGACATTAAAAACAAGTATTCGTTTTTAGAAATGTGCAAAACACCAGAGCTTGCTGCTGATGTTACCATGTTGCCGGTTAATTTATTGGGTATTGATGCTGCCATCCTGTTCTCGGATATATTGGTTACGGGCGAGGCCATGGGCGGCGACTTAAGCTTTAACCAGGGAGTGGGCCCTAAGTTTGCTAACCCCGTACGTACACAAAAGGATATAGATAACCTGCAAACTGATGTGGGCGATAAGCTGCAATACGTAGCCGATGCCATTAAAGTAATTCAGCAACGTTTAAATGGCAGTATCCCGCTTATAGGTTTTGCCGGCGCGCCATTTACGGTAATGAGCTATTTGGTTGAGGGCGGATCATCAAAAGATTTCAAGCTTACCAAACTAATGCTGCACAATGAGCCGGAAATGGCTCATCAGCTGTTGTCAAAAATTGCTGTTGTTACGGCAAATTACCTTAACCTCCAAATTGAAGCCGGTGTAAATGCCATACAGATCTTCGATAGTTGGGCACAGGCTCTGGCCTGGGATGATTATAAAGAATTTAGCCATTACTACATCCAGGAGATCATCAGCAAACTAAACAGGAAAGATATCCCGGTGATATCGTTCTGTAAAGGCAGCTCGGTATTCGCGCCGCTAATGGCCGAAGCAAAACCGGATGTGATCTCGATAGATTGGAATGTTGACCTGTTGAATATTAAAAAGTGTTTACCTGAAGACATAGCTGTGCAGGGCAACCTTGATCCGCATATATTATATGCTGATAAAAAAGTAATTAAAGACCGCATACACCGCCTGTTCGACCGGATGAAGGACGAATCTGGCTTCATCTTCAACCTGGGTCATGGCATTATGCCCGATATTCCGTTTGATAATGTGAAGTATGCGGTAGATGTAATTAAAGAGTACAGGAACTAATAAAACCTTACATGTCATTTCGAGGAACGAAGCAATCGCGAATTTGCATATCAGATTTGCAGAGTCTGCGATTGCTTCGTTCCTCGAAATGACATACTTTGATATATGTACGAATACGTTCTTGCCATACATATCATTTTTGTAGTCTGCTGGATGGCCGGGCTGTTTTATATGGTACGCCTTTTTATTTACCATACCGAAGCACAAGACAAGCCCGAACCTGATCGTAGCATCCTATCTGCCCAGTTCGAGATCATGGAGAAGAAGCTGTTTAATATCATAACGGCTCCATCGATGCTGATAGTAATTGTTGCCGGGTGTACCATGGTTTACCTGCGTCAGGCATATCTGCATATGGCCTGGCTGCAGATCAAGTTACTATTTGTGTTAGGCCTGGTAGCTTATCACCACATCTGCGAGCACAAAATGAAGCAGATGCGTAAAGGTATTTTTAAATGGACATCAACCCAATTGCGCCTGTGGAATGAATTAGCTACAATCCTTTTGTTTGCTATCGTTTTCCTGGCCGTATTAAAAGATGGTTTCAGCTGGATATTTGGTGTGGTTGGAATAGTATCATTAGGCGTGATATTGATGATTGCGGTGAAAATTTATAAGCGGTTTAGGGAGAAAAAGTGATTTATCCATCAAAGCTCATTACCTTTAATGAAGAGTGTTGAGCTATAAATTGAAAATCTCTGTCATCATTCAATAAAGTAAGCTTATTGCTCATGGCGTAAACAGCAATTAAGCAATCATTTGGTTTACGAATCGTCACACCTTTTTTTCGAAGGTCTCTATACAAATTTGCGGCTTTAACAGCCATATCATAAGAATTTTCGTGGAGTTTAGTCAGGTTGTCAAAATGTGATTTTACTATGCGCTCACTAATGTCAGAGGTTATACCTTGCAATACTTCCTGAACTATAGTTGGGCAGGTGGCAATTACGATATTAGCCAAATTACTCCTTAGAAACTTGCTGGATTCCGTTTCAATACCTTTAAAAAAGTTGATCCATACCGATGTATCAACTAAAACAATCTCCCTATTCAAAAGCCTTGTCATCTATTTCAACCTTGCCCCACAAATCAGCAAGTTTCTGTTGATTTTCAAGAGTTACATAAAGTTTTAGTGCCTCTTCAATTATTGCCTTTTTAGTTTTTAAACTACTTAGCTTTTGCGCTTTTTGCATCAGTTCATCGTTTATATCGATATTAGTCCTCATACACACAAATTTTAATAAATATACACATTTTAATTTGAATACAAATGGTTACTTTGCTTATCTGTTTAAAATTGCTTTACATAACATCAGGTTCCAATAATTAAAAAAAATATTTCACACGCCATGCAACCATTTAACCTCCACTTTCATCTTACTATTAAATGATGTTTTTGGAACCTAAATATACTTTTGAACAATTAGTTGACCGCTGCAAAGCCGGCGAACGTAAAGCACAGGAATTGTTGTATAAACAATTGGCTGGCAAAATGCTGGCTGTGTGCATGCGCTACGCTACCGACAGAATGGAGGCCGAAGATATGTTGCAGAATGGGTTTATAAAGGTTTTTCAAAAAATGGTTGACTATAGAGGCGACGGCTCATTTGAAGGCTGGGTAAGGCGTATTATGGTACACAGCTCCATAGAATACTATCGCAAGCATCATAAAATGATGCAAATGATTGATATGGGGGATGCGGGTATCGAGCCTTCGGTTAACCCGATAGCAGCCGCAAACCTGGATGCCAGGGTACTGATGGGACTGATACAACAACTGGCACCGGGTTACCGCATCGTATTTAACCTGTACGCTTTGGAAGGCTATTCGCATAAAGAAATTGCCGATATAGTGGGCATTACCGAAGGGGCTTCAAAATCCCAGCTATCAAGGGCACGCACAATATTAAAAGAACAAATTGCAAAAATGGAGGGTAAAAGCTATGGATATGCAGGATAAGGATTTGGACAAATTATTTCAATCGGCTTTAAACGATTATGAGATAGAGCCGTCTGCAAAAGTGTGGGAAGGAATTACCGAAGAATTAACTGCCGGTAAACGTAAAAGGTTGCTGGCGCCTTTCTTAAGCATTGCTGCGGGCGTAATATTATTGGTAACCGCAGGTATCCTGTTTATTCCTAAGGAAGTGAAGGTAATAAAAACTAAAACTGATGGAGTCGTTGCGATTAAACAACCAGTAAAATCCACCCCGGTTGCAAAAACCGTCGCAGATGTGCAGTCAGTTAATCAAAGCAAAGCAGATGCAGTTATAGACCCGGTTAATAGTATGGCAGGCATAAAAATAAATAAAACACATAAAGCAATAATTGTTGAAAAAGCAACTATAAATCAGCCGGTAAAAGATATAGTACAGCCCGAAGATCAGTCTGCATTAGCCTCGGCCACACATAAGCAGGAGGTAATTAAACCGGTTGTGCCAGATACTGCTGTCCAAATAATGATAAAGCATATTGATGAGTCCCCTGTTTTTGCAAGTGCGCCGCAGGTTCAGCCCATACCAACGCAGATTGCCCCCGCTAACAACAAACAGGCACCAGCCAAAAAACATAAAATCCGCAGCCTGGGAGATGTATTCAATGTAATGATAGCTGCTGTTGATAAACGCAAAGACAAGATCATTGAATTTAGCAATACCGATGGGGATGATGCCACTATAACGGGCGTAAACCTGGGCATCATCAGAGTGAAAAAAGAAAAATAAAATCTAAAGGATATATATATACAAATAATATGAAACGCTTAATTTTCACAGCAATGCTATGCGTTGCCGCAAGCTACAGCTTTGCCCAAACCACCACAACCGACTCAACCAAAACTACCACAGATACTGTTGTCACCAAAAAAGGATTAAAAGTAAAATTTGGTGTTGGCCAGGATGTGCCTTACGTATCGGTAAATGATAATGATACCACTATCCGTTACCACTCAAAAGCACCGGGCTTTTCTTTCGGTATCACCTTTTCCAGGATCGACCTTGGTTTTGCTACCTTAATTGATAACGGCAGCTTTACATTATCTGATAAAAACAAGTTCCTGAGCTATCGCCAGGCGAAAACCGCAAACTTTGGGTTTGACGTTGTACAATTTGGGTATCGTTTTAACAGCGCTTTCAAGATCTATGTTTCGGGAGGGTTCGACTGGACCAACATCCGCCTGCGCCAGGATATCACTATACAACGCAATGCGCCGGTTTTAACCTACGTGCAGGATAGTATCCACTTTAGCAAAAACCGCTTTTCGTCAAGCTATCTGCGCATCCCGTTGTCATTTTACTATCGCAGTCATGAGGATAGCCGCGGTAACTACTTCCGCCTGGTTGCCGGGCCCGAAGTTGGCATCTTGCTCAACGGCCGTGTAAAACAGATAAGTGACGAGCGCGGCAAGCAAAAGTTTGATGATGATTACCATTTTGCCAAACTGCGCAAAGGGGTTTTCGTTCGCATGGGCTATGGCATCATGGGCATCTATGCCAAGTACTACTTTAACGATATGTTTGAGAACAGCCCTGAACAAGCGGGCTTAAAGAACTTCTCGTTTGGGTTGACGTTGGGATTCTAATAAACACAAATTTCCACAAATCCGCTTGTAGCTAAAATTTGTGAAATTCGTTTTGGCTCGTGAAATTCGTGTCAATCAAATTCGTGGGATTCGAAATAATTCGTGGCAATTAGTGTTTATGTTATCTTTGTAACACGATGTCAGAAACTCCTTTTTTGCAGGCTATTGCGGTAAGTAAAATATATCCCGGCAAGCAGATGGCCGGTGTTAAAACAACAGATATAGCTATTGAGCAAGGCAAAATAACGGCTATAATAGGCGAGAGCGGCAGCGGTAAAAGCACTTTACTACGTTTGCTTTATGGTTTGCTCTCTCCTGATGCAGGAGAAGTTCAATTTAAAGGCGAACGCATCTGGGGGCCCGAAGAAAAGCTGATCCCTGGCCATGACGCCATGAAAATGGTTACCCAGAATACCGATGACCTCAACCTGTTTGCCAAGGTTTGGGATAACGTGGCGGCTATGCTGCCCGCAACCGATTTGAAGGCCAAACAACAAAAAACAGAGCTGGTACTGCAGCAGCTTAATATGGCCCACATGGCCGATAAGCGCGTAGCCGACCTAAGTGGTGGCGAGAAGCAAAGAGTAGCCATTGCAAGAGCAATAATAACCCGTCCGCAGGTATTATTGCTGGATGAGCCTTTTAACCAGGTTGATACATCATTCCGGGAAGGCTTACAGCACGATATCAGGGAGATAGTAAAGGAAATTGGCCTTACGGTGATCATGGTCTCGCACGACCCTGCCGAAGTACTATCTATGGCTGATAAACTGGTGGTGATCAAAAATGGACAAATTGTAGAGCAGGGTCCTCCTAAAACACTCTACCAGCACCCAAAAAATCTGTATACTGCGCAACTATTAAGTAATTGCAGTGTATTTACCGCCCAGGAAGCCAAAAGCTGTGGTATTAAAGCCATTAAAGATCATGTGGTTATATACCCGGAATGGATCAAAATAAAACTCATTACCAAAACAAAAAAATGGACTGTTAAACAGGTACTTTTTAAAGGTTCTTATGAGGATCTGATCCTCCAAAACGGAAGTATCCTATTACGCGTAGCCAATGAAGAACCAGGCAGTTATGTTGAGGGAGATATGGTATCGGTACGGGCCGGGAAGTGGCTGGAGTATTAACACATAAAAGTCACCTGTGAATACTTCATTTTACACGTTACTGCTACCTTGAGTTTAACGAAGCTGCAACTTGTAGCAGCTATATTAATTGAAGTTATAAGTATTAATTTTCATTGATCAATATATCCTTAGCCATTATCATGGGCACACTGATATATTTTTTCTCCATATAATTCATCACCTTTTCCAGGATCTCGCGCGATTGTTGATCCATTCCTTGTACCTCATCGGCGAACACAGAATTGATGGCGGTATTACGAATCTCTTTGATCTTTTCGGGCACCTGGCGCATGGCTACTTCAATACGGCGTTGTTTTAACTGAGTTAAAAACTCGGCAATGTTTTGTTCAATAATACCCTCGGCATGTACCAGCTCATGATAACGTTCCTGCAGGTTATGTTTGGCAACCTCGTTTAATGAATGCACCTCGATAAAGTTAACCGGGAATTGCTCCAGCACTTCCGGAGCGGTATCATTGGGAATAGCAAGGTCGACTATAGTTTTCCTACCGGCTTCACCATTTAACAGTGATTTGTATATTTCGGTAGTAATGATAGGCTCAACCGCTGATGTGCAGGTTATAATGGCATCAAAACCTTTATTATATGTTTTAAGCGCTTCGAGGTCATAAGCTTCACCATTCAAATCATCAGCCAGTTGCTGAGCCTTTGAAACTGTGCGGTTAAAAACTGCAAAGTTGCTAAACTTATGCTTTTGCAGGTATTTGGAAATATTACGGTTGGTTTCGCCGGCACCAATGATGAGTACCCGGGCGTTTGAGCAAAGGTTAAGATCTTTAAGCTTGCGGTAAGCCAACGATACCACCGAAATTGGATTTTTTGAAATATTGGTATGTGTATAAACCTCTTTGGCTGTTTTTACCACGCAGTTCATGATCATACGCATAGCATCACCCGTAAGACCAGCCGCTTTGCAATGCTCATAAGCTTTACGCAACTGTGCCAGTATTTCCTTTTCGCCAACTATCAAACTCTCCAATGAACAGGAAGTACGCAGCAGGTGAACCATAGCTTCCTGATCTTCATAAATAGAAGCGCCGTCAATGAAAGTACTTAGCGAATGTTCACACAACTCGGTATTAAAAGCTTCAATGAAACGTTTGGCAAAATCCTTATCAACCACCTGCGGGGTAGTCATAACAAATTCCACACGGTTACATGTAGCCAGGTAAAAGATCTCTGGTATCCCAAATTGAGTTTTAACCTGTTGAAGTTTTTCTGTCAGATTTTCCTGGCATACCACCAATCTACCTATTTCCTTCAGTTCAATCTGTTTGTGTGTAAAAGCAATAACCTTTAAATACTTCAAAGCAGTTTTAAATTTGACCGAACAAAAATATCACTATAAAAGCGCAGCAATGTCAACACTTTGTCAAACAGGAGTATTTAGAATTGTTATAAATTAGGAGAAATGACCTGAAAACAACATTTAAACTGCTTAAAACAATATTTAGCAAAATATTGTATATTGACAAAATACCGGGCGACTTATGGTATCATACGTTTTTTAAATTAGGTAACATAGCCGTAACACCAATTATTACCTGGCACAATTAGCTTTACAGCCGGTATTGATGTTTTGGGCTGGAACAGAAAAGCATAGTCCAGACAAATAATAAAATATGATCTTATAAAGACTCCGGCATGTTATTTAAATCAACTTTATTTATTCTTTGCGATTTCGGGTCTTTGCGGGGAAAATAAAAAACGACAAAACACAAAAACACAATATGGATCTGCAAAGTGTTGAAATGCGAAACCTGGAGGTACAGGATTACCAGGAATTAAAAAAATCGATGAAATCGGCCTATATGGATATGGATGAGGATTACTGGGATGCCAATTCTATTAAAAGGCTCATCCGGATATTCCCCGAGGGGCAAATTTGTGTAACCGTTAATGAGGTGGTGGTAGGCTGTGCCCTTGCTATTATGGTTGATTACCAAAAGTTTGGCGATAACCACACCTACAAACAGATCACCGGCGACAGTACATTTAAAACCCATACCGATAAGGGCGATGTACTATATGGTATTGATATATTTATCCACCCTAAATATCGCGGTTTGCGTTTAGCACGACGCCTTTACGACGCCCGCAAAGCGCTGTGCGAAAAGCTGAATTTAAAAAGCATCATAGCCGGGGGCCGCATTCCCAATTACCAGAAATACCAAAACGATCTTACCCCCCGCCAGTATATTGATAAGGTAAAGTATAAAGAGATCTATGATCCCACCCTATCCTTCCAGTTGGCTAATGATTTCCACGTACGTAAGGTGCTAAAGAATTATTTGCCCGAGGACAGTCGCTCAAAAGGCTTTGCTACGCTGATAGAATGGAATAATGTGTATTACGAGGAAGTAAGCACCGCCATTAACCAAAAAACCGTTGTACGTATTGGCCTGGTTCAATGGCAAATGCGCCCCTACAACAACATTAGCGAATTGCTGAAGCATGCCGAATATTTTGTTGACGCGGTGAGCGATTACCAAGCGGATTTTATTTTATTCCCCGAATTGTTTGGTACGCCACTAATGGCCGATTACAACCACATGGATTCGGCAAAGGCTATGCGCGAGCTGGCTAAATACACACAACCCATCATCGAGGAGTTTTCTAAACTTGCGGTATCGTACAATGTGAACATCGTAGCGGGCAGCATGCCTACCATCTTCGAGGAATCGCTGTATAATGTATCCTACCTTTTCAGGCGCAACGGCAGTATGGAAGAGGTTTACAAAATCCACCCTACCCCATCCGAAATCAGCTCATGGGGCATCCGTGGCGGCGATGAGGTAAAGGTATTTGAAACCGATGCCGGTAAAATAGGCATCTTGATCTGTTATGATGTGGAGTTCCCCGAGCTATCGCGCATCCTGGCCAGCCAGGATATGCAGATCCTCTTCGTTCCGTTTTTAACGGATACGCAGAACGGATATAACCGGGTTAAATTTTGTTCACAGGCCCGTGCGGTTGAAAATGAATGCTATGTGGCCATAGCCGGCTGCGTAGGTAACCTGCCCAATGTTAATAATATGGGTATTAGCTACGCTCAATCGGCAGTATTTACACCGTCTGACTTTGGGTTCCCTACGAACGGCATCCAATCAGAGGCTACTCCCAACAGCGAAATGATCGTAATTGCCGATGTGGACCTTTCATTATTAGATGAATTGCACGAATATGGCAGCGTACAAAATTTAAAAGACAGGCGCACCGATTTGTACAATATTACTTTTAACGGAAAAAAAGTGTAATATAATTTCATTGAAATTACTACGGTTGAAGCAAGAGTTTTAATCTTCCCTGGCTCCTTTCCCTTGCACTTATTGCAAACGGGCCCAGGTTACATATTCGCTTATCTGTAAATCAATTCACTATCTTTGCGGCACAATGCAATTAACAGGAGAAACAACACAGGTGTGGGAGAAGGGCTACAACAATTACGGCCCGTGGCTTAAAGAAAAATATAAGGGCCATCGTGTATTTAAAGTGATTGTTGATGGCGGCTTTACCTGCCCCAACCGTGATGGCTCAAAAGGCTATGGCGGTTGTACCTATTGCAATGTAGATTCCTTTACCCCATCGGTTAGCCGTAACGCGCCAACTGTACGCGAGCAGGTGATACAGGGTATGGAGCGTGCCCGTAGCGGCAATAAGGCTGATAAGTTTATCATATACTTTCAGCCCAATACCAATACCTACGCACCGGCGCATTATTTAAAAATGATGTACGACGAAGCGTTGAGCTATGGCACCGAAGATATTGTTGGTCTGAGCATTGGCACACGCCCGGATTGTATCGACGCCGAAAAGATAGCCTTGCTGGAAAGTTATACCGACAGATTTGACGTTGACCTGGAAATGGGGATGGAATCTATTTATGACGAAACTCTCGCCCAGATAAACCGCGGATGTAACCACGAGGAATTAGTAAAAGCCCTTAAATTGGTTGAAAATAGCAAATTGGATGTTTGTGTGCACACCATTTTTGGTTTTCCCTGGGAAACACATGAAATGATGCTGAAATATGCCGATGAGATCAACCGTTTTCCACAGATAAAATTTGTGAAATTTCACCACCTGCATATTGTAGAAGGCTCTGTAATGGGTGTTAAATACAAGCGCGAACCTTTCAAAGTGTTCAGCATTGATGAATATGCCGACTTTTTGTGCGAATTGCTGCCGCGCGTTCGCCCGGATATCGTGATCCAGCGCCTGTTTGGACTTAGCGACCGCGAACTGCTAATAGCCCCAAATTGGGGGCTAAAAAAATCGGAGATCCAATACTATATCGACCAAAGGATATTGAGCAGAGGTGTGGTGCAGGGGAGTGCTCTTTCTGTCTGAAACCGGGATTAAACGAATTAAAGAATTTTTAGAACCAATTGATATGATTTTGAGTATAACTGATATACAGGCAAATTCTGTTAATTTCATTAATTCTGTAAATTCCGGTTACAGAAAATGATTGAGACATCTTTGGCCTCAATTTTGTAAACCGATAGTCGAAAAACTTGACTGGAATCTTTAACTTACATCCATTTTGTCACAAAGAGCGCAACAAAACTACATTCCCGCATTAACTGGTGTACGCGCAATGGCGGCTTACCTGGTATTCATATCGCATTTCGCGTATATTTTTGATGAAAAATTTCCTCACTCTGTGCAACGTTTTTTCAATGAATTCCATATAGGGGTTACTATTTTCTTTGTGCTTTCGGGCTTTTTAATTGCTTTCCGCTATTTTGATAGTTTTAAACTTACTAAAGATTG
This sequence comes from Mucilaginibacter sp. P5_A6, assembly GCF_056400585.1. Lineage (NCBI taxonomy): Bacteria > Pseudomonadati > Bacteroidota > Sphingobacteriia > Sphingobacteriales > Sphingobacteriaceae > Mucilaginibacter > Mucilaginibacter sp. P5_A6. The sequence continues at coordinate 27,751 of NZ_JBFUKZ010000028.1, read as the reverse complement.
GTTTAAACAATACTTAAAAAACAGGGTAGCCCGTATTTACCCTATGTATGCTATTTTAACCATCGGAGCTTTCATCTCATTTTATTTTACCAATAACCAAACCGTTACCGCCGGTCATAACCCCATTGTGATGTTTTTCATGAATATCGTTTTTCTGCGGGGGTTTTTTGATCAGCTTAAATTTACAGGAATAGCACAGGGGTGGTCGCTTACGGTTGAGGAATGTTTTTACTTTTCGGCACCATTCATCTTTCTTATAGCTACCAGGTACAAGAGGTTTTATATCCAACCTATCGCTATTACCGCCCTGGGCGCTGTGCTGGTATTAGTATTCAGTCATGTAAACTGGTACGGCTTTTTCGGCAATTTTACGTTTATGATGCTGTACACCTTTTTGGGCAGGTGCTTTGAATTTTTTGCAGGCATCCAATTGGCACTCATTGTACGCAAACAAAAACTGGACGGAAGCAGCAATAAAAAGCTCACATACTTAGGCTTTTTCCTGATCTTCTTCTGCGTTTGGATCATGTCTGTTCTGCCCATACCGGCCGGACAAGAAGCCGGTTTACATAACCCTTTGGGCATCATTACCAATAATTACCTATTGGCTTTATCAATAGCGCTGTTCTTTTACGGTATACTTACCGAAACTACCATACTTAAAAAAATACTGGCCAACCCGTTTGTTGAACTGCTTGGCAAAAGCTCTTATATATTTTACCTGGTACACCTGGGCTATATGTATACCTTTTTGCACCATAGCTTTAACTGGCTTAATGATTACACATTTGAACTTTATGACAAGTGGGGGGTCGACTGGCATTCGCCCTTTGAATACGATAGTTTAAACCTTCTGTATGCTTTTATCGTTTTAAATGTAATTTCAATCACTTTGTTTAAGCTTATCGAGGAACCGCTTAACCATTATATCCGCAGATCAAATTTCCTGATCAGGAATAAACGGTTTAATCCCGAAAATGAGTCGGCAAAGATCATTGCATAATAATTATTTATGACTACCTACTTCAAAAAATATTTACTCGTAGCGTTTACAATAATCTCTTTTCAGTTTGCCTTGGGGCAGCATGTTTCTCCGCATGCTAAAGGCGATACCTCCCCTAAAGAAGATGAAGAAACTGTATCAACTGTATTAAACATCAACAATAAAGAAGGTATTTTTAGCTCAACTGCCTCATTCTCCTTTGACGTAAAAAACAGTTACGATACCGAACAGGCCGGCACTATATCATATGCAATTACCAATGAAAAAGGAGTAAAGGTTAAAACCCTCATTAAGCCTGTAAAGATTGGCAGGAAAAGCGAGGAACATTACAACTTTGAGATACCATCATTAAAAACCGGGTTTTATAAACTGAATATGATGATCAACGTATCTGATTATGACGATACTACCCGCCGTGCTTTTGGTATCAGGGCCGATGATATTAAGTCCGCCTATCCAAAACCTGCAGATTTTGATAGTTTTTGGAAAACGGCCAAAGCCGAGCTGGCAAAGGTAAAACCCCAGTTTAAAGTAACCGAACAACCATCGCAAAATACTGATAACCGCAGGGTTTTTCTTATCGAGATGAAATCTTTGGATAACCTTACCATCCGTGGATGGATGACCCTACCCAAAAACAGTAACAAAAGCAAAAAATTCTCGGTATTGCTGGGTTTACCGGGCTACCAGGTGGTGCTTAAGCCAATTGTAGGTAAAGATGACGACCTGGCTATTATCACTCTTAATACCCGCGGACAAGGCAACAGCCGCGATGTGATCCATACCGAGCGCGATGCATTTATCTCCTATAATATTGAGGATAAAAATAAATATGTGATGCGTGGTGTAATTATGGATTGCGTGCGTGCTGTGGATTTCATTTACTCGCGCCCGGAGCTACGGCACAACCAGATTATAGCTACCGGTGGTAGTATGGGTGGATATTTGGCCATAGCGCTTGCAGGTTTAGATAGCAGGATTACCATTTGCTCGGCGCAAAACCCCATTTTAAGTGATGTACACAACCTTGTTGGCACGGCTGACTGGCCTATTAATGATATCAAAAAATATGTTGCGGGTAAACCAGATGTAACTTTCGACCAGGTTTTACGCAATATGGAGTATTACGATACCAAAAACTTTGCTACCGATGTTAAATGCCCCACGCTGCTGGGTTTAGGTTTGCTTGACCCGTATGTACCGCCCGGCAATGGTTATGCAGTTTATAACTCTTTAAATACCGATAAAAAAGTAATGGTTTATAAAGACCTTGGCCACGAGGTAAGCCAGAAATATAAAGATTATGAGGGCAGCTGGATGCGCGATACCTTTGGCCTATTTTAACCTATACCTATGAATAAAACTATGACCCTCAATAATAACGCATTAAAATACCTTTTTACCACTGTTATGTTGCTAACATTAGCGCGCAGCAACAGCTTTGCCGATGGCTTCCCGGTAAGGCCGGGCAGGTTTGTGTTATCGCCATCGGTAAGTTACTTTTTTGCCAATAAGCAATTTGATTCCACCAGTCATAGAACAGCTTTTAAAGATAACGGACGATTCCATTCTATAAGCTATGCATTATATGCTGAATACGGGATAAGCAGGAAATTTACAATATCGGCCCTGGTGCCTTACTCCATAAATTACTTTAAAACCAATAGTATACCTAATGCTATTACTACCTCGGGCCTGCAGGATATTGAAATAGGTATTAAATATTACCTGGCTAACATTAATTACAAATACTATTTTAGTATAAAAGCTACAGGCATTATACCTACGTACAAAAACAATCCGGGTTTGGGTTATAGTCAATACGGATCGGAGCTTAAACTTGCCTTTGCCGGTAGTGGTCACCTGTTTGGCAGGCAAAGTTATTTTGTTGCAGAGAATGCTGTACGCGAGTATTTTGGAGGCGAATCTATTTTCCAGGATAGGTATAACCTTACCTATGGTTTAACGCTGGATAAAAACTTTCACGAGCAGGTATCGGTAAGTGTTGGCGGTTTTTATGCAACCAGCGGTAATTCATTTATTAACCCAAATCCCATTATATCGGCCAACCCCAGCACCGGTAAAAACTTTGCTTTTAACCAGGTATCGGTAAGTTACGGGCATGCGTTCGCCAAAAATCTGTCGTTATCTTTAACAGGCGGAACTTTCATTACCGGGCGTAATACAGCTGCGGGTACCAGTCTTTCAGCATCATTAAATTACCGAATCGATACCAGGTAATATTGATTTCATATCAGCTTTTATATAAAAGCTAAAAGGAGATGCCCGAATCGAAAAGATAATACCCCGACTATCAATTACATTCATTATGTGAATTATTTAATAGCCTAAATATAAATAATCATGACCAGCCTAAAACCTTATATCACTATAAAAACTTATATCGCTATACTTGGCATAATCTGCCTTTTAGCTATAAATGGCGTTAGCGCGAAGTTTCCTGTTCATAAAGATGATGGGGAGGTGTCAACCATGCTTACAGCAGGCAGTAAAGATGCCATTTTTAGCAGCCGTGCCGGCTATACCTTCAATGTTAAAAATGCCACCGAAGCCCCCCAAACGGGTACGGTATCTTAATATTGCAATAACCCCTGCTTGATCATCTTGCACCACCCAATAACGAGTACGCGTTTTACAACCTCATCCCCCGGAAATACCGCGACATTATGGTTTTTAAAGACCTTGGCCACGAAGTACCCATGGTTTATGTATTGGAAGATGGACACAGGGTGAGGGATAAGTTTGGGTTGTTTTAGAAATACGGGAGAAATAATTAAAAAAACTGTCATTGTATTTTCTTCGCTATTCTGGAATCTTTTGCTCTCACCCTTGACCTTTCATCTGCTCCTCCTACAACAAATCCTTCAGGTGCTTGTAATTAGCTTTAACAGTATCCAGCACCTCATCCATTTGACCGTTGAGCATCAGCTTGGTCATGGATACGGCCATACCTGCCACTTGTTTTAATTCTATTTTGGGTGGCATGGCCAGGGCGTTAGGATCGGTGAAAATATTTAGCAATGCCGGGCCGTTAAAGGCTAACGCTTCACTGATAGCTTGCCTTACCTGGCCGGGTTCCGTAACATTGACGCCGTTGATACCCATGGCCTGGGCAACCAGCGCAAAGTCGGGGTTGTACATATCGGTTTGCCAATCGGGCAGGCCGGCTACTTCCATTTCCAGCTTTACCATACCCAGGGAACGGTTGTTGAAAACGATGATCTTGACAGGTAATTTATATTGAACAATAGTTGCCAGATCGCCTAATAACATAGACAAACCACCATCGCCACAAAGGGCAATAACCTGCTGACCGGGACGCGCCAAAGCCGCGCCGATAGCCTGCGGCATAGCATTGGCCATAGAACCATGATTAAAAGAGCCTATCATTTTGCGCTTGCCGGTTGCGTTAATATAACGCGATCCCCACACGCATGACATGCCTGTATCTACCGTAAATATCGCATCATCGGCAGCAATTTTATCCAATATGCTGGCCACGTACTCCGGATGGATCTTGTCAGTTTCGCCACTGTCGTCAACATAGGTTTTCATTTTATCTTTTACGTCGGCGTAAAGTTTTAACTGCGCTTTAAGAAAACTATCATCTTCTTTTTGGCTTACCAATGGCAGCAGCGCGGTTAAGGTATCCCTGATGGTGCCGCATAATCCTACATCAACCTTAGCCCTGCGACCAATGCGCTCGGGTCTGGTATCAACCTGCACAATTTTACAATCGGCAGGCATAAATGGTGTATATGGAAAATCGGTACCCAAAAGAACCAGCAGGTCCGACTCATGCATACTATGATAGGCCGATGGCAGGCCTAACAGCCCGGTCATGCCAACTTCGTTAGGATTGTTATACTGGATATCCATTTTGGCCCGGAACGAGTAAGCAACCGTTGCATGCAGCTTTTGTGACAGTGCAACCACCTCGTCGTGCGCATCGGCAGCGCCAATACCGCAAAATATAGTGATCTTATCAAACTGGTTAAACATGGCGGCCAGCTGTTGCAACTCCGCGTCACCTGGGCGGATAACCGGGATAGGATTAAAATTTTGAATGGCAGAATCTATTTCTACAGCCTCCATACTCGTTACATCGCCAGGCAGGCCAATTACTGCAACGCCCTTTTGGTGCAGCGCGCTTTGTATCCCGGCTTGCAGCATGCGCGGCAGTTGCTTTGGCGTTGTGGCAACCTGGTTATAATAACTGCAATCTTCAAATAACTTAATGGTATTGGTTTCCTGGAAATAACCAGTGCCAAACTCAAAACTGGCAATGGTTGATGCTATGGCAATAACCGGTGCGCCGGATCGGTGTGCATCATATAAACCATTTATAAGGTGTACATGGCCCGGTCCGCTGCTGCCTGCACAACAGGCAAATCCGTTTAGCTGCGCCTCTGCGCCCGCGGCATAGGCCCCGGCTTCCTCGTGTCTTACGTGTATCCATTGAATACTCCCTTCGCGCCTTACCGCGTCATTTACCTCATTCAGGCTGTCGCCCGTCACCGAGTATATTCTTTTTATACCTGCGTTTACCAGCATCTCTACCAGTTGGTCTGCAACTTTTTTTGTCATATTGTTCTGTTATTGTTACCATACAGTCATCATATGTTATAAACCAAACCCGGTATTGTTATAAGAGTTTTTAAAATTGTAAAATTGCCTCAAAAAACCGTCATCAATTATGGGACGCATAGTAATAGTAGCCTACAAACCCAAGCCCGGCAAAGCCGAAGCATTAAAGGGACTGACCAAAACCCACGTACCGCGCCTTAAAGCAGAAGGGCTGGTAACCGACAGGGAAGCCATAATTATGGAAGCTGCTGATGGCACGATTGTAGAAGTTTTTGAATGGTTGTCTGCCGAAGCTATTCAGCAGGCCCACCAAAATAAAGTGGTGCACCAGCTATGGGCAGAGTATGCCGAAGTGTGCGATTATGTGAACTTAAGCAGCCTTGCCGAAGCCGGGAATATGTTTGCAGAGTTTAACGCGGTGTATTAACAAATCTATCAAAACGCATCAGGTTGTGTTGTTGGGTTTCTGTATTCACAAATAACACGAATATTAACAAATAAATATTACATACAATGAAATTTAAACTTGTATTAATTTGGGGAATTTTTACCCTTTGCGGCTCAGAACAGCGGGCACTTGCCCAACGCCCAAAAAAAACTGCTGATACAGTAGTCTCCGCAACGCCCAAAGAAGTATTGCCGGAGTTTCCGGGAGGGCAGGCAAAACTGGATGAGTTTATCAAATCAAAATTGCACCCGGTAAAAGGGTTATCCGGAAAAAAGGTAATTGTTTACTTTGTGGTAGAAAAGAATGGGCAGTTAAACCACGTTAAAGTTATAAAAGGACTTACTGTAGAGGCGAATAAAGAAGCGGTGCGGGTTATTAAGCTTTTGCCAAAGTGGAAGCCTGGTTCGTTAAATGGTGTTATCCGGAGAGTTTCTGACAGTGCATCGGTTGTTTTAATTTAGCGAAGGTTTTTAAGCTAAAAAGGCAAACTCGATAAAAGTCTGCCTTTTTTTAATATGTGTTAAGTATATGGTGAAGCCTGCAACGGCTGGTTGTTTTTGTAGTGTTTGTTACCTATATGGTTGGGCTTGCATTCTCCCTAAATCATTACCTGTAAATGATGGTCAAAATCTGGAAAGTTCCAAAGTAAAGTTGAAGTAACCTGCCTTTTATTGATTCTATGTTTTGCTTTTTCATGACCTTTGTTATTGATTGACAAGTCAAAGGTACTGCCGATATCGTGGCTCATCAATCTCAATAAATCGGTTTTAACAACCAATTTTTCCGATTGATGATTATTACCGTCAGGCAACAGTCATAACGGGGGCATGGAAAGATAAATGGAGATTTTTTTATTGGAGTTGCTTAAACTCCGAAGGATTGCTGCCGGCAAAGCGCTTAAAAAAACGACTGAAATGCGAGCTGTTATCAAAGTTAAGTCGTTCGGCAATTTCCTTAATGCTGAGACCGGATGAAGATAACAGGTATTGCGCTTCAAGGTAAAGGCGGTTATGGATAACATGCAAGGCGTTTTGCCCGGTTTCGCTTTTTACAATTTCGGTTAAATATTTACTGGAGATGAATAGGGCATCGGCATATTCCTGCACCGTTTTTAGGGTTAAAAACTGATCTTCAACCAATTTTTTAAACTTGTATACCAATTGATACTGTTTACTTAGGTGACGCGTGGAGTGCAGCAAACAGTTTTCACAGGCCCGGTTCATTTCGTACAGCAGATCTGTTAACAACAGGCGAAGGATCTGCAAATGGAAAGCGCCTTGCTCCTGGCTCTCGTCACTTATTTTTTCGTAAAGCGATTTTAAGGATGCGCAACTTTTTTGCGACAGGCCATAAATTGGCGGATAATCCGGATTTACCTCCAAAAGATTATCCAGGATGTTTTCTTTAAGAAAATTATTGATCAAAAACTCTTTTTTAAACAGTACCTGGTACAAAAGCAGGTCGGGAGAAGCATCCTCAAAAGAGGTAATAAACTGGGGCGATACCAAATGAACAGAGTTGGTGTAAACTTCAAATACAAAATGCCCGATTGTTTTTTTACAGCTGCCCCTAAGGCATAAAATAACCGAGTAATAATCGGTTTTAATTGGTAAGCCATGGTTTACACCTGGCTCGTTGGTTAATACAGCAAAATCATCCTGGTTCCAGCCGTCATTAATTATTCCAAAATCAGCGTTGATATTGCCGGCCAGTTCCAGGTGCCGCTTAAGGGTTAAAGGGATAGTTGAAACGGTGATCTTGTCGCTCATAAATATGGCTTGCCGGGCTATTCCTGCTCTATCCAGTTACCATCTTCCTTAATAATCCCAATCAGTTCATCAAGGGCGTTTGCGGCGCTAATGTTTTTCTTTACAGCTTCTTTACCGCGGTAAAGGGTGATCTTATCAGTACCCGAGCCTACATAACCATAATCGGCATCAGCCATTTCGCCCGGACCATTTACAATACAACCCATAATACCAATTTTTAACCCTTTGAGGTGACTTGTACGACTGCGGATCATCTGCGTAGTGATCATCAGATCGAACAAAGTACGTCCGCAGCTTGGGCAGCTGATATATTCGGTTTTGGAGATGCGTGAACGGGTGGCCTGCAAAATGCCAAAAGCAGTGGATGTGATCACATTGGAAGGAAGTTGGGGCGCATCAATCCAGATCCCATCGCCAAAACCATCAACCAGCAGAGCGCCTAAATCGGTAGCAGCGTAGAGTTGTAGGGTAGTAGTAGCCCCCTCTAAATCTCCCCCGGTTGGGGAGACTTCAGATCTTAAGGCCCTCCCTTCCGGGGAGGGTTGGGTGGGGCTGTAGCCTCTTTTCACAATCACCGGAACATCTAATCCCAACTCTTCCAATTTGAAAAAGAAACCACGCTGATCGGCCATGCCATGAAGTTGGTTTGTTTCCAATACAAATACCAGGGAGTTATCAAAAGGCAATGAGCCAAATTCTTCCGAGTCAATATCCGCAGGCAATATTTTTACCAGGTTTAATGCCGATGTACGATCTGTTGCCCCGATGTATTCCTTTAGGGTGAATAACGGATGGCAATTGGTTTTATCGGCAAGCTTTTGCCAGGTATTGTAGTTATATAGCTGTTTTAAATTAGCCGGAAAAGTAAACGAGGGTAATTCATCTGCCAGGTAAACAAAATCAACCGATTGCTCGGCCATATTGTATTTATCCAATAGCGGAACGTACAGATACCCGGCATCTGCCAAAATAGACGGATCCTTCAGATTTTTTGCAGATAGATCGATCACTACCCTCGGCACCATATGCCCGCCGATGAAGGCATTGGCCTCATAGGTATGGCGTTTTTTATATTCGTAAGGACTATAAGAAGGTGAAAGGTGAAAGGTGAAGGGTGAAAGGTTTTCCTTATCTTCTACTTCACTGCCTTTCACCTTTTGCCTTTCGCCTTTAACCTCTTCCGCTCTCAAAGAATAGCGTTTCACCAGTTCAATAGCTACCGGTGCTTCGGCTTCGGGTTCCTCGGTTAGGGAAACGCGGACAGTATCGCCCAGGCCATCTTCTAATAAAGTGCCTATACCAACAGCAGATTTTATACGACCATCCTCGCCGTCGCCGGCTTCGGTTACGCCAAGATGCAGCGGGTAGTTCATGCCTTCGGCAACCATGGTTTCTACCAGTAAGCGGTAGGCCTGCACCATTACCTGCGGATTGCTGGATTTCATGCTGATCACCAGGTTATAGTAATTCAGCGCCTCGCACATCCGCATAAACTCCATGGCCGATTCAACCATACCCTGCGGGGTATCACCGTAACGGCTCATGATCCTGTCGCTCAGCGAGCCGTGGTTGGTACCAATGCGCATGGCAGTACCATATTCTTTACAGATATTAACCAACGGCGCAAATTTCTGGTAAATGCGGTCGAGCTCGCCCTGGTATTCCAGGTCGGTATAATCTATCTGGTCGAACTTCTTTTTATCGGCATAGTTACCGGGATTTACACGCACCTTTTCAACAATACGGGCGGCTACCTCGGCAGCGTTAGGCGTAAAATGAATATCAGCAACCAGGGGTACATTATACCCGCGGGCGCGAAGCTGCTTTTTAATTTCGGCCAGGTTTTTTGCTTCTTTGATGCTGGGCGCGGTGATGCGTACATATTCGCAACCGGCATCCACCATCCGGATAGACTGCTCCACGGTACCAATGGTATCCATGGTATCGGTAGTGGTCATGCTTTGAATGCGGATAGGGTTATTACCGCCCATAGGCACATCACCAATGTTTATCTCGCGGGTAACAAAACGCGAATATTCGGTTAGCGAATTACAATAACGGCCTTGCAGCAATTTAACGGCATCAGTATTCATGCAGCGGATAATTAATAAGATGCAAATTTAACGATTATGTTGAGGAATAAGTTGTTTGGATGTAAATGATAAATTAATGGATGGTCTTATCATTAACATAATTGTAATGATTAACAAAATTTGTTAAATTTGATTAATGACAACTCAATTCATTACTAACGATAAAGGCGAGAAAACCGCTGTCATTATTCCAATAAGCGAATATGAGGATTTGTTGCATCAACATCATTTGAACCTGGAATTAACTGATGAATATAAAGCAATGATTGACGGAATGCTTGATGAGGAAGAAAGCGGAAAAGTTGAATATGTTTCGTTTCAAAATATTAAAAAACGGTTTCTCCCCAAATGATCTACGAGATTATTTTCAGACTTAATGCAGAAAAAGATTTAGAAGATATTCAGGATTATTACAACAAAATATTACCGGCTATTACAGATAATTTCTTTAAGGAGTTTTTTGCAACTATAAAGTTCATAGAGAGCAGCCCCCAATTATTTCAAGTAAGATACAGAGAAATAAGAATAGCTCCTTTATATCGGTTCCCATATGGAATTCATTATAAAGAAATTGGAAACAAGATTGTTGTATATAGGGTTCTTCACACAAAAAGGTATTTTAAATAAGATCTGATTAAAATAACCTGGGAATTAGTAGGCCATTTTTAAGAATTTATATAGATGCTATTGCCTTTTATGTCATAAATTTCAAATTTAAGCATCAACCGCAATCAAAACAACCTCTCCTTAATCACCACTGTGCCGGCCATCATATCATGCAGGCACTGCTGCTGCTTGTTAAAAAACGCGAACAGGTAACCGATAAAAAATGTCAATACCGAAAATATTTTACACAGGTTGCGGGCTATAGCTTTGCCTACGCTAATGCGATCGCCGTGCATATCCACTACTTTTATTTTGAGCATTTGCTTGCCAAATGTGGCCTGGCTTGCAGAGCTTTCCATCACAATATGGTAAATGATCTTGGCAAAGGGCACACATGCCAATAAGCTAAAACTCACTATCATGCGGCTCTCTTTATCCTGCATAAATATAATTACTACCACAAAAATGACGAGCACAAATACGCCAAAAACAATAAACCAATCTAAAAACGAGGCTAACAGCCGCTGGTCAAAACTACCGAAGTATTGCATCAGCAAAGCTGGTTTGGCAAAGCCCAAAAGCTCCCTTAATTCGGCAATTTCCTGCGCTTCCTTGTAATCGTCCATTTCCGGAGTTTTCACAAAATCGCCCGGCTTTATTTTTTTAGCCTTTAGCTCATCCATGCTGAAAGGGCCTTCGGGTTTGCCGTTAATAACTAAAATATAGGATTGGGACATGTTACAGGGCTTTTTTATTGGAATAAGGAAAAGGGGAAATGTTACAAATCCCTTCTAAATCTCCCCCGCCGGTTGGCGTGGAGACTTTTTTAGCCCTTCCTTCCGGGCAGGATTGGGGGCTTACATAAACCTCTTCCACCACTCCGAATTATATGCTCCCTTAACCTCGGTTGGTTTGCCTGGCTCGGGTACAAAAAGGCTTATTTTTTTGTCTTTTGCCATTTTTTCCAATCGTTCAACCGGCTCGTACCAGGCATGGGGAGCCAGGTTGAAGGTGCCGTAATGTATCGGCATCATCAGGTTGCCTTTAAGGGCGATGTGGGCGTTCGAAGCATGATCGGGCCCCATATGAATATCAGGCCAGAACCTGCCATAGGCTCCAACTTCCAGCATCGTTAAATCAAAAGGGCCAAATGCCTCACCAATCTCCGCAAAACTTGGCGACCAACCCGAATCGGCCCCGAAGTAGATATTATGTTTTGGTCCTTTTATTACAAAGCTTGCCCACAAGGTTTCGTTACGGTTAACTATCCCCCTGCCCGAAAAATGCCTTGCGGGGGCCGAAGTTACCACTACATCATTGCCTATCATTACGCTATCGCCCCAATCCATTTCGGTAATAAAGTTTTTCAATATTCCCCATTGCACAAGGTATGGCCCCACACCTGTGGAACAATAGAACGGTATAGACTTACCTGCAAAAAATTCAATAGTTTCCTTATCCAGGTGATCATAATGATCATGCGATACGATCACAGCATCAAGCGGCGGCAGATCATTTAAAGCGATGGCGGGCTTAAAAAAACGTTTAGGTCCGAAGAACCTGGAAAAAGAAGCCCGCTCGCCCCAAACAGGGTCGGTAAGTATGCGTTTGCCATCAATCTCTATCAGTATACTGGAGTGGCCCACCCATGAAATACGCAGGCCGCTTGCCGGCGGAGTATTATAAACAGCAATATCGGTTTTAAAAGGCCCTATTTGTTTTTTTGGCGAGTTTTCGGCTTTGTTGTTCATGTACTCCCTCATAATAGGGATCAGTTTGTCAAAGCCGGCTTCGTCGGTAGGTATAACATTGATGTACTTTTTCTCTTTTTTGCGGGATCCTGCTAAACTCATAGAACAATTATAGTGCTTATCTTTATTACGATATAATTAACGCAATAAAGTTACGTTTGATTGGCCTGCTGTGACTTTTATTACGCGGGAATGATATTAGTATCAAGTCGTGAGTATCAGGTATCAAGAACTTTTATACTTTGTTTAGCAGGAATGTTCTGTTTGTGCCGCAGGGCAAATCTTAATAAAACAAAATATTAATACCTGATATTAAAAAATACCTGATACTTGCAAAATGCAACATATCGAGGACGAAACCTTCACCAAAACCCCGGCTGCGCAGCTTACCGGCCGTAACCGCACTTATGAAAACTGCAAATTCATCTCCTGCGATCTTTCACATGCCAACTTCAACGGTGTAATTTTTATTGATTGTGTGTTTGATGGCTGTAACCTGGCCCTTGCCGACGCAGCCGATACAGGTTTCCAGAACATCCTGTTTAAACACTGCAAACTCAGTGGACTAAACTTTGGCAAAGCCCGCGATTTTTTGTTCGAGGTGCATTTTGAAAGTTGTATACTTGATAATGCGATCTTTTACAAAAAGAAGAACAAAAAAGCCCGCTTCGCAGATTGCGCTATGACCGAGACCGACCTTACCGAAGCCGACCTTACCGAGGCTAAATTCATCAACTGCAACCTTAACCGCGCGTTCTTTAGCCGCACGATATTGAAAGGCGCCGATTTGCGCAGCTCTTATAATTACACTATCGATCCGGACGATAACGTGATTAAAAAAGCCATGTTCTCTATTCATGGCTTGCCCGGCCTGCTGGCCAAATACGATATTAAAATTGAAGGATAATATTCTGATGAATATTTAGTTATATTAATTCTTCAGGATAAACCTTATGCGCAAAACTGTACTGCTTGCTGGATTGCTAATCATCATGACACTTAGGGTAGCTGCTCAACGTGACTATTTATTTCACCAGGATAAGGATTTTTACTTCAAACGCTTTAATGCACTTAACTCAGCGGTTTTAAAAGGAGGAATAAAAAAAGAGATGTTTGTTAAACGGTTTGATACTCTTTTTTATGCCATGTATACTTTCGAAGCCATGAAAAACAGGATAACGATTCCAAAGGGCCCCATCCGGTGGATTTTTCCATTAAGAGGTTATAATATTAGCGCTATTGGCGGAAACGGAGATGGTTACTCGGATAAAGGCTATCATTACCTTGATGGCAATAAACATACCGCTCATCCTGCACATGACATTTTTATTATTGATAAAAACCAGGATTGCATTGATGATCACACTAAAAAACCGACAGATGTACTGGCTATTAAAGAAGGCTGGGTAGTCGCTTGTTCGGATAGTTGGAATGTTAATAGCAACCTCCGCGGAGGCAAATTTATTTGGATTTATCATCCCAGAGATGGAGCAAGCAGTGCCGAAGGCCTTAAGAATGGTTTCTTTACTTATTACGCTCACAACAACAACATTTTTGTAAAGCCCGGCGACGAAGTTAAACCCGGCCAAAAAATTGCCGAAGTCGGCCGTACCGGCTATAACGCCTATAAAAAACGATCTCCTACGCATCTGCATTTTTCGGCCTTTAAGCTGGTGGATGGTTTACCTGTACCTTTCAATCCCTATCGGCAACTAAAACAAGCCAAAACCTTATGAAAGTTTTCTTAATGCTAATAGCCTCAATGCTGAGGGCCGGTCCGGTAAAAACGGATAACGTGGTAACCCGTTTTAAAATACCCGCAGGTTACAGGCAAAGCCCTGTAATTCCCGGTAGTTTTGGGGCATGGTTGCAGGCATTACCACTTAAACCTTATGGTTCGCAATGTTTAACCTACCAGGGTAAGTTAGCCCGTACCGAACCCTATACCGCCGGGATACTGGATATAAGCGTTGGCAAAACCGACCTGCAGCAATGTGCCGATGCTGTAATGCGCCTGCGGGGCGAATACCTGTACAGCCAAAAGAAATATCAGGATATAGCGTTCAACTTTACCAGCGGCTTCCGTTGCGATTTTGTGCATTATGCCGATGGCTATCGTTACAATAATGACCGCTGGGTACTGAAAGCAAAAAGAGATTACGGTTATGATAACTTTCTCCGGTATATGACCCTGGTGTTCAGTTATGCCGGTACACTATCACTGCAGAAGGAACTTAAAACTGTTCAAAACCCTAACAGCCTAAAAACAGGCGATGTATTTATCAAAGGCGGATCGCCGGGGCATTGTTTTATTGTAATGAATGTGGTGGAGAATTCCGGTCACCATAAAAAGTTCCTGTTAGCGCAAAGCTATATGCCCGCCCAAAGCATCCAGTTGCTTCAATACCAGCAAGATCCCTGGTTTAGCATTGATGAGCCTGCCAATATCCTGTATGGCGAATTGGTTAGCTCTGTTTATTTAAAACAGTTTTAGCAACTCGACCCGCCAGGATTAAAGCGCCAGATCCAATTATTTGTAGCGGCCTGCCAGTATATTATCATTCAAAAAAAGCCCCTTAACTATTTGGCATAGCGATTGCCTTGTTTGATACCATGATAGAATTCCTAACAACCGGACTGCACATATTTGTTATTGTAATGATAGGAGGCTTTATCATATTCGGCACCATGGCATTAACCGGAAAATTTGACCATTGGGATTCCCGTTTTATTCAAAAAAGCCAACATATTTTTCGCCGGGTAAGGCGGTATTTTAGCCGTAACCGTAAAAGGGAAAAGCTTCACCAAAAGGATAATTATGAAGGCAGCCGCCATGAACACCATGTGCGGCATGAAACAAAGACAACTAACTCCGAAGGCATCCGGTAAGTTGTGTGAAGCTACTACTGTCGTGTCAGCCTTAAATTGGCTTTAGCCTTTAGCCGAAAGTATTAAGTTCGAAGTCAAAAAAGGATAGGTTCAGCTTATAACTTACGACTTAGTACTGCTGACTTAACACTACCTCTTCTCCACCCTATCATAAAATCCACCGAAGCTATTATTCTTAACAGCTTCCTCGTTAAAAAAGTCGCCGGGAAAACCTAATTCAATAGCGCTGGCATCGCTCAGGCGTTTCATCTGATCGGCGCTTAAAGTAACATCAACGGTTTTTAAATTATCCAGCAACTGATCTACTTTGGTAGCGCCCACAATCGGGATACAGGAAAAATATTGCTGGCGGGTCCAGTTCAGCGCCACGTGGCTTTCGGATACACCAAGTTCGGCGGCTACTTCCATTACTACTTTTGTAATCTTTTCCGCACGGGCATTCAGTCGGTTGCTTTCGGGTTTTATACGTCCTTTATCACCTTTTAAATATTTACCGGTAAGCGCGCCACCTGCAAGCGGAGCCCATGGCGTAACCGTCATCCCAAAATGTTTGGCCATTGGTATCAGCTCACGCTCGGCGGTACGGGCCAGCAGGCTGTACTCTACCTGTAAGGCAATAAACTGGCTCCAGCCCATCAGCTCGGCAATGGTGTTCCCTTTGGCTACCACCCAGGCGGGTGTATCGCTTATGGCAGCATAAGTTATTTTGCCTTGCTTAATCAGGTCGTCCATTGCGCGCAATACTTCATCAATCGGGGTAATATTATCCCAGATATGCAGGTACAAAACATCAATAAAATCGGTTTTCAAGCGCTTCAGACTTTCCTCCACACTACGCATCATGTTTTTACGGTTATTGCCCGATGCATTAGGGTTGGTTATGTTATCCTTTAGGGTGTATTTGGTAGCCAGCACAAAATAATCACGGTCATGGTTACCAATATAATCGCCAATGATCTTTTCGCTGGTGCCCAGTTTGTAAATATTGGCGGTATCCAGGAAGTTGCCGCCGGCATTGGCGTAGGCGTCCATAATAGCAAAACTGGTTGCCGCATCGGCACCCCAGCCTCCTTCGGTACCAAAACCCATGGTACCCAGGCATAGTTCAGAAACTTTAAGGCCCGAGCGGCCAAGTAATTTGTAGTTCATATAAGCCCCCTCTAAATCTCCCCCTGAAGGGGCGACTTGTTGTTTTTTTAGATTGATATTTATTAACAATTGCCCCATATATACCTTCATAATGGCATTTCAAAGCCCTCTCCTCTGGGGAGGGTTGGGTGGGGCTCAAACAATAACAAATTTGCTTTGTAATATTAAACAATGCAAATGTATTATCATGAAAATTATAACACTCCACTCGCCCATTCATATTCATGAGTTATTTAATATCCTGCAATACAAGCTAAACCCGCTTTTCCATGAGTGCAGGCATAGTGATATTAACTTTACCATAAGCGGGAAGGATGATGTTCTTGAAATAAGTCAGCCGGATTTGTATGAAGGTGTTTTGTTCAGCCTGCACATCAATGGCAACGAACTTTGGATAACCCGAAATGAGCATTATGTAGATGATGTAAACTCGCTGACAATTGAATCAATCCTGAACAGATTGTTTGCCGATGTTGCCGGCAGCCGGGGTACCGACCTGGTGCGGGAAGGCTAATGTAAACCCAAAGTACGCTAAACAAAAAAGACGCATTTTCATGCGTCTCTCCTTAAATATCTTTTAATGAGCCTTACCCGTTTATCCAGCTAAATTTATATTCAAGCATCGGGTTTTTCATACGGTCGGCTACACGTATCAGGCGGCCGGGCAGGTTCATGATATAATCACGGGCCTTTTCGCCGCTTTCGTTAAGGTCGGTAACACTTTCAATATGCCAGTCTTCTATCAGTTCTTTCAGTATATCCACATAGTCGATAGCCGTGTAGATACCCAAACGCTGGGCAGCATCGGTAAAGTGGCCAAAGGTTTGGCCAATTTTTAAACCAACTTCGCGCAGGAAATGGGCCGGCATTACAATTTTTTTACGCATCATATCCTCAAAGGCTATCATAGCCTCGTTAGGATCAACTTCAAATATCTTTTCAATAAAGTATTTGTACGCTTTAGCATGGCGGGCCTCATCACCGGCAATTACACCACACATTTTTGATAGCAGGGTATCACCATCTTTTTTAGCCTGTGATGCTACGCGCCTGTGCGATACGTTTGTTGCCAGTTCCTGGAAAGAGGTATATATAAAGTTGCGGTAGGGGTCGGTTCCGGTACCAATATCAAAGCCATCGGCAATTAAATACTGGGTTGATACCTCCATCATACGCATATTAACACGACCCGAAAGATAAAGGTATTTGTTTAGCAGATCGCCGTGGCGGTTCTCTTCGGCGGTCCAGTGGCGGGTCCATTTCATCCAGCCACCAGCTTCATCTTTTGATACCCCATCAACCATGGTAAGCCATGATTCATAGGTTGGCAGGGCTTCTTCGGTAATTGTATCACCAACTAAAACCGCTATCAAATCATAGCTAAGTCCCTGGGCGCTTTCCTGTAACTCTTTAATCTCGTTAAAAAAAGTATCTCTTGAAGAATCAGGCAAAAAATCTGATGGCTGCCATATCGTGTCAACAGGTTTTAAAAAATCATACATCTTTTCGAGCATGAATTTTTCTATGTGGCTCATTACTTCCCTGCGCTTTTCTACAAAAAATTCCATAACAAATTATTAATCTTCAAAGGTAACATTTAAAGCACAATAATGTTACATCATTTTAAGGCTTTATAACCTATTGCGTCTTTCATACAGGCCGGTAAACTATCCATTGATGGCTTGCCTGTAAATATAGAAAACGTGTCGTTATAATCCCAAAACATACCCGGTATATGAAGTTTTTTTAACGCTGTTCTTACAGCCTTAATATACCTGCAGCGGCTATCAATATCAGCATATTTATTATAGGCGCCATACTCGCCGCAAATAACCGGCACATCATACTTAACAGCCCAGGTCTTTACTATCTGCAGTTTATCGTTTACCGACTGTTCGTTGCCATCGCGCTTATACAATTCATAGTTAATTTCGCCGCTCGTGCCCTTAGCCTTCGGGTTAAGCACTGGAAAATTTTCCGCACTATAAGGAAATGATACCCCGGTTGTTGCAACCTGGTTGCCTACCCAGGCTGCACCCTGGTGGGTAAAAAAGAAAGGTTCATAAAAGTGAAATGTGTAAATAATGTTCTCATCGGCAAGTCTTACAAACCGGCTCAGCTCATATATGCTGTTATAGTTTGAAGCACCAATAATAAACGTGCGTGTTTTATCAACTTTGCGTACGGCAGTTACTATATTATATATTGCGTCTTTCCACACATTGGGGTTCATATGGGGCGGCTCGTTATACAACTCAAAGAAAACATCGTCGGCACTTGCATATTTATACCTTTTAGCCAATTTTTGCCATAAACTGATGATTTTAGGGGTTTCGGTACTGTAATTGGTATCTGTTAATTTCCCGTAATGGTAATCCAATACCAATTTAAATCCGTATCTATGACATTGCTTAATTACTTTATCAATGTATCCCTGTATTTGCTCAGACGATACGCGTTCTGATTCGAAGAATGTAAATGCTACAGGTAACCTTATGCTCCTGAAACCAAGCTTTTTTAACAGCAAAAAATCGGCATCTTTGATTGCCCCCTGCCCGGGTATGTTTTTATTCCAGGTTTGCTCCAGCCATGAAAAACTGATACCATTATTTAGGGCATATGCTCGTTTAAAGGCCAACGCACGCAAGCTGCCGTTTTTTGGACTGCTTTTTGTAACTGGGCAACCTGTTGCAATAAATAATAATATTAACAAAAGCCTTAACATGTTCGTAAAACATATTGTTTTGTTCCTCCACCTATTTTGTTTAAAACAGTCAACCAGCATAGGCCTTAATTTATAATTTCAAGATAACGAATAATGTTTGTTCAAATTACAAAAGAAGAATTAATAAAAGAGACCTCAAAAAAAGCCTGGTATCAAACCAATAATATTGTTTGGACTATTATATTTCTTTACCCTCTTTTTAGCATAGTTGATTTTATATATGCCGAGGATATTTGGCTCCAGTTTTTTATTGTGCGTATAATTATATGCTTAATAATTTATGCTTTGCATAGCTTTATTCAATATAAAAAGTATAATTATCGCATATTACTTCATATTACAATGTTGTTGTTATCTGTAACATCGGCATTCCTTTGTAACATAGTAAATGTTCAAAATCTAAATATATATTATTCACTTTTTGCCACACTAATATTATTTTTTAACCTGCAGGTGTTTTGGGAGCCTGTTAACTCCATCATCCAGCTTTTATTAGCAATATTATTGCTTGCCATATTTTTTAATATGCAGCATGAATATAATCTTGATATCGCCATCAGCAATGGGGGGCAATTGTTTTTTATTATTGCTGTAATATCATGCCTTATTCCTAATACCCGTTACAAGGTAATGCAGCGCGATGTTAAATCACAGCTAATGATTGAAAAATCAAATGACCAACTAAAACAGCAAAACACCTCTATCAACGAGAAAAACAACCTTATTGATATGCAATATGAGCAATTACGTAAGCTGGACGGGCAAAAGAACAGCTTTATTAATATTGCGGGGCATGATCTTAAAAACCTCATCGGCTCGATAGTGATGAGTAATAACATGATAAAAGATGAAGATTACCGGCTAAGTAATGATCAAAAAGAATATGTGGGTTATATAACCGAGTCGACCGAGAAGATGCAGTACATGCTTAATAAGCTGATGGATGTTAAAGAGATCGAATCGCCGGAAATGAAATTTAACCTGGAAATATTTGATATAAATATTGAGGTTATGCAAGTTTTTAAAGGCTTGTTTGAAACCGCCCAAATGAAAAACATCCACCTTATTGATAATATTTTAAAGCTGCCGCTTAATGTAAGGCTCGATAAGGTATTTGCAGGGCAGGTATTTCAAAATCTGTTATCAAATGCCATAAAATTTTCGCAAACCAATAATACTATAAAAGTTGTAACCAGCCTTCAGCGCCAACGTTTTGTATTTGAATTAATTGACGAAGGTATTGCTATTGGACAGGATGAATTGGATATGATGTTCAATAAATTAAAAACACTTAATGATACATCGGGCGTTACCGAAAGCCGCCTGGGGCTTGGCCTTTCAATAGCCAAACTCATGACCCAGGAAATGGGCGGCGAACTATCATACCGCAGTGACGAGAATGGTAATTATTTCAGAGTAGAATTTTACGTTATAAATTAATTATTTACAACCAGATGAATAAACTTTTATCCCTCTTAGCCTTTTTATTTCTCTTCAGCACGGCATCAAGAGCACAAAACATGGTAACCTTTAAATCGTTGGGCCATGATGACGACGTAATATATGGCATGAGCGGCGCCAATTCATTTTATTTTAAGATCACGCCGCTTACCGAGATGAATGGCAGCAAAGTGGTTTTATTTTTTGAACCATCACAAGCTTTGTTAAAAGAACGCTCGTTCATCAACGTTATTATTAATAATAAGCCGGCATATAGCGGCAGAATGACCAAAGATTCTATCCAAAAAATAGCCCTTAACTTAACCAGGGCCGATCTGTCGAACGATAAATTCCTAAAAGTACAGATAAAAACCCTCCTCACTATAACAGATGATGAGTGCCGCGACCTGGATAACCCCGCCATGTGGGTAAAGGTTAAAAATTATTCATACCTGTCGCTGGTGCGCAGCAATAAAAGCTTTTTTAGTAACGTAAACATCAGCAATTGCTTCGATTCAAAAAAAGCGATCGTTTACCCCGCCAATCCTTCACTGCACGACCTTAAAGCCGTAGCATGGGCTTATTCAAGACTGAAAAAGACCCAAACAAGAGACATCATGGTGTATGACGAATCTCATGTTCCGGATAGTGTACGAAACTACATCAGGGTTGGCAATATATCATCACTGCCGGCAGCAGCGCGCGATCTTATTAAAATATCGCCGCAAAGCGATCAGGGTTTATTTTACCTGCACAAATCAATTACCCTGGTTACCGATACCAATACCCGGATGGTTGAATCCAGGGGCGTACTTGTACCTGTTAAAGTAGCATCACAGGAAAATGTTATTAAAGAAATTTTATTTGTAACCGGCGGCGACGATAAAGGGTACGAAAAAGCCATCACCGCTTTAGGTAACATGAATGTTTTAAATTCAACTTATGGCGATTACCTGTTGATTGAAAAAGCGCAAAACACCTTCTCGAAAACAATTGATGAAAACCGTTCAAAGCTTTCATTAAAACAAATTGGCGGTGTTGGCGACTTCCTATCGGGCATAGGTTCATTAAAAAGCGCTTATACCTTTAAAAACAGCGACTTTAGCTTTACGCCAAAAGAAGTTGAGATAAGGTTTATAGCCAATTACAGCGCTTTAAGCCCGGGCGACCGCGGTTTCTTCAACATCTATTTAAATGGCTTGCTCATCAGCAGCGAAAAGCTGGATGCAACCGGCAAATTAAATACAGCCATAACCATTAACCGTTACCAGCACCATAAATACAACACCCTTGAGGCCGAGTTTAGGTTTTACCCAACAAGCGGGCATTGCAAGGATAGTTTTACCAACTTTTTTGCCGAGGTTGACGTAGATAAATCATACCTGGAATCAAAAAACCCTTTTGTAACCAGCGACCTGAGCTTTTACCAGTATCCGGAGGCATTTAATACCGGTACTACCCGCATAATTGTTACCAAGGACTATGCAAAATATGCCGCCGGCGCAATGGGCGAGATCATTTATGAACTAAACAATAACATTAACGCCAACAATTTCCCTGAGTTTGTTTACTCGAGCGATATTCCATCAGCCGATCTTAAAAAATATAACATTATCGCCCTGTTATCAAAAGATGACCAGCTATTAAAAGAGTTCGCTGATGCGCCAATTCAGTTCGAAAGAGACTTTAGGCTATACAATACCGATACCAATACCCCGGTATATTCATTATCAGATACGGTATCAAACGGCCTGGCCCAGATATTTTACGGGCGCAGCAATAACGCCACGCTGGTTATTACGGCAACCGGAAAACACATTTCCGAAGCGTTCCTGGCTGCTTCAAAATCAATTACCGAGCAACTTTCAACACTATCAAGTAACGTATGTATATCTGATGTTAACTCAAACAAATACTTGTTTAACATCAATAAATCAAGCGAAAACCTGGAGTATATTGATACCAAAAGCGACCTTACCCGTTTCTGGGACACCTATAATCTTTACATTCTGTTAGGCATATTGATATTGATATTATTATCGTTCCTGTACGTGCGGTCAAAAGTTCAAAAATCACAGGATCTGTTTAACGATTAACCTTTTAAAGTATCAAGTAGTTAGTATCAAGTATCAAGATTTTTACACCTGTACTTGATACTTGATACTTGATACTTGATACTTGATACTTGATACTTGATACTTGATACTTGATACCCGATACTAACTACTTAATACTAACCAAACGTAACTTACATTATAAATAATGAGTATTTCAATTCCTGAACTTTTGGTTAACGACAGGTTTATATCACCAGGCGATCAGGAAAAGATCAAAAAATTTTCGGATAGATCGGGGATGTCATACGTTAAAATCGCCCTTAACTTTGGTTACATCTCCCGCAAAAACTACGACCGCTCATTAAGTAACGCCGGTTATCAATTTGCACAAATAAGGGATGAGGCTTTTGACCCCGAAGTGCTTAAAAAGGTAGAACTGAAATTCGCCAATGACCATCTTGCCCTGCCGCTGCGGATACAGAACAACCGGGTGGTAACCCTCATGGCAGATCCAACCAACCAGTTATTTTTGGATTTTATAAGGTTCAACTATGATATGGAACCCGAAATTATTGTAGCCTATGACCTTGACATCACCTGGTTAAGCCATAAGCTGCTCGGAGAAAAATATGTTAAAGCATCGGTATACGAACTTTTAAGGCGCGACCCAAAAAGTTCGGCATCCATCACCTTTACAACCCCGCAACTGGTTTTCATTTTTAGCCTGCTGGCCTTCATTGCTATAGGGATGGTATTAAACTTTAAAAATACATCCATCGCTATAAACGTGGCTATCAGCATGTTTTTCCTGGTGGCTATTATATTTAAGCTATTCCTGGCATTGGTGGGTTCGCGGTTCGAGCTGCACCAGGCGGTTTCCAAAGAAGAGGTACGCAATGTTGTTAATGATGATTTGCCGCCCTACACCATACTTTTACCGGTTTACAAAGAGGATAAGCTGATCAAAAAACTCATCTGGAACCTGCAAAGTTTAGATTACCCGCGCGATCAGCTTGATATTAAACTACTGATTGAAGAGGATGATGATAAAACACTAAAAGCTGTTCAGAACCTTGATTTCCCGGGCGTTTTTGAA
This sequence comes from Mucilaginibacter sp. P5_A6, assembly GCF_056400585.1. Lineage (NCBI taxonomy): Bacteria > Pseudomonadati > Bacteroidota > Sphingobacteriia > Sphingobacteriales > Sphingobacteriaceae > Mucilaginibacter > Mucilaginibacter sp. P5_A6. The sequence goes on along the minus strand of NZ_JBFUKZ010000028.1, from coordinate 4,117 downwards.
GTGATTGTTGTGCCTTTTCACATGCCAAAAACCAAACCGAAGGCTTGTAACTACGGTCTGCATTTTTCAAGGGGAACGTTTTTAACCATTTATGATGCCGAAGACATTCCCGATACAGATCAGCTAAAAAAGGTGGTAGCCCTGTTTACCAAATTGCCTGAGCATTACATCTGCATCCAAAGTGCGCTCAACTACTTTAACCGTAACGAGAACTTTCTTACCCGCATGTTTACCCTTGAGTATTCCTATTGGTTTGATTACATGCTGCCCGGACTGGATACCCTTGATATCCCCATCCCCCTGGGTGGCACCAGTAACCACTTTAAAATGGACGCGCTGATTGAGCTTGGCGCCTGGGACCCGTTTAATGTAACCGAAGATGCCGACCTGGGCGTACGTGCATATGCCAAAGGATATAAAGTAGCCATCATCAACTCTACTACTTACGAGGAAGCCAACAACGAACCCTTTAACTGGATCCGCCAGCGGTCCCGGTGGATAAAGGGATATATGCAAACCTACCTGGTCCACATGCGCAACCCGGCTGCCCTTGTAAGAAAAATTGGCTGGAAAGGTTTCCTGGGCTTTAATTTTTTTATTGGCGCCACATCGGCCACATTTTTGGTTTATCCCCTGTTACTGTCTATTTTTATTTGTTATCTGGTATTTGATTTTTCAACCATCCGCAGCCTGTTTCCGGATTGGGTTTTGTTTATGGCCATATTTAACCTGATGGTGGGCAACATCCTGATGATATACGTAAACATGATGGCCGTATTTAAACGCAGGTATTTTGAACTGATATTGTTTGCCATTGCAAATCCTATTTACTGGTTAATGCATTCGGCGGCGGCATATATGGGTTTATATCAGTTAATAACCAATCCGTTTTATTGGGAAAAAACAAACCATGGTTTAAGTAAAGTTAATAACCCCACAAACGTTGTTAAATGATCATATCAAAAAACCAATTTGTGTTTATAGTAACTGTAATGCTTGCCGCTTATTATATGGTGGTGGGTGTTTATATGAACCATTGGGGCTACTATAACCAGGAAAGCATTTTTTACATCGAAAAAACCAAAATCATTTTTGATGGCCTTGGCAACCGCATAAAAATAATGGGCCTTACAGCACCGCTTTTACCTTTTTATGGCGCCATCATTTTTAGCTCCATCAATACTTTCCTGGCGCCGGTAATAGCATCGGCAATAGGCACGGCGGCTCTGTTTTACATTATTGCATCGGCAATGAACTCCCGTATAAAAGACGACGACTTTTACCTGTGCATGGTTGCGTTATTGTTCTTTTTTCATCCGGGGATGCTCTATGTAGCTACATCGGGTAAGGCAATTTACCTGGTGCTTATCTTTTTTTTCCTGTTCTTTTATAACCTGTTGAAGTTTTACCGGTCAAACACTACGTTTCACGTTTCGCTGGCCAGTATCTCGCTGGTTACATTAATTTTTTGCGATTATAAGTTTATATGGATCTGCCTGTTTTTTATCCCGCTGGTATTGGCCATTACCCTGCAAAGCTTAAACCTTGGCGAAAAGGAGTCCATCTTCAGGTTGTTTTTGAGTTTCAACAATCCATCGCTGCGCCGTAAGCTTGTGGGTAAAACGGCCGCTATTTACATCATCCTGTTTATACTGCCAATAGCATCGGTTATATGTTATAAGCTGCTCAATTTAACCCATGCCAGCGATCTCAACTACTTTATTGAAAGTCCATACGCCACCTGGAATGTACTGGTAGATAAGCTTAATTACGATATGACCACCGCGGCCGTCAACTACCGGCTGCCCGATGTTTCCATATTGGTTTCGGCAAGGGTTATTTATTTTTGCCCGCTTATTTTGGTGGGTATTTACCTTTTCAGAGAAAGCACCTACCAGGCGCTAACCATTTTAACGCCATTTGCATTTGTGGAGTTTTTGCACATGAAGTACGATAAGCTGTTTATTACTTATGAGTACTACCTCATCTTTCTTATTCTTGCCATATTATGCCTCGTGTTTAAAGCCAAAACCGTCCGTAATCAAAAACTGTTTAAGCTTATCATCGTATTTGTAGTTTTGCTGCAATTATATACCGGGTACATTTTTCTGTCCAGATCATTTATACATGATGAGAAGAGTTTCATCACAACCCTTATAAACCGAGGCTCTAATACCGATCAGGCCGAAACGATAGAAATGGCTACATACATTAACAGCCTGCCACAAAATACACATATACTGATGGATGATGCGGTATCGTACCCTGTTGCAGCATTTACTACTGATATTAAAAGGTTAACACTGCCCTACCAGAACATTTTTTTAAGCGCCATAGAAACCCCATACCATTACGCCGACTACATACTTATTGCCACGCCTAAAAATCCATTCACAGGCTATACACAGCTCAACGATAAATATATTCCCCTCATCAGGAAAGTTAACAGCGGTATCAACTACAAACGTGCTTACGAAACCGATAACTGGATCCTGTACAAGATCATCTCTATAAATTAACTTTTAACTGTCCTATAACTGAAGCAAAAACCTGCCCGCAACGGCAGGTTTTTTTGATTTGAATTAAAGCCACCACCAATCCGTCAATTGCGGGTGGCAAAATCCCGAGACCCTGAAGGAGGGAATATCAATTCGACGAAAGACTAAGTTTAACCGGGTAATATTATTTTGGCTACCCTTCCCCATCCAAAACCGGCGAACCCATAATAAACCAGGCTTTCGCGATTTTATCATTTGCCACTTCATAAATACAAAGCGCATCAATATGCCCAGGTCCATCCGCAAAAGTGCGCGAAACAACCTCAAAGTCCACAACCTTATTGTTGAGCACTGTACGGCTAATCAGTTTGCCAAATAAATTGGGTTCTTTAAACCGGGTAATATGCCGTTCGCGGATGGCTGCCGCCCCGCTGGCTAACAAGGTATCCGGAAATTCATAATACAAAGCATCATCGGCCCAGTAAGTCATAAACAAATCAATATCACGGGCATTGTAAGCATCCAATTGTTTTTTCACTATTTCTTCCATAGTGCTTAGGGCGGTATTTTCCATTGGGGGTTATTTAGAGGGACTAATATAGGGGATTGGATGATATTCTGCTTTGTGTGGCTGCATGATTATGGAGTGTTAAGGGTGCAAGGAACCCTACAAATATACCACCCGCCATTCCACAAAGTGGTGACACTACTTTGTCAGTACCTGGAAGGTGTTCCAAAGGGTAGCCAGCGGAGCATTTCAGGGTCCCGGCAGGTAGCCGGGATGGTGGATTAAGGGATCAAAAAGGGATGCTTAATAATCCTCACACAAACCTTGATATTTCTGCACTTTTCTGCACTTTTTCTATCCAAAATAACCCTAAAAGTCCCCCTTTTCTGGTCATTTATAGCATAAAAGTAAAGGCACTAAGCTAATCGCCCCCTTTTTTGAATTTTGACTTTTAACTTTACCCGAAAAAACAAAGGTGCACAAAAAAGCCCTTGACCGTTTCCGGACAAGGGCTTGATTTAAGATTGGGCACCGACCTACTCTCCCACGTTTTACCGCAGTACCATCGGCTCTGGCGGGCTTGACTTCTCTGTTCGGAATGGGAAGAGGTAGACACCGCCGATATAGGCACCTGAATTTCTTTTGAGCGGAAAGCTCAAGGCTCAAAGCATAAAGCTTCTTTGCCAATTCATTAGTTTGTTTGCTGCTTCGCTTTTGGCTTTACGCCTTTAGCTTTCAGCTAAACAATGACATATTATTGAAAGAAGTTCTTGATTAAAGAAAACAACAGTATTAGTTTTTCTCGGTTCATTAGTTCACTTGTTCATTCGTTTATTAGTATTGCTACCAATGAACTACTGAACCAGTCAACCAATGAACCATTCATTACCTGCTATGAGAAAGCTTCGGGCAATTAGTATCACTCGGCTATGATGTCACCACCTTTATACCTATGACCTATCAACGTAGTAGTCTCCTACGACCCTCAATGGAAGTCTCATCTTGTGGCTAGTTTCGCACTTAGATGCTTTCAGCGCTTATCTATTCCCAACGTAGCTACTCTGCAATACAGCTGGCGCCATAACAGATTCACCAGAGGTTAGTCCAACCC